>CAYNNX010000071.1:0-19056 GCA_964398515.1 uncultured Streptantibioticus sp. | reverse complement strand
GGTAGACGCCGCCGCCCGGGCCGGGGACCTCCTCGATGAGCTTGAAGTCGTAGTCCCGGCGCACGTAGCCGCCGTCGGTGCCGAAGGTGCCGTAGACCGCGCGGAACCCGCGGTCCACACTGCCGACGTTGATCAGGTTCTCCAGCACCCAGCGGGCGACCCGTTCGTGTTCCTCCGTGCTCCGGCCCGGGGCCTGGGCGGCGACGCGGGGCAGCAGCCGGTGGATTATCTCGTCGTGGTCGGCTCCGGTGTCGAAGTCCATGTGGAGCGTGACCAGATCGATCGCGGCGAGCGCCACTTCGGCCATCGCGTACGTCGAGTACTCGCCGGCGAGGTTGGCCTTGCGCGCGTCGAGGTCGTGCAGGGGCGCCGTGCAGGCGAGCGCCTTGAGCCGCCGGGCCAGGCCCTCGTCGGCGGCCGGGCCCGGCGCTGGACGCGACGCCCCGCTGAGCTGGGGCGTAACGGCCGCGGCCGGGGCTGGAGAAGTCACGTCGGACAGACTAAGCGGTCCCACCGACACCGGCCGAAACGGCGCGGTTGGGGCACCGCGCGGCGTCCGCGGCGACGGCCGTATCGGATAAAACACCTTGAAGACATGACATTGGCGGTCAATCGGCGCGCCCGGGTCAGTGCATGGCTCCTTCGGCCTGGCGCAGGTCGGTGCGGGTGCGGGCCGCGGTGGCGACGACCGCGCGCAGGGCGTCGGCGGCACGCGGGACGGGCAGCGACGGCTGCGGAGAGGCGGCGACCTGCTCGGGCGCGTAGGGGACGTGGACGAACCCGCCGCGCAGTGCGGGGCGTTCGGTGGCGATGAGGTGGCACAGCCCGTAGAAGACGTGGTTGCACACGAAGGTCCCCGCGCTCTGCGAGACCGACGCGGGCACCCCGATCGCGCGCACGGCGGCCACGCACGCCTTGATGGGGAGGGTGGAGAAGTAGGCGGCCGGGCCGCCGGGGACGATCGGCTCGTCGACGGGCCGGCGGCCCGCGTTGTCGGGGATGCGGGCGTCGTCCACGTTGATCGCGACGCGTTCGACGCGGACGTCGGGGCAGCCGCCGGCCTGTCCGACGCAGACCACGAGGTCGGGGTCGACGCGCTCGATCGCCTCCCGCAGCCGGGCGAGCGAGGTGCCGAAGGCGCACTCCAGGCGCACGGCCGTCACCCGAAAGCCGGGCGGCGGGTCGGCGGCGGCCAGCGAGGCCGCCTGCCAGGAGGGGTTGACAGCCTCACCGCCGAAGGGTTCGAACCCCGTGAGCAGTACGCGCGTCACGCGATCCTCCTCAGAAGGCATCAGAAGGGGAGCAATTGGACTGAAGCGTCAGAAGGCGCACAGCGAGATGATGGCGATGTTGCACACCAACATGGCGGCCGCGGTGGGCAGTTGGGCCTTGATCGGGCCGTACCGGTCCTTGAGTTCGAGCAGCGCGGCCGGTACGAGGTTGAAGTTGGCGGCCATGGGGGTGACGAGGGTGCCGCAGAAGCCGGCCAGCATGCCGACGGCGAGCACGACGGCCGGGGCCCCGTGCATCTGGCGGATGAGCACGGGCCAGCCGATGGCCGCGGTCATCACGGGGAACGCGGCGAAGGCGTTGCCCATGACGACGGTGAACAGCGCCATGCCGACGCAGTAGACGATCACCGCGAGGTACTTCTGGCCGTGCGGGAGGATCTGTTCGGTGACCCTGCCGACCTGGGTGCCGACGCCCGCCACCTGGAAGATCGAGCCGAGGACGGCGAGCAGTTGGGGCAGCAGCAGCGCCCAGCCCATGGACTCGAGCAGCCCGCGGCCGGCGTGGAGCGGGACGGCGGGATTGCGCTCGCGGACGACGGCCATGCCGACGACGAGGGCGGCGAGTGCGCCGAATCCCAGGCCGAGGATGGTCTCGCTGCCCGCCTCCAGCACCGGGGTGGTGCCGATACGCCAGTGTTTGACCAGCGAGGCGCAGAACACCGCGACGAGCGGGATGGTCAGGGCGGGGAGGAAGAGCCGGTTGCCGAGCCGGGCGGCCGAGGCCGCGCGTTGCCCGGCGGTGGTGGTGTGCGGGGTGCCGCGCCCGATGAGGCCGAATCCCGCGAGGCAGACCATGGCGAGCACGGCGGCCCCCAGCGGCTCGGCCGGGGCGGTCTTCCGTACCACCCAGGTGGCGTACCAGAAGCACAGGCCGAGCAGGCCCCAGAAGGCGGCGGTGCCGTAGCGCTTGGGGTTGGTGCGGTCGAAGGCCATCTGGGCGGCCATGGCGAGGAAGACGGCTCCCACGAGCCAGTAGAACCACTCGGACCTGATCACTTCGCCTCCTGGGAGCCGGCGCGGTCGGCGGTGGCGGGCGCCGCGGGCGCGGCGGCCGGTTCGGGTGCCAGGGCGCGTTCGAGGGAGCGGTCCAGGCGCAGCAGCCGGGTGCCGTGGATGAGGAAGGCGCACACGGCGGGCGGCACGGCCCACAGTGCGAGCTGCATCGGCTCCAGGTGCGTGTGGTAGGTGGAGTTGACGAAGCCGGTGATGAGCAGGATCGACCCGATCGCCAGGAAGCAGTCCTCGCCGAAGAACACCCCGACGGTGTCGGCGCTGGAGCAGAAGGAGAGGACGCGTTCCCGCACCCGCTCCGGCAGCGGTCCGTGGCGCCGTTCGGCGGCGGCCTCGGCCATGGGTGCGACCATGGGGCGCACGCTCTGCGCGGGTCCGCCGATGGTGGTGAGGCCGAACGCCGCGGTCACCTGGCGCAGTCCCAGGTAGAGGGCGAGGAACCGGCCGGTGGTCAGCTTGCCGAGCCTGCCGATCAGGGTGCGGGCCTGCTCCTGGAGCCCGTTGCGCTCCAGCAGGCCGATGACGGGGAGGGTGATGGCGAAGACGGTCACCGACCGGCTGGTGGCGAAGCCGTTGCCGAAGGCGGCGAGCACCGCGCGTGGTGACAGCCCGCCGAGCAGGGCGGTGGCGACTCCGGCCACCCCGACGACCAGCAGGGGATGGCGTTTGGTGGCGAATCCGACGATCACCACCAGGACGCCGAGAAGAACGATCATGGGTCCGCCTTCCGTCGACAGGACTCGACAGGACCCCACAAGGCTGAGGGGATGGCCGGGAGGCTAGAGGTTGTTCAACGATCCGACAAGAGGTTCGACGGCGTGAAGCGAACCGGGCGCCCGGTGCCCACCCCTGCGGGCCCGGTGTCCGCCCCTCGGCGGGCGGTTCACCCCTCGGCGACGCGCCGGGCGTACGCGTGGGCCAGCTGGGCCAGCGAGTCGTCCAGGTAGGCGCGCAGCAGCCGCTCGGCCTCGGCGGGGCGGCCGGCCTGGAGCTCTTCGAGGATCTGCCGGTTGCGCGTCAGGTAGGGCTCGTGGAAGCGGCGCGGGTCGTCCATCACGTGGAAGACGAGCCGGAGTTCGGCGAGCACGCCGCGCATCAGCTCGTCGGTGCGGGGGCTGCCGGCCAGGGCGACCAGCGCCTGGTGGAAGCGGATGTTGGCGGTGGACAGCTCCCGCCAGGCCCGCTCGCGCGCCGCCCGCTCCCCCGCGACGACGGCGGCCTCGACGCCCTCCAGGGCGTACGGCGGCGCCCCGAGGCCGCGTACGGCGGCGCATTCGACCAGCTCACGCACGCGGTACAGGTCGGTGAGGTCCTCCACGGTCACCTTGCGCACGAAGACACCGCGGTTGAGTTCGTGGACCAGCAGCCGCTCGTGGGTGAGCAGGCGGAAGGCCTCCCGCAGGGTGTTGCGCGAGACGCCCAGCGAACCGCCGATGACCTCCTCCGACAGCCGGGTCCCGGGCGGGAAGAACCCTTCGGCGATGCGGTCGCGCAGGACGTCCGCGACGCGCTCCGCGGTCCCCGCCCGCCCGAGCAGCGGCCGGTCCGCCTCCAGCCCGGGTGCCCCGGCCCGCTGCCGGGCGACGCCCTGTGCCACCGTGCCGCCTCCGATCGACGTCCTTTCGACGTCCCATCCACAATCCCGTTCGACATCGGGCCCACATCGTAGAACGACGCGGCACACCCCTTGTGAGATCGTTCAACAATCCTCTAGCGTAGTGCGGCCCCGGTACTCCGACGGAACGGAACGAGTCCCCATGGCCGACCCGGCGCCCGAGCCCTCCACAGCCGCGCCGACCGGCGCCGACGCCGCAGCGGTCAGCACGGCGGAAGCGGTGGTCGACCTCAACGCCGATCTCGGCGAGGGCTTCGGGCGCTGGCGGCTCACCGACGACGAGGCCCTGCTCTCCGTGGTCACCAGCGCCAACGTGGCCTGCGGCTTCCACGGCGGCGACCCGGTCACGATGCGCCGCGTCTGCGAACTCGCCGCGCAGCGCGGGGTCCGCGTCGGCGCGCAGGTCTCGTACCGGGATCTGGCGGGCTTCGGGCGCCGCACGATGGACGTGCCGCCCGACGAGCTCGCCGCCGAAGTCGCCTACCAGATCGGCGCGTTGGAGGTCTTCGCCCGGGCCGCGGGCACGGCCGTGCACTACGTCAAGCCGCACGGCGCGCTGTACAACCGGTGCGTGCACGACGAGGAGCAGGCCGCCGCCGTGATCGAGGGGGTGCGTCTGGCCGGCCGGGGGCTGGCGGTGCTCGGACTGCCCGGGTCGCGGCTGCACGAGGCGGCGGCGCGGGCCGGACTGCAGGTCGTCGCGGAGGCGTTCGCCGACCGCGCCTACACCGCCGCCGGGACCCTGGTCCCCCGCCGTGAGCCCGGGGCCGTGGTGAGCGAGCCGGACGCGGTGGTCTCCCGCGCCCTCGGCCTCGCCCGGGACGGCAGGATCGCCTCGATCGACGGCCGCCCGGTGCGCGTCGCCGCCCGCTCCCTGTGCGTGCACGGCGACACACCCGGCGCCGCCGCGCTCGCCCGCCGGGTCCGCGACCGGCTGGAGGCGGCCGGGATACGGGTGGAGGGCTTCGCGTGAGCCCCCTGACCGCCCGGCCGGTCGGCGAGGACGCGCTGCTCGTGGAGGTCGCGACCGGCGAGGCGGCCGAGGCGCTCCACGCCGAGCTGCTGCGCCGGGCCGCCGCGGGAACCCTGCCGCCGGTGCGCGACATCGTGCCCGCGGCACGCACCGTGCTGCTGACCGGGCTCGCCGAACCCCGGTCGCTGGCCGCGGAGTTGCCCACCTGGCGGATTCCGCCGCTCACCGCCGGGGACCGCGAGGCGATCGAGATCGCCGTGCGCTACGACGGCCCCGACCTCGCTGACGTCGCCGCCCTGTGGGGGTGCGCTCCGCAGGAGGTGGCGCGGATCCACTCCGGTGCCGAGTTCCGGGTCGCCTTCTGCGGGTTCGCCCCCGGCTTCGCCTATCTGACCGGGCTGCCCGAGCGGTACCACGTGCCGCGCAGGGCTACCCCGCGCACCAGCGTGCCCGCCGGTGCCGTCGCCCTGGCGGGGCCGTACACCGGGGTGTACCCGCGCTCCTCGCCGGGCGGATGGCGGCTTCTGGGGCGCACGGACGCCGTGCTGTGGGACCCGCAACGGGAGCCGGCTGCGCTGCTGGAGCCCGGCACCCGGGTTCGCTTCGTGCCCGAGGCGGCCGGAGCGTGACGGACTCGGCGATCGCGGTGGTGCGCGCGGGCGCGCTCACCACGGTGCAGGATCTCGGGCGTCCCGGCTACGCGCATCTGGGGGTGCCCCGCGCGGGCGCCCTCGACGTGCCCGCGCTCCGGCTCGCCAACCGGCTCGTCGGCAACCCCGGAGCAACGGCCGCCCTGGAGACCACGCTCACCGGCTGTGCGGTACGGGTACGCCGCCCGGTCACGGCCGCCGTCACCGGCGCCCCCGGCCCGGTCACCGTGGACGGCCGCCCGGTGGCGTGGGGTGCGGCGGTGCGCGTGCCGGCCGGTGCCGTGCTGGAGGCCGCCCCGGCGAGCCACGGGGTGCGCGCCGTCGTGGCGTTCGCCGGCGGGATCGACGTTCCGGCCGTGCTGGGCAGCCGCTCGGCCGATCTGCTGTCGGGGCTGGGCCCCGCACCGCTGCGCGACGGCGACGTACTGCCGCTGGGTACGCCCTGCGGGCCGCCGCCGGCGATCGACGTGGCGCCCCAACCGGGCGTTCCGGTACGGGAGTTGGTCCTGCCGGTGGTGCTCGGTCCCCGGGACGACTGGTTCACGCCCGCGGGGCTGCGTACCCTCGCCACCGGCCGCTACCGCGTCTCCTCGGCGAGCAACCGCATCGGCCTGCGCACCGAGGGGCCGCCGCTGGAGCGGGCGCGGGAGGGCGAACTGCCCAGCGAGGGCATGGTGCTGGGCGCGGTGCAGGTGCCGCCCGACGGCCGTCCGGTGCTCTTCCTGGCCGACCATCCGACGACCGGCGGCTACCCCGTCGTGGGCGTCGTGCCGCACCGGTGTCTCGCTGCCGCCGCTCAGGCCGTGCCCGGCACGCCGGTCCGCTTCATTCCGGTGAGCCGTAGCCGCCGCCTCCGGGCGTCCGGATGACCAGGGCGTCGCCTGCGCGGACCTCCGCCACGTCGCAGCCTGCCAGCCGCTCGGTGGAGCCGTCGGCCCGCTCGATCAGGTTCTCGCCGAGCGCCCCGGGCCCGCCGCCGGCCATGCCGTAGGGCGGGACGCGGCGGTGCCCGGTGAGCAGGGCGACGGTCATCGGCTCCAGGAAGCGGATCCGCCGGGTCACGCCCCGGCCGCCGTGCCACCGCCCCCGGCCGCCGCTGCCCTCGCGCACGGAGAACTCCTCGACGCGTACCGGGTAGCGCCACTCGAGCACCTCGGGGTCGGTGAGGCGGGAGTTGGTCATGTGGGTCTGCACGGCGTCGGCGCCGTGGAAGCCGTCGCCCGCCCCGGAACCGCTGGCCACGGTCTCGTAGTACTGCACCCGGTCGTTGCCGAAGGTGACGTTGTTCATCGTGCCCGACCCCTCGGCCTGGACCTTCAGGGCCGCGTAGAGCGCGCCGGTGACCGCCTGCGAGGTCTCGACGTTGCCCGCGACGGTGGCCGCCGGATACCGCGGCGCGAGCATCGAGCCCTCGGGGATGCGGACCGTGAGGGGCTTCAGGCAGCCGCTGTTGAGCGGGATGTCCTCGTCGATGAGCGTGCGGAAGACGTACAGCACGGCCGCCATCACCACCGAGGTGGGCGCGTTGGCGTTGCCGGGCTGCTGCGGGGAGGTGCCGGTGAAGTCGAGTTCGGCCCCCCGGCCCGCGCGGTCGACGCGGACGGCGACCTGGATGGCCGCGCCGCTGTCGGTCTCGTAGCGGCACGTCCCGTCGTGCAGCCGCGCGACGATGCGGCGCACGGACTCCTCCGCGTTGTCCTGGACGTGTCCCATGTACGCCTGCATGACGTCGGGCCCGAACTGCTCGGTCATCGCCCGCAGTTCGCGGATGCCCTTCTCGTTGGCGGCGATCTGCGCGCGCAGGTCGGCGAGGTTGGCGTCGGGGGCCCGGGACGGGTACGGGCCCCGGGTGAGCAGTTCGCGGGTCTCGGCCTCGCGCAGCCTGCCGTCCCGCAGGAGCAGCCAGTTGTCGAACAGGATGCCCTCCTCCTGGATGGTCCGGCTGAACGCGGGCATGGAGCCGGGCGAGACGCCGCCGATCTCCGCGTGGTGGCCACGTGAGGCGACGAGGAAGAGCAGCTTCTCCCCGTGCTCGTCGAAGACGGGCGTGACGACGGTGATGTCCGGCAGGTGCGTGCCGCCGTGATAGGGGTCGTTGATCGCGTAGACGTCCCCCGGGCGGACTTTGCCCTCGTTCCTGCGCAGCACCTCCTTGATGGACTCGCCCATCGAGCCGAGGTGGACGGGGATGTGCGGGGCGTTGGCGATGAGGTTGCCCTCGGCGTCGAAGAGGGCGCAGGAGAAGTCGAGGCGTTCCTTGATGTTGACGGAGTGGGCGGTGTTCTCCAGGCGCACCCCCATCTGCTCGGCGATCGCCATGAAGAGGCTGTTGAACACCTCCAGCATCACGGGGTCGGCGCGCGTGCCGACCGCGACCGTGGACGGCCGGGGACGGACCCGGGTCAGCAGCAGATGCCCCTGGTCGCCGACGGCGGCCCGCCAGCCGGGGTCGACGACGGTGGTGGCGTCATCCTCGGCGATGATCGCGGGGCCGGTGACGGTGTCGCCGGGGCGCAACGCCGTACGCTCGAACAGCGGGGTGTCCTGCCAGCGGCCCTGGGTGAACATCCGCACGGTGTCGGCGGGTCTCGACTCCCCCTCCCGCGGCGGTGGTTCGGTCCCGTGGCGGCCCGGCTCACCGGCCCTGCCGACGGCCTCGACGGTGACGGCCTCGACGACCAGCGGCTTGTCCATGGTGAACGCGTACCGCTCCCGGTGGATGCGGGCGAACTCCCGCGCCATGACGGCCGCGGAGTCCAGCGGGACGGGGATCGCCGAGTCGGTGCCCGCGTAGCGCAGCCGGATCCGGGCGGCGGTGGTGACGGCGGCGGCGGGCACCCCGTCGGCGAGCAGTTCCTCACGGGTGCGGGCGGCGAGCCGGTCGCACACCTCGCGCACCCGGGGCATCGACTCCTCGCCCAGCTCGGCCTCGACGGACTGCTCCCGCATGGCTGTCGCGTCGGCCACCCCGATCCCGTACGCGGAGAGCACTCCGGCGAGCGGCGGTACGACGACGGTGCCGACACCGAGCGCGTCGGCGACCGCGCAGGCGTGCTGCCCACCGGCGCCGCCGAAGGTGGCGAGGGCGTACCGGGTGATGTCGCGGCCGCGCTGCACGGAGATCTTCTTGACCGCGTTGGCCATGTTGAGCACGGCGATGTCGAGGAACCCGGCGGCCACCTCCTCCGGGCCGCGGCGGTCCCCGGTGGCGGCGGTGATCTCCTCGGCGAGTGCGGCGAACCGGCGCCGCACGGTCAGCGCGTCGAGCGGCTGGTCGCCGGCGGGGCCGAAGACGGCCGGGAAGTGGGCGGGCTGGACCCGGCCGAGCATCACGTTGGCGTCGGTCACCGTCAGCGGTCCACCGCGGCGGTAGCAGGCCGGTCCGGGGTCGGCACCGGCGGAGTCCGGGCCGATGCGGTAGCGCCGCCCGTCGAAGTGGAGGACCGATCCGCCGCCCGCCGCAACGGTGTGGATGTTCATCATGGGCGCACGCATCCGCACCCCGGCGACCTCGGTGCCCAGCGACCGCTCGAACTCGCCCGCGTAGTGCGACACGTCCGTCGACGTGCCGCCCATGTCGAATCCGATGACGCGCTCGCGGCCGGCCTCGGCGCAGGAGCGGACCATGCCGACCACCCCGCCGGCAGGCCCCGACAGCACGGCGTCCTTGCCCCGGAAGTGCGACGCCTCGCGCAACCCTCCGTTGGACTGCATGAACATCAGCCGCACGCCCCGCAGTTCGGTGGCCACGTCCTCGACGTAGCGGCGCAGGATCGGGGAGAGATAGGCGTCCACCACCGTGGTGTCGCCGCGCGGGACCAGCTTCATCAGCGGGCTCACCTCGTGCGAGCAGCTGACCTGGGTGAAGCCGAGCCGTCGGGCCGCCTCCCCGACCGCCCGTTCGTGGTCGGCGTGGCGGTAGCCGTGCACGAAGACGACGGCGGCGCTGCGGAAGCCGTCGTCCCGGGCCGCGCGCAGCGCCTGCGTGGCCGCCTCGAGGTCCAGCGGGCGTACGACGTCGCCGTGGGCGCCGATCCGCTCGGGCACCTCGATCACCCGGTCGTAGAGGGCCTCCGGCAGCAGGATGCGGCGGTCGAAGAGGCGGGGGCGGTTCTGGTAGGCGATGCGCAGGGCGTCCCGGAAACCCTCGCTGACGACCAGCACGGTGGGCTCGCCCCTGCGTTCCAGCAGGGCGTTGGTGGCCACCGTCGTGCCCATCTTGACGACCGCGATCCGCTCGGCCGGGACCGGCTCGCCGGGGGCCAGCCCCAGCATCAGCCGGATCCCGGCGACGGCGGCGTCCCGGTAGCGTCCGGGGTCGTCCGAGAGCAGTTTGCGGGTGACCAGCTCGCCGTCGGGCCGCTTTCCCACGATGTCGGTGAAGGTGCCGCCCCGGTCGATCCAGAACTCCCAGCGTCCCGTCACCCGCTCATTGTCGCAGCGCTCTTCCCGGTCGGCGCGGTGCGTGGCGGGGCGGTGGGTGGCGGCGCGGTGCGGGCGAGCGCGGCCTGCACCGCGGCGCGCGAGCGCGCGTGGAGCAGATGGTCCGTGCCGCGCAGGCGGTGCCGGCACTCCTCGGCGGCGAGCACCATGAGCCCCGGCAGCAGATCGGTGCAGCGGTCCACGACCCAGCCGGTCCCCTTGGTCGCCATCCACCAGGCGCTGGCCGCGCGCGTCGGGGCGGGGCCGTCTGCGCGGGTGCTCGGCGGCGGGCCGAGGGCCAGCCCGTGGGCGGCGAGCCGCAGGTGGAAGGCGCGCGCCAGCAGCCGGTGCCCGAGCTCGCTGGGGTGGAGCCGGTCGACGCTCCACGAGGCGCGGTCGCCGATCCAGGGATCCCGCGCGACGTGCACGTGCACGGCCTCGTACCGGTCGGACAGGGCGTGCACCACGTCGTTGAGCGCCTGCATGCGCCGCGCGAGCGGTCGGGCGAGCGGCCACGGAAGCCCCAGCATCCGGCCCGGATCGGGCAGGCATGCCGTCAGCAGGGTCGCGCCGTCGGCCCGCAGCGCGCCGAAGACGGCGTCGAGCCGTACGGCGACCTCGCCGATGTCGAACGCGCCGCGCAACGTGTCGTTGGCCCCGGCGATCACGGCCGCCAGGTGCGGTCGGTGCGCCCGGGCCAGGGCGAGCTGCTCGCCCAGCACGTCGTGCGTGAGGGCGCCGCTGCGCGCGCAGTTGAGCAGATCGACCCCGCCGGGCGCCGCCGCGATCCCGTCGGCGAGCAGCACGGCCCAGCCCCGCCAGCCGCCGCCGGGCCGCGGGTCGCCGAGGCCCTCGGTGAGCGAGTCGCCGAGGACGGCGAACCGTACGGCCTCCTCAGGGAGTCTCATGGCAGGCTCCGCACGGGATCCGGGGCGGCGTCGTGGGCCGCGAGGAACGCGGAGACCGCCGCCGGCCATCCGAAGCGTTCGGCGCGGGCCCGGGCCGCCGCGCGGCGCTCGGCTGCGGGCTGGTCGAGCAGTTCCCGCACCGCGCCGGCGAAGGCGGTCCCGGTGTCGGCGGCGGCCCGGCCGGCCGGCCCGGCGATCGCGGGCAACGCGGAGGAGGCGCTCACCACGACCGGCGTACCGCAGGCCATCGCCTCCAGCGCGGCGAGCCCGAAGGTCTCCACCGGTCCCGGTGCCAGCACCACGTCCGCGCTCGCCATCAGCCCGTACAGGCGGTCCTTGTCTGCGACGTGCCCGAGGAAGCGCACCGGCAGCTCCTCGCGGTTCGCCCGGAGCTCCAGCTGGGCCCGGAGCGGACCGTCGCCCGCGACGGCGAGCACGGCGGGCAGCCCCTGCGCCCGCAGCACCGCGAGGGCGTCCAGCGCGCGGCCGGGCCGCTTCTCCACCGACAGGCGGGTGCACATCGCCAGCAGCACCTGGTCCGGCCAGGCGTGTCGGGCGCGCACGCGCGCGTCGTGGACGTCCGGGCGGCAGCGGTCGAGGTCCACCCCGAGCGGGGCGTGGACCAGGTTGCGCGCGCCGATGCGCTCGAACTCCGCCGCGGCCCACGCCGTGGTGCATACGACGCGCGAGAAGGTCTGCGCGGTACGGGAGTTGAGGCGGTCGGCGACCCGGCGGGCGGCGGGTGCGGGCAGCCCCCAGGTGCCCAGCACCCCGTCGACGCTCTCGTGGGACACCATCACGGCGGGGATACGCCGACGGCGCGCCCACGCTCCCGTCCACCGCAGCGTGGTCCGGTCGGAGACCTCCAGCCGGTCGGGGCGCAGCTCCTCCAGGGTGCGGGCCACGGCACGGCGGTCCAGGAGGACCCGGTAGCCGCCGGTACCCGGCACCACCGGCCCCGGCACGGTGATCACCCGCCCCTGCTCGGTCTCCTCGTCACGGCGCTCCGGTCCGGGCACGATCAGTACCGGCTCGTGCCCGGCGGCCAGGTATCCGGCCCCGAGGTGGCGCAGTGCGGTGCGCAGTCCCCCCGAGACCGGGGTGATGAAGTTGGCCAGTCGTACGATCCGCAGGGTCATGCCGCCACGCTCCCGGTGACCCGGCGCGCCGCGAGGACATCCTCGTAGTGGCCTATGAGCCGGTCGCCCACCGCCTGCCAGGTCCGCGTGGCGACGGCGGCCCGGCCGGCCGTGGCGTACGCCGCCCGCAGCTGTGGCGCGCCGGTGAGGGTGCGCACCGCTTCGCGCAGCGCGTCCGGGTCGCCGGGCGCGACCAGCAGGCCGGTGCGGCCGTGGTCGACGAGGTCGAGCGGGCCGCCGGCGGCCGGGGCGACGACGGGCACGCCGCTTGCCATCGCCTCCTGCACGGTCTGGCAGAAGGTCTCCAGCGGTCCGGTGTGTACGAAGACGTCCAACGAGGCATAGATACGGGCTAGTTCGTCACCGGTACGGCGGCCGAGGAAGACGGCCGAGGGCAGCGCGGAGCGCAGGTTGGCCTCGCTGGGCCCGTCACCGACGATCACCACCCGCACGCCCGGCACGGCGGTCACGGCGGCCAGCAGATCGACCCGCTTCTCGGGGGCGAGCCGGCCCACGTAGCCGACGAGGAGTTCACCCCGCGGCGCCAGCGACCGGCGCAGCCCGGGGTCGCGGTGGGCCGGGTCGAACCGTACGGAGTCCACGCCGCGCGGCCACAGGTGTACGCGCGGGATGCCGTGCCGTTCGAGGTCGGCGGCGGACGCGGTGGACGGGGCGAGGGTGCGGTCGGCCGCCGAGTGCAGGGTGCGCAGGCGGTGCCAGGCGGCGGCCTCCCCGAGCCCGAGGTAGGTGCGGGCGTACCCGCCCAGGTCGGTCTGGTAGACGGCCACCGACGGCAGTCCGAGGCGCTCGGCAGCCGCCGTGCCGTGGGCGCCGATCACGAACGGGCTCGCCAGGTGGACGAGTTCCGCCCGGTGCGCGGCGATCGCGGCGGCGACCTTGCGGCCGGGCAGCGCGAGCCGGACCTGCCGGTAGCCGGGTAGGGGGACGGAGGGGACGCGGACGACCGGACAGGGCGCCCCGGCGTCCGTCTCCGCTTGGCGTGAGGGCCCTGCGGGGGCGATGACGAGGGGGTCGTGGCCCCGGGCGGAGAGGTGTTCGGCCGTGCGCAGGGCGCAGTGGGCGACGCCGTTGATGTCGGGCGGGAAGGATTCGGTGACGAGGGCTACTCGCATACTGCGGTTCTCGACGTAGCCGGAAAGGCCCCGGCCACGTCGATCTTTCCCGGGGTGGAACGTTCCGTGAGCGTCTGGCCTTCGGCTCGATCGCGGGACGCTGGTTACCCGCCCAGGCCGTCAGCCCCGATCCCGCGATCGGGCGTCCCGCCGAGCCCGATTGCCGTGCGGCGCGCAGGGGCGATCGGGGTCACCGCCTGCCGGGGGTCTCCCCGCAGCGACCGCCGAAGTGCGGCAGAAACCGTGGAGGAGAACGCTGGCGCTGCGGGAGACCCCCGGCGCGGCCCCGGCCCCAAGACGACCAGACGACAGCCCGAACCTACGAACCCGGCAACGGGGAGCGGGCGGGCAATCGGCCCGGGCGGCCCGCCCGACCCCGGCACCAGGACTGACGGCTCACCCCCGCGCAGCACGACCCCGGCACCAGGGCAGACGGCTCACCCCCGCGCAGCACGACCCCCGGCACCAGGACAGACGGCTCACCCCCGCGCAGCACGACCCCCGGCACCAGGGCAGACGGCTCACCCCCACGGAGCCCGACCCCGGGACCGGGGCCGACGGCTCACCCCAGCGGCAGCGTCACGGCGTTACGCCAGGCGCAGACGGCCGCGGACGGCGGTCTGCACTTCGGCCTCCTCCGCCGGATCCGCCGCCAGCCGCCGCAGTTGCGCCAGCACCCGTACGTCCCCGGTCGCCGCGTGCCGCGCGGCCAGTACCCGCGTCGACTCCTCGCAGTCCCACAGGCATTCGATGGCGAGGCCCTCGGCGAACGAGGGATCGGTGGCGGCCAGGGCACGGGCGGCGCAGCCGCGCAGATGGGATGAGGAGGTCTCGCGGTAGACATGGCGCACCACGGGCGCGGCGCAGCCGATCGAGAGGCGGCCGACTCCGTCGACGAGGACGTCGAGGCCGGGAGCGTCGGCCCCGGCGGTGCGCACGGCCCGGCGCAACGCGGCCTGCACCCGCGGAGCGTCTCGCTCGTCGCCGAGGTCGGCGAGCATGCGGGCGGCGGCGGCGCCGAGTTCGTCGTCGCGCCCGGCCCAGCGGCGAGCCTGCTCGAGTCCGGCGGCGCTGCGCATCCGGGCGAAGGAGTCCAGGGCGGCGCGGGCCACCACCGGCGAGGCGTCGGCGGCAGCGGCCTCGATCAGCCGAAGGGCATCGGGGTCCTGGCGGTCGGCGAGGTGGCGCAGGGCCGCGGCCCGGGCGCCTTCGGGGCCGTGCCGTGCGGCGTCGAGGAGCCCGGTGCGGTCCTCGGGACCGGCCACGGCCGCCAGGCAGCGGGCGGCTGCGGCGTCGCGGTGGTGGGCGGGGACGGCGTCCGCGCCCTCCTGGGCCCACGCGAGCACGTCGCGCACGCTCCAGCCGGGGGCCGGCCCGGCGGGGCGCAGCTGCCGCTGCCAGCGGTCGAAGCAGCGCTGCTCCTCGGCGGCCCGGACGCGGGCGCCGAGCACCGGGTCCTCGGCCCACAGCCGCCAGGGCCTGGGCTCGTAGGCCTCACGCATGGCCCGGGCGAGGGCGGCGTCGCCCTCCGGGCCGGGCGCGAAGCGGTCGAGGACGGCGGGCGCCAGCGACTTCAGGCCCGCGTCGTCGTCGCGCAGGGCCAACTCGTCGAGCGCCCACTCCCAGTTGCTGCCGGTTGCCGCGTACTGGCGCAGCAGCCGCAGGGCGTCCCGGCGGCCGTATCCGGCCAGGTGGCCGAGGACCGACAGGGCGAGCCCGGTGCGCTGTTCCGCCGTGTCGAGAAGGTCGTCGGCGTGGAAGAGGTGCTGTTCGATCCCGTCGAGCCCGCCTTCGAGCTCGGAGTACAGGCGTGCGTAGTACAGCGAGCGCGACTCGACCTGCCAGTCGCGGCGCGGGTCGCGCACGACGCACTGCTCCACCGCGGCCAGGGCCTGGGCCCGGTCCTCCGCGAGGGCATGCAGGGTCCCGTCTCCGCGTCCCCTTTGCAGGAGACCGAGAAGGGTGCCGCTGGGCGCTATGTCTGGATCGAACATGAGGTAATCCTCACTGGAGGTAGGCAGTGTCGACAAACGAAAATCGGCAGGTCCCCTACCTGGGCACTCGTCCGGCTCGCCCACGGTTGTGGTGTTCACCGTTCTGCACTGTCTCACTCCGGGAGTCTCGGGGGTCTGTTCCATCCGTGACGGCCCTCCCGGCTCGCGCGTCCCCCGACCGCACGCACCGGCTCACCGCCGTCGGCATCACCTGCCCACTTCGGGCCATCATGAATCAGAGGTTCATGATGGCCCACCCGTGCGGTGACGGCCACGGTATTTGCCCGTCACGGCGACCGAACGGCCTTTCCTGCGGGCCGAACGCCTGCCTGGGTGGCGCGACCTCATACCTGGCCTCTGGAATATGCCAGAAGCACCACCGGATCGGGTATCGCAGAAACCCTTACGGAGCATCGCTCTCTGTGCAACAGTCGTGACTGGACCAGCTGCCACCCAGCGCCTGCATCCGATCACGCAGAGAGCACGCAACAGCACGCATGGAGAATCTCATGCCGTCCGACCTGCATGCGGACCCCTTTTCCGCGCCGTCGCCGGACCCAGGTGCGGTCGACGCGCTCATCTCGCAGGCGCGCAGACTGCGCGGCCAGGTCGATGCGGTGCGGCGTGACGCGGTGCCCTCGCAGGACGACGCGCACGGACGGTGGCAGCGCGCGCTGTGCGACCTCGCCGTGCACCACCTCGACGACCTCGGCGAACACCTCGGCCAGCTCAAGGAGGGGCTGCCCGCGGCCACCGAGGGCGACGACGCCCAGGACGCCTTTCGGGCCCCCGCCCACCGGCCCGTCCCGCCGCCGCCGCCCGCCCGGTCCGCGCCGGCCGTGGGCGAGCACGTGCTGCCCGGCCGGGCCGGCAGCGCGGAGTGGGATCTGCTGACCGACGGCGTGACGTGGTCCGACGAGCTGTACCGGATCTTCGGGCGCACCCGGCAGGACGGCCCGCTCACCCTGGACGAGCTGCCCTCCTGGCTCTTCTCCGAGGACCAGCAGCTGCTGACCGCGATGGTGACCGCCTGCCTGGTGGACGGCAAACCCATCGACGGGGAGCTCCGCATCGTCCGCCCGGACGGATCCGTGCGCACCGTGCACATGGTGGGCGAGCCGGTGCTCGACGCCGAGGGCGCCACCGCCTCCCTGTGGGCTGTGCTGCGGGACGTGAGCGAACTGCGGCGCAGCCAGCGGATGTTGCGTGAGTCCCGTGACTCGCTGGAACGCCAGCGCCAGGCCGAACAGGCGGAGCACCGGCTGGCGGTCGAGCTGCAGGAGGCCGTGCTGCCCCCCTGGCGGGGTTCCTTGCGGTTCCCGCCCGGCGACGGCACTCCCGCGCTCGATCTCGCCGCCCACTATCTGCCGTCCGGCACCAGCGCCCTGATCGGCGGCGACTGGTACGACGCGATGCACCTGCCGGACGGCGCCACCCTGTTGACCGTGGGCGACCTCACCGGCCACGGCGTCGCCGCCACATCCAACATGGCGATGCTGCTCGGGGCGTTGCGCGGGATGGCGATCGCGGGCCTTGAGCCGGGACCGCTGCTGGGTCGGCTCAACGACCTTCTCGACCGTGCCGCCCAACCGGCGCTGAGCAGCGCCCTGTGCTGCCGTTACGACGCCGAACGGCGTGCGCTCACCTGGGCGCAGGCCGGACATCCCGCCCCGCTGCTGTTCCGCGACGGGACGGGACGCAGGCTGGCGCCACCCGAGGGCATGCTCCTCGGCGCGACCTGCGATGCCGACTACGGGCAGACCACCGAGCACCTTCACCCCGGCGACCTGCTTGTCCTCCACACCGACGGCCTCCTGCCGCGCAGGGCCGCGCTGGACACCGCGTCCGGCGCCCCGGGCCTGCTCGAACTCGGGCCGCGCTTCGCCGAGGCACGCAACGCCCAGGACTGCGTGCGGATGATCGTCGAAGAACTCGGCGCTCCCGGGCGTGAGGATGACGCGTGCGTGCTCGTCGCCCGCATCGCCTAGCCCTGCGTTCCCCCGGTCCTGCGTACCCCGCTGTCAGAGCTCCTGCGTCCCCCACTGGGACCGGGGCTGTCATGCCTGGGCGCTGGAGGGCCTGGCGGGGCCCTTGGGCAATGCCGAGCGGATCTCCTCACGCAGATCGTTGATCTTGCCGTACTCGGCGTACCGGCCGGTGAGCCGGTACATCTCGCGCAGGCGGTCCCAGGTGCGGTGGGATGAGGTCTGACCGATGCTCAGCAGCGCCAACCGCGCGTATCTTGCGGCCTGTTCGGGATCGTCCGCGATGAAGCAGGCGGAGGCCATGGAGATGTAGTCGAAGATCTTGGAGCGGTCGCGGCCGCCGCACCGCAGCTCCAGCGCGCGCCGAGCGTGGTGCTGGGCGGGGACCGCGGCCGAGGGGTCGTGTTCGGCGAGCGTGCGGTAGGCCAGCGCCTGCATGCCGTGCAGGTCCGCCTCGTCGAACATCTGCATCCAGCTGGGGGACGGCACATCGCTCTTGTCGGACACGAAGAGCTCCTCCGCGTGTCCGAGGGTGCGCCGCATCGCCTGCCCTCGGCCCATGGAGGCCTGGGCCCACGCCTCGATGGTCTGGAGCATCGCCTGGGTGCGCGGCAGCGCCTCCTCCCCGGCGCCCGACTTCGCCAGCCTCATCAGGTCCAGGGCGTCGTCGGGCCGGCCCAGATGGATCATCTGGCGGGCGGCGCGGGAGAGGGCCTCTCCGGCCCTCGGGCGGTCACCGCCTTCGCGGGCGGCGTGGGCGGCGATCACGAAGTACTTCTGGGCCGTGGGCTCCAGGCCTACGTCGTGCGACATCCACCCGGCGAGCACCGCGAGGTTGGCGGCGACTCCCCACAATCTCCGCTGCAGATGCGGTGGATGACGGTAGTTCAGCATGCCGCCCACCTCGTTGAGCTGGCCCACCACCGCCTTGCGCTGCAGGCCGCCGCCCCGCGAGGCGTCCCAGGCGCGGAAGACCTCCACGGAGCGTTCCAGGGCTTCGATCTCCTCCGAGCCGACGGGCGCCGCCTCGTACCGGTCGTGCCCGGCGGCCGTCGTCGTGACGGAGCCGGAGCGCAGGGGGTCGTCGAGTACGGGGGCGTCGGCGGCGAGGGCCGGATCGGTGTGCAGCCATTCGTACATGGCACCGCTGAGCGCGGAGCCGGCGGCGAGCGCGGCGCCCGCGCCCACCAGACCGCGTCGGTTGAGCATGAGGTCCATTCCCGTGAATTCGGTGAGGACCGCGGCAGTTCGCTCCGGTGGCCAGGGCAGGTCGTCACCGGCCCGTTTCTTCCCTGCACGCCGCTGCCGGTCGAACCCGAGATCCTCGATGGTCACGACACGGCCGAGACGCTCGGTGAACAGGGCCGCCAGCACTTTCGGCACGGGGTCGCGCGGGGTCTCTCCGGTCTCGATCCAGCGGCGGACACGGGAGGTGTCGGTGGACAGCTGCGGATGGCCCATGGCCACCGCCTGCCTGTTGACCATTCTCGCGAGTTCGCCCTTGGACCATCCGGTGAGTCCGAACAGGTCCGCGAGTCGGGTGTTGGCTTCCTTGGTCACATCAAGCCCCCAGGTTCCTCGGCGAGTTCGACACTAATGGGCCGGTAGGCGGGGGTGCGAGTATTCGCCAGGGTCCGCCAGGGTCCGCCAGATGGTGTGCCACCCGCGGGCGGGTGTGATGTAGGAACGCGCCTTCCCGGCCCGGCTCCCACCGCAGGGCCAGGGCACGCCCATGCGTGTGCCCCAGTCATGTGCTGGGGGCATGTGCCGACTGTACGTGCTGCCAGTACGTGCACCAGTACATGCAGAGGTTATGCGCCAGGGGCCTGTGCCCTGGCGCATGTGCCCGCGCGGTGCCGCCGCGCCCTGCGACCGGGGGCGAGGCGGCCGGCACCGGGTCCGGCGGTCGCATTCCCCAGGGTGCGACCGCCGGT
>CAYNNX010000070.1:20788-22555 GCA_964398515.1 uncultured Streptantibioticus sp. | reverse complement strand
CCGCCCTTGAAGATCACGCCCTCTTCCTTGTACCAGTCGAGGATCGACTCCATGGAGTCGTCCACGGACAGGATGAAGCAGGCGGAGACCTGCTGCGGCTGGGCGGTGCCGACGTTGAACCACACCGGGGAGTTGAAGCTGAAGACCTGGTGGAGCAGGGCGTAGGTGAGCTCGTGCTCGAAGATCTCGGCGTCCGCCGGGGAGGCGAAGTAACCGTTCTCCTCGCCGGCCTTGCGGTAGGTCCTCACCACGCGGTCGATCAGCTGCCTGAGGCTGTGCTCGCGCTGCGGGGAGCCGACGGCGCCGCGGAAGTACTTGCTGGTGACGATGTTGACCGCGTTGACCGACCAGAAGTCGGGGAATTCGACACCGCGCTGCTCGAAGTTGATCGAGCCGTCACGCCAGTTGGTCATGACGACGTCACGACGCTCCCACACCACCTCGTCGTACGGGTGGGTGCCGGGCGTCGTGTGGATCCGCTCGATCCGCAGGCCCTTGACCGCCTTGGCGGCCTTCTCGCCCTTCTCGCCCTTGCGAGAGCTGCGCGCCGGGCCGCTCGCCGTCTCTGTCATGCCGCCTCCCTATACGGGCAAAACGCCCTGAAGTGCGCGGTTCTTCCCGCCGCACGGTGTTCTCTGCCGCCTCGGCACGCAACGCTGCCTCGGCACGTCCGATGTCCTGCTGTCTTCTCGCACGGCCGGCGCGCTCTCACCGCGGGGCGCGCGGGGCCGCGCCGCCGCTCAGCCGGCGGCGGGGTTGGCCGGGGCGGGGACCTTGGGGTCCGCGCCGGTGGCGTGGGGGTGCCCGGTCCGCGGGCCGGTTGCCTGCGCCGGCGACCGGTCCCGGCAGTCGGCCGGTCCGGTGGCGGGGGACGCCGGGGACGCCGCGTCCCTGAGTTCGCGGATGGCGGCCTCGAAGTCCTCCAGCGAGTCGAAGGCCCGGTAGACGGACGCGAAACGCAGGTAGGCCACGAGGTCGAGGTCGCGCAGCGGGCCGAGTATCGCCAGGCCGACGTCGTGGGTGGACAGCTCGGCGCTGCCGGTGGCCCGTACCGCCTCCTCGACGCGCTGGCCGAGCTGGGCGAGGGCGTCCTCGGTGACCGGGCGCCCCTGACAGGCCTTGCGGACGCCGGCGATGACCTTGTCCCGGCTGAAGGGTTCGGTCACCCCGCTGCGCTTGATGACCATCAGGGACGCGGTCTCGACCGTGGTGAAGCGCCGGCCGCAGTCGGGGCACTGGCGCCGGCGGCGGATCGAGGTTCCGTCGTCGGTGGTGCGGCTGTCGACGACGCGACTGTCGGGGTGCCTGCAGAAGGGGCAGTGCATGTCCTCTCCCTCCTCACCCTCTGTACTCACGCGGTGCCGCCGCGCGGTATGCGAACGTCACCTCGCCGTGGCCCTCCCGGGCCCCGCGAAGCAGCCACAAGCATAGGCGATGCGCGTGGCCGTGAAGCCCCGGGGACCACAACTTGTGGGAAGCCGGAACCCATCAAACCACTAGATCTGGTGGCGGATCGCGAGCCGTGCCCACGCGTGTCGCCACTGCCGCCGGGTGGGGCGCGGCGCCGTTGCGGCGATGAGACCCACCGCCCCCGTGGCGCCTGTGAGCCTACGCGAGGCACCTGCGCCCCGTGCGGGCGGGCCGGGATGTCACACTGGGTGCCGCATTCGCGACGGCCGGCCAGACGAAGGACGGACGGCGGGCCGGGCGAAAGGCGGGACGACGGGCCGGGCGACGGGCGAGACTGCGTTCCGGGCGGCGCTCCGG
>CAYNNX010000070.1:0-20688 GCA_964398515.1 uncultured Streptantibioticus sp. | reverse complement strand
GGGCGGCGAAGGGCAGCGAAGGAGCCGCGAAGGCACCGTGCAGGGCGCTGAATTCCACCGAATGCAATTGCGTCCCCTTACACCCAATAACTTGATCATGTCAGTCGATTCGTGAAAGTTCACTCGAACGTGTGTTTGGCGCAACCTTTCGAAAGCAACTACCGTTGTCTCACTAGGGAGAACACTTGAGAGGGGCCGCCGTGACCACCACCGCAGACAGCGCCGCCATCACAGCCCAGGACCGCTCCCAGGACCGGCTCAATCCCATGACCACGATCAACGACGACACGCCCAAGCCAGGCCGAGCGCTTCCAGGTCGCCCGCCGGGAATTCGCGCCGACAGCTCCGGGCTCACCGATCGGCAGCGCCGCGTCATCGAAGTCATCCGGGATTCGGTGCAGCGCCGCGGATACCCGCCGTCGATGCGGGAGATCGGGCAGGCCGTAGGGCTGTCCAGCACATCTTCCGTCGCCCATCAATTGATGGCGCTGGAACGCAAGGGCTTTCTCCGCCGCGACCCGCACCGCCCCCGCGCCTACGAGGTGCGCGGCTCCGACACCCCGCAGTCGCAGCCGACGGACACCACGGGCAAGCCCTCCGCCTCCTACGTCCCACTGGTGGGACGGATCGCCGCGGGCGGCCCGATCCTCGCCGAGGAGTCCGTCGAGGACGTCTTCCCCCTGCCGCGTCAGCTCGTGGGCGACGGTGAGCTCTTCGTGCTCAAGGTCGTGGGCGATTCCATGATCGAAGCGGCCATCTGCGACGGCGACTGGGTCACGGTACGCCGTCAGCCCGTCGCCGAGAACGGTGACATCGTGGCCGCCATGCTCGACGGCGAAGCCACCGTCAAGCGCTTCAAGCGGGAGAACGGCCATGTGTGGCTGCTTCCGCACAACTCGGCGTACCAGCCGATCCCGGGTGACGAGGCGACCATCCTCGGGAAGGTCGTGGCGGTGCTCCGCCGAGTCTGACCCGGACCTTCGACCGGACCCCGGGACCCCTGCGCCGGTTCCGGGGTTCCGTCATCCGAGCCCGGCGAGCGTGCAGAGGCCTGCTTACGCCCCGCTGCTGGTGTCCGCCGCAGCCGCGATCGCCGCCAGGGACCTGCGGACCTGATTGCGGTCGACCGTGTACCAGAACTCCGGCATCGAGGCGCGCAGGAAGCTGCCGTAGCGTGCGTTGGCCAGCCGGGGGTCGAGCACCGCGACGACCCCGCGGTCCCCGGTCGCCCGGATCAAGCGGCCGGCGCCCTGGGCCATCAGCAGGGCAGCATGGGTCGCCGCGACCGCCATGAAGCCGTTGCCGCCGTGCTCCTCCACCGCCTTCTGCCGCGCGCTCATCAGCGGATCGTCGGGCCTGGGGAACGGGATCCGGTCCATCACCACCAACTGGCAGTTGGGGCCGGGGACGTCCACGCCCTGCCAGAGCGACAGGGTGCCGAACAGACACGTCCCGGGGTCTTCGGCGAAGGCACGGATCAGCTCGCCCAGCGTCTCCTCCCCCTGCAGCAGGATGGGGAAGTCGAGCCTGCCGCGCAGCGCCTCGGCCGCCGCCTGGGCCGCCCGCATCGAGGAGAACAGCCCCAGCGTGCGACCACCCGCCGCCTCGATCAGCTCGGCGAGCTCGTCCAGCATGTCCGAGCGGCTGCCCTCCCGGCCCGGCGTGGCCAGATGCCTGGCGACGTAGAGGATGCCCTGCTTGCGGTAGTCGAAGGGCGAGCCGACGTCGATGCCGGACCACACCGGCAGATCCTCGCCCTCCACGCCCTCCGGGGCCAGCCCCAGCGACGCGGCCACCCCGTTGAAGTCGCCGCCCAGCTTCAGCGTCGCCGACGTCAGCACCACGGACCGCTCGGCGAACAGCTTCTCGCGCAGCAGCCCTGACACGCTCAACGGCGCCACCCGCAGCGAGGCGCCGAAGCGGTCGTGGCGCTCGCACCAGATCACGTCGTACTCGGAGGCCTCCAGCAGGCGCTCGGCGACCGCGTGGACGTTCTCGATGGAGGCGAGGGCCTGCTTGCGGACCGCGTCCTCGTCCTGGACGGACTTGTCGCGGACCTCCCCCAGCGCGGTGATCACCTGGCGGCAGGCGTCGCGCAGCGCGGCCAGGACGTAGGCGAGGTCCTCCGGGATCTCCTCCAGGCGGCCGGGCAGGGCGAGCTCCATGACCCGCTCGAAGCCCTCGGCGGCGGTCAGCAGCTTGTCGGCGGCCTTCTCGTTGACGAGCCTGGCCGACCGCTTCACCGCCCGGTTCACCCCGCCCGGGGTGAGCTCGCCGGTGGCGACACCGGTGACGCGGGAGACCAGCT
Source organism: uncultured Streptantibioticus sp. (assembly GCA_964398515.1). Lineage (GTDB taxonomy): Bacteria > Actinomycetota > Actinomycetes > Streptomycetales > Streptomycetaceae > CAYNNX01. Next base: position 18,380 of record CAYNNX010000070.1, on the reverse strand, counting down.
CATGGGCCTCGTCCACGATCAGCACCTCGTGGCTGGGGAGCACGGGGGCGCCCTCGATCGCGTCGATGGCGAGCAGTGCGTGATTGGTGACCACGACGTCGGCGAGCTTGGCGCGCTCACGGGCGGCCTCGGCGAAGCACTCACCGCCGTACGGGCACTTGGTGGCGCCCAGGCACTCCCGGGAGGTGACCGAGACCTGGGACCAGGCGCGGTCGGAGACGCCGGGGCTGAGCGCGTCGCGGTCGCCGGTCTCGGTCTCGTCGGCCCAGTCGCGCAGGCGCACCAGGTCCTTGCCGAGCTTGCTGGTGGGGCCGCCCATCTGCTCCATCGGGTCGAAGAGGCCGTCCTCCTCGTCGCTGGGCACGCCCTCGTGCAGCCGGTGCAGGCACAGGTAGTTCGACCGCCCCTTGAGCATGGCGAACTGCGGCTCGCGTCGCAGCAGCGGCTTCAGCGCCTCCACCGTGCGCGGCAGGTCCCGCTCGACGAGCTGCCGCTGGAGGGCGAGCGTGGCGGTGGCGACGACCACGCGCTCGCCGTGCGCCAGCGCGGGCACCAGGTAGCCGAGGGACTTTCCCGTACCGGTGCCGGCCTGGGCCAGCAGATGGGAGCCGTCGTCGACAGCGGTCTCGACCGCCTGGGCCATGGCGACCTGGCCGGGCCGCTCCACACCGCCGACGGCGGTCACGGCGGCGTGCAGGAGATCGGTGAGGGCGGGCTTACTCATAGTGCTCTCACCCTACGCGCCCCCACTGACAGCGAACCCCGCAATCGGTTCGTCACAGCGGAGCACCCGCCGGTCACAGTGCGTGCAGCGGATTGCGTACCGTGCCGTGCACCGCCGCGTGCGGGCGCTGCGGCCGGTCGCGGTAGCCGTCGCGGTGGAGCCGGTTGCGGTTGAGGCAGAGCCGGTCGATCCGCGGGGTGAGCAGGTCGAAGGTGGTGAAGCGCTCCTTGAGCTCGGGGAAGCGGGCCTGGTGTCGCTCGACCTCCTCGGCCACGAGCCGCCAGAACTCCGTTTCCGGGACGCCCAGTTGGTCCTCGCACAGCGGTGCGAGGTAGCGGAAGACCCCCACCAGGAGCCCTGAGTGGATGAACTGGGTGAGGAAGGACGGCTCCTCGGTCAGCAGCACGTCGCGTACGTCGTCCGGCATGGCGGCCAGCTCCGGCAGCGGTTCGGCGCTGACGTTGACGTCGTCCACGAAGTCCTTGATCGCCAGGCGCACCGGGACGTCGTCGGCGTCGAAGACGACGATGGCGTTCTCGCCGTGCGGGGAGAAGACGGTGCCGTAGCGGTAGAGGAAGTGCAGCAGGGGCGGCAGCACGGCGGCGAAGAGGCGGCGCAGCCAGGTGCACGGGTCGAGCCCGGAGCGGCGGACGAGCTCCGCGGTGAACGAGCGGCCCGCGGGATCGGTGTGGATCAATGCGGCGAGGGTGCGGGCCCGTTCACCGGTGTCGAGGTGGCGGGCGACGGGCTCCCGCCAGATCGCGCCGAGCAACTCCTTGTACTGGTAGGGGACTTGGGGAAGTCCGCGGTAGACGGGGTGCTCGACGGTGACGGAGGCGACCTCGCCCAGCAGGACGACGCGGCAGTCGTCGCGCAGGAAGGGGTCGGCGTCGCGCAGGGCGTGCACCCAGGCGGTGACGGCGGGGGCGGCCAGGGTGCGTTCGGTGGGCAGCCCGCGCCAGACGAGGGTGTTGAGGATGGACAGGGGGAGTTTGACGGTGTGGCGCTCGGGGTGGGTGAGGTTGAGGAAGGTGCGGATGGACTGCTGGGGCAGCCGCAGGTCGCCGTCGCTGGGCAGGGGCACGATGTCCTCGGCGGCGATGGAGGCGGCGAAGAGGGTCGCCACGGTCTCGTCCCACTGCCAGGGGTGGACGGGCAGGTAGAGGTAGGCCGCCGGGTCGAGGCCGCGTTCACGCAGCGCGGTTTCGAACATGCGGTGCACTGCGGGGTCGAGTTCCCTGGCGTAGAGGCGGTCGGGGGTGGCGAGCCCGGCCACGCCGCGGTAGGCGGCGAGCGGGGTGCGGGCGGCGATCCACGGCAGCGACCGGGCCTGTCGCGCCTCGGGGGCCCAGTGGTGGGCGTCGGCGGCGGAGAAGCCGAGGCGGCCCTTGTTGAGGACGAGCCAGGGGTGGCCGGTCTGGTGGCCTTCGAGTTCGGCGTAGTCGAGATCCGCGAGGGCGTCGGCGGGCAGCGCGTGGGCGTCGAGGCGGACGTCGGCGAGGAGGGTGGCGTTGAGTTCGCGGACCAGGTGGCCGAGGGTGTCACCGGTCACGCCGATGCGGCGGTGTGCGTGCCGCAGGAAGTGGAACGGGTCGCCGGTCGGGGTGACCGAGGCGGGGTCGACGCGCCAGTGGCCGTAGGCGCCGCGCCGGGCGAGGAAGCGGTAGGCGACGCCGTCGTCGAGGGTCAGGCGGTAGGCCGTGGCCCGCCGCGCGGTCTGCGGGGTGCCCGCCGCGCCGTCGTGGGGCGCCGACTCGGGCTGGGGGATGAGCACCTCTTCGTAGGCGAACTCCCCGATGAGCTTGGCGAGAAGGCGACGGGCGGCGCGGGCCCAGCTGTCGGCGGTGAGTTCCGCGGGTTGGTGTAGCACGTATCAGCTCCTGGGGACGCGAGGCGGTCGAGGTGCGGCGCGGTGGCGTCGGGGTGCGGGGAGGCATGGCTACAGCAGGTGGCGCAGAATGCGCTCACGGGTCATCAACGCGGCGCGTTTTCCGGGGAGTTCGACCTCCGCGGCGAAGCGGAACCCGGCGGTGAGGAAGGCGGCGACTGACGGGCTGTTGCGCAGGTCGGGCTCTGCGACGACGCGCGGGCAGGCCGGGCGGTGGTCGAGGACGTGGTCGGCGACGGCCCTCAGCAAGGTGGCGCCCAGGCCGCGGCCCCGGTCGGCGACCCGGCCGATCAGCAGGTGGATCCCGGTGTCGTGGGGGCGGGCCGGGTAGTAGCGGGCCACCGGGTCGAGGTCGGCCCGGTAGATCTCCCAGTAGCTCATCGGGGTGCCGTCCAGCACGCCCAGGCAGGGGCGGCTGCGTCCGTCGCCGTCGAGTTGGGCGCGCAGGTGCGCCTCGGTGACCTCGGGCGGGCCGGAGAGCTCCCAGAACTCGGCGACTGCCGGATCGTTCATCCACCGGGTGATGATGGCCAGGTCCCGGCTGAGCACGACCGGGACGAGCTGGAACGCCCCGCGCGGGGTGGCCATCGGGCCCCACTCGGCGAGGTCGTCGAGGAGGTCGCAGTCGGCGGTGGCGTCGTACGCCTCGGGTGCGACGGCCTCGGTGAGCGGGCCGGGGTCGAACACGTCCGGCGGCAGCGTCAGGTCGAGGGTGTCGGCCTCGGCGTCGGAGGTGCCGGCGGGATGTCCGCCGCCCTCGTCCCGTGCGGCAGGCGCCTGATCGTTTGAGGTGTCGGTGCTGGAGTCGGTGGGCGGCATGTTTGGCGCCACTTCCTCTCCGTGGGTGGGTCATACCGCCGCGGCGGTGAGGGGGTTGGGGATGGTGACGTAGACGGACTGGGTGTCGACGGGCCCGACGAGTTCGTCCAGGCCGTGCAGGCGGGTCAGGAGGTTGGCCTTGCAGCGCAGGGTCGGCGCGTGCAGCAGGCGGTCCGGGAGCGAGGAGCGGCTTTCGGCCGCCGCCCGCTTCAGGAAGTGGCGGAACGCGGCGAGGAGCAGCCCTTCGTCTGCGAGCCCCTGGGCGCCGAACGCACCGATCAGTCCGAGTACGTTGTTGATGCCCAGGTAGTAGGCGAAGCGCTCGTCGGCCACGGCGTCGGCGACGAACGTGTCACTGCCGTCGCCGATGCAGGGCAGGCGCTGTTCGAGGGCCCTGCGGTGCGATGCGCGGAAGTAGTAGCCCTGGTTGTCCCGGTAGCGGCCGCCGGCGGGCCAGCCGTCGGCGTCGAGTACGACGAGGGTGTTCTGCTGGTGGGCCTCCAGGGCGATCCCGCCCTCGCCGTCGAGCCACAGCAGCGGCCGGACCACGGCCTCCAGGTAGCGCAGGAACCATTCGGCGCAGACGGCCGCCCGGGGCCGTCCGGTGCTGGCTGCCAGGCGCTCGGTCAGCTCGGCGAGCCGGGACCGCGGCTGCTGCGCCGGGTGCCCGGGGCGGGGCACGGGCGTGAGGAGCCCGGCGAGGCAGGCGACGTCGTCACCGGGGCCGAAGGGGTTGTGCCGCACGACGACGTCCAGCCCGGGGACGGGGGCGCCGTCGAGGCCGTCCACGGCGAGCCAGGCGGGGTCGCGCACGATGTCGAACCGGGGGTGGACGGCGTGCCAATGCTCGGCCAGGCCGCTGCGCAGCAGACGGTGGACCTCGACGCCGCGCAGGAGTTCCTTGCGCAGGTTCTCCCGCCGGGAGTTGGTGATGCGCACCCCCAGCGACAGCTTGAGCATGGCCGGGGCGTCGGCGCGGTAGACGGTGCGGACCGAGGACGTGGGGTGCCAGGGCGCGCCGTACGGGCCCAGGTCGCGCAGGAGCCCGGCGTCGAGCAGTTGCCGTACCGCCGGGCGGTGCACGAGGTCCGCGGCCTGCCAGGGGTGCACGGGCAGCGCGACACTCCTCGGGGGCACCGGCAGCGCCGCACCGGCGAGCCGGGCGGTGAGCCGCTCCGCGGGAACCGTTCGGCCGCGTTCGGTCCAGGCGGAGTGCGCGGCGAGCAGGGAGCGGTCCACGGCGAACCAGTGGAGTGCGAACGCCCCGCGCAGCTCCGGTGAGTAGGCGCGGGCCTGCGCGTCGCTGAGCTCCTGGCGGCTCTTGGGCGTGGGATGGAGCGGATGGCCCAGCAGCAGCGCCTGCTCTGCGTCGAGGAAGGGCGTCGTGCCCTCGGGCGCGGTGGGCCGCGCGCGGCGGTCGGCGAGGAAGACCGCGGTGCGCCGTACGGAGTCGGCGACGCGGGCGGCGAGTTCGGCGGCGTCGGCGGCGCCGGTACCGGCCTCCCGGGCGAGCAGGGCGGCGAGCGTCACGGCGTCCAGCGCGTTCGCGGGTGACTGGGCCAGCCGGGGCGGGCCGAAACGGTGGGTGCCCACCTGCGACCAGTGGGTCACGGGGACTTCGAGCACGACTCCGCTGACGCGCAGCGCGATCCTGAGCCGGCCGTCCCGGTCGGGCCGGATGCCGGTCTCGCGGACCCAGCAGCGCAGCAGGTTCTCGGCACCGGCGGCGTCGGCGGTCTGGTACGGGTCGCCGTCCGCGCCTGCGGTGGGGGCCGTGGGCGGCGGCGTGCGGGCTGCGGGCACGCTCCGCGTCCGGGGACCGGCTGCGGGGGCGGCGCCGGGGACCGCCGGGTGCGCGGGTACGGGCCCGCCGACCGGACGCGTGGTCCCCGCGTCCGGCGCACGGCTCGCCGAGTGGCCGGCCGACGGGGGCGTGTCGCGGTCGCCGGGGTGCGCCGCGCGGCCGTCACGGGAGGCGGCCGCGGTGAACTCCCCCGGCCCTTCCGGGAGTTGGGCGCCGCCGCGGGTGGGGCGGGCGTGGGCCGTGCGGTCGCCGGCGGGCCGGGTGCCGCTCGTCACGGGCCCGCCGGTGGCCCGTGCCGCGGCCTCCCGCGCGTCGGGTACCGGCGTGGCGGCGGCTTCCCGTTGGGCGGTCATCGCTGCGCTCCGTGGCTCGGGGGTCGGTGGGGGAACGTGGGTGAGCCGGTGCGGCGGGCGGTGCGCTCCGCGGCCGCGATCGCGTCGGCGAGGCGGTCCAGGACGGCCTCGGTCTGCTCGTCGGTGATGGTCAGCGGGGGCAGCAGCCGGACCACGCTGCCGTGGCGGCCGCCGATCTCGACGATCAGTCCCCGGTGCAGGGCCTCGGCCTGGACGGCGGCGGCCGTGCGGGGGGCCGCGGGCAGTGCGCCGTAGTCGTCGCGGGGTTGGTCGGGTTCGACGAATTCGATCCCGACCATCAGGCCGCGCCCCCGTACGTCGCCGATGACGGGGTGGTGGGCGGCGAGGGCGCGCAGCCGGGTCAGCATCCGGGCGCCCGTCGTGGCGGCGCGCTCCGCCAGCCGGTTCTCCCGCACGTAGCGCATGGTGGCGGTGCCCGCGGCCATCGCCAGCTGGTTGCCGCGGAAGGTGCCCGCGTGGGCGCCGGGGTGCCAGGTGTCGAGCTCCTCGCGGTAGACGACCACCGCCAGCGGAAGGCTGCCGCCGATCGCCTTGGAGAGGACCATCACGTCGGGGACGATCCCGCTGTGCTCGATCGCCCAGAACGCGCCGGTGCGGCCGACGCCGGTCTGGATCTCGTCCACGATCAGCGGGATGCCGCGTTCCCGGGTGATCCGGCGCATCCGGCCGAGCCAGGCGTCGGGGGCCGGGATCACCCCCCCTTCGCCCTGCACGGGTTCGAGGAGCATCCCGGCGGGCTGCTGCACGCCGCCCTTGGGGTCGTCCAGCAGGCTCGCGGTCCAGCGGGCGGACAGCTCGGCCCCGTGGTCGCCGCCGACGCCGAAGGGGCACCGGTAGTCGTACGGATAGGGCAGCCGGGTCACCCGGGCGTCGGCCTCGCCGACGGTGGCGCGCGCCGCGGTGTCGCCGGTCGCGGCGAGCGCCGCCGCGGTCATGCCGTGGTAGGCGCCGGTGAAGGCGAACAGCCCGGCGCGCCCGGTGGCGTTGCGGACGAGCTTCACGGCGGCCTCGACGGCGTCGGTGCCGGCCGGGCCGCAGAACTGGACGCGGCCGTGCTCGGCGAGTTCGGACGGGAGCGTCTCGAACAGGGCTGTGGTGAAGGCGTCCTTGACGGGAGTGGCGAGGTCGAGGACGTGCAGCGGGGCACCGGAGTCGAGGACGGAGCGGATGGCCTCCAGTGCCACCGGGTGGTTGTGGCCCAGGGCGAGCGTGCCGGCACCGGCGAGGCAGTCGAGGTAGCGGCGGCCGTCGGCGCCCTCGATGGTCATGCCGCGGGCCCGGACCGGCACGATCGGCAGGAAGCGGGCGTAGGTGCGGGCCGCCGACTCGCGTGCGGCCTGCCGCCGCAGGATGGCCTCCGCGCCGCCTGCCTCCGCGGTGGCCGACGGCCGCGCGGACTGCTGCCCGGGTGGCTGCGGCGCCGCCCACGCCGTGGGCAACGGGGTCTCCTGCGCCGAGGGGCAGGGGACGGATGGCGGTCCGGCCACGATGCGGTTCCCTTCCGGGAGTTGAACGCGAATGACTCCCCGTCCGTATCAACGCATCAGAAGGCGGCGGGCAACGGCGTCGGCGCAAGATCCTTCGGGCGGCGGCCGACCGGGCGGCGGGCGTTCACGGCGGAACCACGGCCCCGCTTACGGCCGACCGACCCGGCGCCTGCCGCGCACCGCATGTGTCGGACGTTCAGGGGGGATCACCTGATGCCAACCACAAGCCGGTCCGCTGCGGCCGCGGCAGCCGTCACCGCGGTCCTCGCGCTGTCGGCCACCGCCTGCGGTGTCAACGACCCGGCCGCCGCGGGCCCGCTGAGTCCCAGACCCTCGGTCACCCGGGCGGGCGGCGGCGGTTCGGCGCTGCCCGGGGGGCTGCCCCAGGACCTGGGGAAGTGGAGGCGGAGCGACTGGAAGAAGTGGGACAAGTGGGCCCACCAGGCAGCCGACTTCATCAACCCGGTCGTCAGGAACCTGTGGAAACCGGGCCGCATGGCGCACGCCAAGGACCCGTCGGCCGGACAGGTGCCGGCGGCCGCCGGCAGCCAGGACCAGGGGGTCAGCGACCCGCCGCCGCCCCCGGTCGACGCCCAGCCCGTGTCCGCGCCGTACCACGACAGCGCCGGGCCGGTCGGCAAGATCTTCTTCGACACCCCGCAGGGCCCGTTCGTCTGCTCGGGCACGGTGGTCGAGGACCCGGCGCACCCGGGCAGGTCCGACCTGGTGTGGACCGCGGGCCACTGCGCCCACAAGGGACGCGCGGGCGGCTGGTACCGCAACATCGCCTTCGTGCCGTCGTACAACGACGCCGGCCTGCCCGCCGACCGGGTCGCCGGCGCACCGGTGCGGCAGGTCGCCCCGTTCGGGGTGTGGTGGGCCGACTGGGCCTCGACGTCCCGGCAGTGGATCGACACCGGCGGCGAGACCGGCGGCGACGGCTCCCCGTACGACTTCGCGGTGCTGCACGTGACGCCGGAGAACGGCGGCGGCAGGTCGCTGCAGGAGACGGTCGGCGCCGCGCTGCCGGTGTGGTTCGACGCGCCGTCGGCCACCGCGATCGGCACGATGGGTGCCTGGGGCTACCCGGCCGCGCCGCCGTTCGACGGCGCGAGCATGTACGACTGCGTCGGCAGACCGGGCCGGCTGTCGCTGAACCCGGCCGCGCCGACGGAGTACCGCCTCGGCTGCACGATGACGGGCGGTTCGTCGGGCGGCGGCTGGTTCGCCAGGCAGCCGGACGGGCGGGTGGCGCTGGTGTCGAACACCTCGATCGGCCCGGCCGGCAACACCTGGCTCGCCGGTCCGCACCTCGGCCCGGAGGCCCGCGGCGTGTACGACGCGATCAGCCGCAAGTTCGCCGGACGGTAGCGGCGGCAGACGGGCGCAAGGCCCGCCCCGGGGATCCGGGGCGGGCCTTGCGACGTCCGTCGAGCGCCGGCCGGGTCAGCGCCTCCCGGCCAGGGTGAACGGCTCCAGCTCCGCGGCGAGTTCTTCGTGCACGCGGGCCTTGAGCAGGGTGCCCTCGGCGGTGTGGTCCTCGGCGAGCACCTCGCCGGCGCCGTGCACCCGGGAGACCAGTGCGCCGTGCGTGTACGGCACGAGCGCCTCGATCTCGACGTGGGGGCGCGGCAGTTCGTCGTCGATGAGGGCGAGCAGTTCCGCGATGCCCTCGCCGGTGCGCGCGGAGACCGCGATCGCGTGCCTCTCGTGGCGCAGCAGCCGCTGGAGGACCAGCGGGTCGGCGGCGTCCGCCTTGTTGACGACGACGATCTCGGGCACGTCGACCGCGCCCACGTCCCGCAGGACCTCGCGGACCGCCGCGAGCTGCTCCTCCGGTACCGGGTGCGAGCCGTCGACCACGTGGAGGACGAGATCGGCCTCGCCGACCTCCTCCATCGTGGAGCGGAACGCCTCGACCAGGTGGTGCGGCAGATGGCGCACGAAGCCGACGGTGTCGGCGAGCGTGTAGAGCCGGCCGCCGGGGGTCTCGGCCCGGCGTACCGTCGGGTCGAGGGTGGCGAACAGGGCGTTCTCCACCAGGACGCCCGCCCCGGTGAGCCGGTTGAGCAGCGAGGACTTGCCGGCGTTGGTGTACCCGGCGATGGCGACCGAGGGGACCTGGTGGCGCTTGCGCTCCTTGCGCTTCAGGTCGCGGCTGGTCTTCATCTCGGCGATCTCGCGGCGCAGCTTCGCCATCTTCTCGCGGATCCGGCGCCGGTCCGTCTCGATCTTGGTCTCACCGGGGCCGCGGGTCGCCATGCCGCCGCCGGAGGAGCCGGAGCCACCGCCGCCCATCTGCCGGGAGAGCGACTGGCCCCAGCCGCGCAGCCTGGGCAGCATGTACTGCATCTGGGCGAGCGAGACCTGGGCCTTGCCCTCCCGGGACTTGGCGTGCTGGGCGAAGATGTCGAGGATCAGGGCCGTACGGTCGACGACCTTGACCTTGACGACGTCCTCGAGGTGGATGAGCTGGCCGGGGCTGAGCTCGCCGTCGCACACGACGGTGTCGGCGCCCGTCTCCATCACGATGTCCCGCAGCTCCTGGGCCTTGCCGGAGCCGATGTAGGTGGCGGGGTCGGGCTTGTCGCGGCGCTGGATCACGCCGTCGAGGACGAGGGCGCCCGCGGTCTCGGCGAGCGCGGCGAGCTCCGCCAGGGAGTTCTCCGACTCCTGCGCGGTCCCCTCGGTCCACACGCCGACGAGGACCACGCGCTCCAGCCGCAGCTGCCGGTACTCGACCTCGGTGACGTCCTGGAGCTCGGTGGACAGTCCCGCGACACGCCGCAGCGAGGCGCGGTCGTGGCGGTCGAACTGGTCGCCGTCCCGCTCCTCGTCGACGTCCAGGCTCCAGGCGACGTCCTCTTCCATCAGGGCGGTGGCCCGAAGGCTCTCGGGAAGGCGCCGGCGCTCTGCCGCGGAGAGATTCGCCGAAGGGGATGAAGAGGATGAAGTGGAGTGGGTCATTGGTTCCTTTGTGTCAGGGGCCGGGATCGGCGGGCGGCCGGGCCGTCCGTCTCTTGCGACAACGCCTTCGGCGCCCGGAGGATTCCCGGGGCCGCCCGGCGGGCCGCAGGGACGATGGTGGCACGCCCGCGCTCCCGCGTCACGCCGGTTTGCCGGTGGGGACGGCCGTCGGCGGGGTCTTCAGCGTGTGCCAGTCGGGGTGGCCGGGCATCGCGGGCGTCTTGCCGCCGTAGAGCCAGGGGCGCAGGAAACCCCTCAGGTCGTGCCCGGCGATGCGGGAGGCGAGGGTGACGAAGTCGGCGGTTCCGGCGTTGCGGTCGCGGTACAGGGTGACCCAGGCGTGTTCGAGCCGCTGGAACGCGGCGTCCCCGATGCGGTGGCGCAGGGCGTAGAGGACGAGGGCGCCGCCGCCGTAGACGTTCTCGCGGAAGATGCCGAGTTTCCCCGCGGTGGGCGCCTTGGGCAGGGCGGGCGGTCCGTAGGCGGCCCGGGCCAGGTCGTCGACCTCGTAGGCTCTGCGGGCCTGGGCTTCGAGCGAGTCGCCGTACTTCTTCTCGGCGCGGTAGCGCCACTCGTACCAGGTGGCGTGTCCCTCGTTGAGCCACACGTCGGACCAGGTGGCGGGGGTGACGCTGTCGCCGAACCACTGGTGGGCGAGTTCGTGGACCATCAGCGGTGCGACGAGCGCCTCGGGGGCGACCAGCAGCCGCCGTTCGAACATGGAGAGCGTCTGGGTCTCCAGCTCGAAGCCGGTGGACGAGTCGACGCCGAGGATCCCGTAGGTCTCGAACGGGTACCGCCCGACCTGCTTCTCCATCCACGCCATCTGCCCGGGCGTCATCGCCAGCCGGGCCGCCAGCCGCGCACGGTCGCCGGCCGGGACGACGTCCCGCAGCGCCAGTCCGCCGGGCCCGGTGCGGTGGAGCACGACCGAACGCCCGATGGAGACCTGGGTCAGTTCGGTGGCGACCGGGTGGGCGCTGCGGTACGTCCACGTCTCGGTGCCGCCGCGGTTCCTGCGGGGCGCGCCGACGGGCAGGCCGCCGGCGATCGCGGTCAGGCCGTCGGGGGCCGTGATGCGGAAGGTGAAGAGCGCCTTGTCGGAGGGGTGGTCCTGGCAGGGGAAGACGTGGTGGGCGACGTCGGCCTGGTTGGCCATGGCCAGGCCGTCGGTGGTGCGTACCCAGCCGCCCTGGTCGGCCGGGCCGCCGGGGTCACTGGTGTGGGTGACGGTGATCCGCATCGGCCGCCCGGCCCGGATGCGGTGCTTCGGCGTGATCATCAGCCACTCCCGCTCGCTGTGGAACGCCGCCGGCTGCCCGTCGACGGTCACCGAGCGCACGGTCCCGTGGCTGAAGTCGAGGTGGAACCGGTCCAGCCCGGTCACCGCCCGTGCGTCGATCCGGGTCACGGCGTCCAGCGGCCGGTCGTTGCCGCGGTAGTCCAGCGAGATGTCGTAGGCGCTGATGTTGTACGCGGGGTCGCCGAGCATCGGGTAGAGGCGGTCCCCCCGCCCGATCGGGGGCGCGTCCCGCGACTGGGCGGCGGTGAGGAAGAGAACGGCGGTCGTGGCCGCGGCGACGGCGGTGGCCCTCCGGAACGGAAATAGGATCATGGACCACCGCTATCAGCGCGCCCGCCTCTGCCGTCGGCGGCGCGTCCGCGCGGCACCCGATCTGGCTAACTTCGGTGACTCGTCCTTCAGGGCATGGCCGCGATGGTGCGCTGGGCGCGGTAGACGTCGTAGACGCCCGGGACGCGGCGCATGGCGCGCATCAGGTGCGGGAGGGCGCCGGGTTCGGGGAGTTCGATGGTGTAGGTGTGGCGTACCCGCTGCTCCTGCGGGGGCTCGACGGCGGCGGCGAGGATGCCCACCCCTTCGGCGGAGATGGCCTCGGTCAGGTCGGCGAGGAGGCGTGGGCGGCCGAGCGCCTCGGCGCGCACGGTGACCCGGTATCCGGAGGCGGGCGGCTCGTCACGCCAGCGCACGGAGCGCGGCGTGCGCCCGGCGGCGGTCATCCGGGTGACCGCGTTGCACTCGGTACGGTGTACGGCGACGGTGCCGCCTCGGGTGGCGAACCCGGTGACCGCGTCCGGCGGCACGGGCGTACAGCAGCGGGCGAGCCGGATGGCGGCGCCCGGGTCGTCCGTGACGGCGACCGGGTCGCTGCGGTCGGGGGCGTCGGGCGCGGGCGCGGGGCGCACCGGGTGGGCCACGGGTTCGTCCTCGGGGCCCGCCGGATGCGCGGCCAGCCAGCGGCTGATGGCGATCCGGGCGGCCGGGGTGCGGGCGTGGGCCAGCCACTCGGGGGACGGGCCGGACACCCCGCCGGAGGCCATCAGCAGGTGCAGGGTGTCGCCGTCGCGCAGCGGGGTGCCGAGTGAGACGAGGCGGCCGTTGACCTGCGCGCCGACGCAGGCGTGCCCGGCTTCGGCGTCGAGGGCGTAGGCGGCGTCGACGCAGGTGGCTCCGGCGGGCAGCCCGATCGTGCCGCCGCCGGAGGAGAAGACGGTGATCTCCCGGTCCTGGGCGAGCTCCTCGTGCAGCGCGGTCCAGAAGGTGTCGGGGTCGGAGGCGTCGCGCTGCCATTCGAGGAGGCGGGAGAGCCAGCCGGGGCGGGTGGGGTCGGTCGCGCGCTCCCCGTCGGCGGTGCGCTCCCCGTCCTCGGAGGTGTCCGCGGTGGGGTAGGGGCTGCCGAGGGCCACGACGCCCGCTTCGGCGACGCGGTGCATCTGGCGGGTGCGGACCAGCACCTCGGTGATCGCCCCGTCGCGGTCGGCGATGGCGGTGTGCAGCGATTGGTAGAGGTTGAACTTGGGTGCGGCGATGAAGTCCTTGAATTCCGCGATCACCGGAGTGAAGCAGGTGTGCAACTCCCCAAGAACCGCGTAGCAGTCGGCGTCCTCGGCGACGAGGACCAGCAGGCGTCCGAAGTCGCTGCCCCCGAGTTCGCCGCCGCGTTTGAGACGGGCCCGGTGTACGGAGAGCACGTGCCGGGGGCGGATGCCGACCTCGGCGGCGATGTCCGCTTCGCGCAGCACCGCGCGGACCTTTGCGGCGACCGCGGCCAGCGGATCGGGCCGGGCGGCGTGCGCGCGCATCAACTCGCGTGTCTCGGCGTACTCCTCGGGGTGGAGGACGGCGAAGACCAGGTCCTCCAGTTCGGTCTTGAGTGCCTGCACGCCCAGCCGTTCGGCGAGCGGGATGAGGACGTCGCGGGTGACCGTGGCGATGCGCACCTGCTTGTCGGGGCGCATCACGCCCAGGGTGCGCATGTTGTGCAGCCGGTCGGCGAGTTTGATCGACATCACGCGCACGTCATTGCCGGTGGCGACGAGCATCTTGCGGAAGGTCTCGGGTTCGGCGGCGGCGCCGTAGTCGACCTTCTCCAACTTGGTTACGCCGTCGACGAGATAGCGGACCTCCTCGCCGAACTCCTCACCCACCTGATCCAGCGTCACATCGGTGTCCTCCACGGTGTCGTGGAGCAGTGAGGCGGTCAACGTCGTCGTCTCGGCGCCGAGTTCGGCGAGGATCAGGGTGACGGCGAGCGGGTGGGTGATGTACGGCTCGCCGCTCTTGCGGGTCTGGCCGCGGTGCGAGGACTCGGCGAGGACGTAGGCGCGGCGCAGTGCGTCGAGGTCGGCGCGGGGGTGGTGGGCGCGGTGCACTTTCGCGACGTGCTCGATGGCGTCGGGGAGCCGGTCGCGTCCGCCGCTGGCGCCGGTGGCGCCGAGCAGAGCGGCGCGGCCCAGTCTGCGCAGGCTCGGCCGGGACAGTCCGCGCCTGCGCTCGTTCCCCCCGGACACCGCGGACACGGCGTCCATCGCGTTCTCTGCGGTCATCGGGCACCTCCGGCAGCCTTCACCGGCGGCGGGCTGGATGCCGCGCCGGTGCTTGATGCTACCGAGCCCACCACGTGGCGCTGTCGGCCTCTCGCCCAGCGTGATCCGGATCACCCTTTAGAGGGACACCCGGGAGGTTTGATCACAGGCCGAGCCAGAGGGGGTCGATGAGCCCCTCCGCCACGATGACGGCCGGTCCGGTCATCTCCACCATCCCGTCGGGCCGTTCGGTGATCGACAGCCGCCCGCCGGGCACGTCCACGGTGTACGTGACGGGTTCGCCGGTGACGGCCGGATCGATGCCGTCGCGGCGGGCTGCTGCCACCATCACCGCGCACGTGCCCGTGCCGCAGGAGCGGGTCTCGCCGGAGCCGCGTTCGTGGACGCGCATGGCGACGTGCCGCGGACCGCGGTCGACGACGAACTCCACGTTGACGCCTGACGGGTAGACGTCGGCGGGCTCGACCCGGGGTGCGTCGAGCAGGCGGCCGGCGTGGGCGAGGTCCTCGACGAAGGAGACGGCGTGCGGGTTGCCCATGTTGACGTTGCGGGCGGGCCAGGAGCGTTCCCCCACGGTGACGCTGACGTCCTCACCGGAGAGCACGGCACGGCCCATCTCGACGGTGATGTCCCCGGGGGTGCCGTCGGGGGCGGTCTTGGCGATGTGCACGCGGCGGATCCCGGCGCGGGTGGCGATGGCGAAATCGCCCTCCGTGACGTGTCCTGCGCGCTGGAGGTGGCGGGCGAAGACCCGCACCCCGTTGCCGCACATCTCGGCGACGCTGCCGTCGGAGTTGCGGTAGTCCATGAACCACTCGGCCTCCGCGGCCATCGCCACCGCCTCGGGGTGGGCCGCGGACCGCACGACGTGCAGCACTCCGTCGCCGCCGACGCCCGCGCGGCGGTCGCACAACCGGGCCACGGCGGCGGCCGGCAGGTCGAGCAGACCGTCCGGGTCGTGGACGATCACGAAGTCGTTCTCGGTGCCGTGCCCCTTGAGGAAGGGCAGACCGCTGCGGTTCGTGTTCACGGCTCGATCGTAAGGGGTGCCCACCGTGGGCGCTCACCGACTGGTGCCCGGAGGGCGAGCCGAGCTGAGGTGGAGGCTGGGGGTCGCCCGCGAGGGACGAGTGGACGGCACCCGGCCGCAGCCGAAGCGAGGCGGAGCCCGACCACTGGGCCCAGCGGGCGCGTTCAGCGCAGCCGGGCGACCCGCCACACCGCGAGCAGGGCGATGACCAGGGCGAGGGCGGTGTACCCCGCGACGAAGCGCCAGTCCGGGCGGTCGCCGGAGCCGCGGGCGGGCAGCCCCGGCCAGGTGTAGCCGACCCGGCGGGCGGCCATGATCGCCCACCCCGCGGAGCAGCAGCTCAGCAGCAGCCCGAGCATGGCGACGACGGGCCCGCCGTCGCCGAACTCGAAGGCGAGGGGGAAGGCGAACATCAGCGAGCCGACGGCGCCGAGGCCCACGATGGGCACGAGCTGCCAGATCCGCAGCCGGCGCGGCGGGCGAAGCTCCTGGAAGGATGATCCGTCGAACGGCTCACCGGCGCCCTCGGGGGCCTCCAGGTCACCGTCGTCACCGCCGTCGGGGCCGTCGGCGGCGAGGGCGTCGGGCACGGTGGGCAGCCCGGGCAGGCCGCCGAACTCCTCGTCCGGCGACTGCGGGTGCGGTCGGTCGCGGTGGCCGGCCTCCATCGCCACGCGCCCTCCCACCTGTCCGAATCCATAGGCCATCTCCGGCGGCTCAAGGCCGGACGCGGCGCCCAGGGACTGCCCTGTCCCGCGGACAGGGCCTGGCCCGCTGCTCGATGATGGCACGTCGGCGGGGTGGTCCAACCCCGCCGAGGCGTCCCGTGGCCATCACGTGATCAGGCTGTGACCGGTCGTTCGAGCAACGACAGGGCCTGGTCGGCGAGTTCCCCCAGGCCCCCCGAGAGCCAGTGCACCCGCGGATCGCGGCGGAACCACGAGTCCTGGCGGCGTGCGAAGCGCTTGGTGGCTCGGACGGTCTCGGCGCGCGCCTCGTCCTCGGTGCACTCCCCCGCGAAGTGCGCCAGGATCTGCTGGTAGCCCAGCGCCCGGGAGGCGGTGCGCCCCTCCCGCAGCCCGACGGCCTCCAGCGCCCGCACCTCGTCCAGGAGTCCGGCCTGCCACATGCGGTCGACGCGGCGGGTGATCCGCTCGTCGAGCTCCGGCCGGGGTACGTCCACCCCGATCTGCAGGGTGTCGTAGACGGCGCCGCCGGAGGCCGCGTCGGGCAGGTTGGCCGTGAAGGGGCGGCCGGTGATCTCCACCACCTCCAGGGCTCGCACGATGCGGCGGCCGTTGCCGGGCAGGATGGCGCGGGCGGCCTCGGGGTCGACGGCGGCGAGCCGGGCGTGCAGCGGCCCGCTGCCCACCTCCGCCAGCTCCCGCTCCAGACGGGCCCTGACGTCGGGGTCGGTGCCCGGGAACTCCAGGGCGTCGATGGCGGCCCGCACGTACAGCCCCGAGCCGCCCACGAGGACGGGGACGCGGCCGGCCGCCAGCAGCCGGTCGATCTCGGCGCGGGCCAGCCGCTGGTACTCGGCGACACTGGCGGCCTCGGTGACGTCCCATATGTCGAGCAGGTGGTGCGGGATGCCGTGGCGCTCGGCCGGGGTGAGCTTGGCGGTGCCGATGTCCATGCCCCGGTACAGCTGCATGGAGTCGGCGTTGACTACCTCGCCCCCGAGGATCCCGGCGAGGGCGGTGCCCAGATCGGACTTGCCGGCCGCGGTCGGGCCGACGACGGCGATCACCTGGGGGGCACGGGCTGGTACGGCGTTGTTCACCCGGACAGTCTCCCAAATGACCGCATCCACCCTCGAACGGACGCAAGAGCGCGGCCGATCGCCGGCCGGGCGCGCGCCGAGCCCCGCACGAGTATGGTCATACATGCAGGAACAGGCGCTTATGCCTGCATTCCAAGTGTTTTGCGCATTCTGGCGCAGAAGTCGTCACGGCAAGGCGGTGACCCATGGGTTTCCTCGACAACCTCAGGGCGAAGTTCGGCCACCGGGACAAGGCCGAGGCCGACCGGAGGCCGGAGGAACGGACCGGCGGCGCGTACGGCGAGCAGAACCGCGGCGGCGAGGAGAAGGCCGAGGGCGGCGCCGAGAAGTGGAAGGGCCCGGATGAGGGCCCGTCGGGCGGCGGGGGCGGCGGCTCCTGACGGCGGAACCGGCTGGAACCGGCGGCCGCGCAGCCCGGCAAGGGCTTCGGGACCCGTTTCAGGACCAGGTGGCGACGAAGTAGCCGACGCCGTAGGGCGCCTGGTCGTAGAGGAGTTCGCCGCGCAGGTCGGCACCTTCGGCGGCGCCCGCGAGGACCTGCCAGGGAGCGCGGCCCGCGGCCAGCAGGGAGGCGGCCAGTTTGTCGTCGAGGGCGGCCAGCGCGCCCGCGTCGGCGGCGGCGAGGGCGCCGGCGACCGAGGCGTCGAAGGCCTGGGCGCGCTCGTCCAGGTAGCCGGGGCCCTTCAGGCTGCGCCGCGCGCTGCCGTCACCGGCGACGAGCAGGGCGACCCGTTCCGCGGACGCGGCCACTTCCCGGCCGACCGCGAGGCACTGGTCCGTTGCGAGCGGTTCGCCCACGCCGATCCCTTCGACCGGGGCCCCCGACCAGTCGGTGCGGTCGAGCAGCCACGCCGCGACCGCCAGCGAGGGCGGCAGGGGGCGGCCGGAGGCCTCGCCGCGGCGCTCCCCCAAGGTCACCTCCACGTCCACGCCGAAGTCGCGGAACGACCCCGTCGCGCCCTGCGGATGCGGTCCGCGCCCGGACTGCTCGGCCGGACCGATCACCACGAGCCGGTCGGGCCGGGCCGCCGCGAGCACCCCGATCGCGTCGAAACAGGCGGCCCTCAGGTCGTCCAGCTCGGCGGCGGCGCCGGCCGCCACCTCGGGCACCAGAAGCGGCGGACAGGGCACGACGGCGGCGGCGACCAGCATGTCCGGCAGCCTAGCAACGTGATCGTTGCGAAAGGCGACGTCAGCGCAGCGCGCCGCGGCGTCGCGGTGCGGGCGGCCCGGATACCGGGATCAGTCGCAGCCGCAGCCCGTGGCCGGGGCCTGGGACTGGGCCGGGACGCCGATGGTGGGCAGGCCCAGCATCACGCCCTTCGGCGTCTCGGAGGCCGCGTTGCGCCGCTCCCAGGCGTCGCCGGCGCGGGTGCGGCG
Organism: uncultured Streptantibioticus sp.; assembly: GCA_964398515.1. Classification (GTDB taxonomy): domain Bacteria; phylum Actinomycetota; class Actinomycetes; order Streptomycetales; family Streptomycetaceae; genus CAYNNX01. Next base: position 275 of record CAYNNX010000070.1, on the reverse strand, counting down.
TACGGCCGGGGCGGGGCGTTCGGCGAGGAGGTGGTGCGGGGCGGCGTAGGTGATCTCGACGGTGGCGACATCGCCGGGGCGCACCGGGTCCGCCGGGGGCGCGAAGTGGACCAGGCGGTTGTCGGGGGCGCGGCCGGACAGCCGGTGGGTGGCGCCGTCCTTGCGGCCCTCGCCCTCGGCGACCAGGACCTCCAGGGTGCGGCCGACCTGCTTCTTGTTCTCCGCCCAGGAGATCTCCTCCTGGAGCGCGACCAGGCGCTCGTACCGCTCCTGGA
>CAYNNX010000069.1:20792-22995 GCA_964398515.1 uncultured Streptantibioticus sp. | reverse complement strand
TCGTCGGTAACCGCTGGGCCCCGCGCCGCGTCTGATCGGGAGCGCGACGCGCCGCGGCCACTCGTCGGACCGTTCATGGGGGGGGCGGCCCCATGGTGCCCCGGGGTCGTGCCCCGGGGAGAGGCCCCGCGGGGGCGCGGGCGGGCGGTGTCGGGGGCGCGGGTGCCGTCGGCGTTGCGGCGCGGCGCGGCAGGGGCCTTGGCCGGTCCCGCGGCCGGCTCCGCGGTGGACGCGGCGAGCGGCGAAGGCGCAGTTCGAGCCGGCAACGACACACCACCCCTCATGGGTCCACCCGCATCACTCGTCGGTCCACTCATCCGGCAAAAGCGGTCATAGCATCACAAGACATGTCCACTGTGTGCAAGCACCGTAAAACGCCGTGTTGATGGCCTGTTGAGCCAAAGCGAGACGGCCCCCGCCGGTCGGGCGGGGGCCGTCTCGAGGATGGCGGGCGGGGTGTCCGCTCAGATCTCGTAGTCCGCGATCACCCAAGTGGCGAATTCCTTCCAGAGCGCGACACCCGCCTGGTGCGCGGGGTGCTCCAGATACCGGACGAGGGCGTCGCGGTCGGCGACCGTGCAGTTGATCGCGTAGTCGTAGGCGATCGGCCGGTCGGTGATGTTCCAGGCGCACTCCCACGAGGAGAGCTCGGGGATGAGGTCGCCCAGCTCCTCGAACGCCCGTACACCGGCGGCGACCCGGGGGTCGTCGCGGTCGACGCCCTCGTTGAGCTTGAACAGAACCAGGTGTCGGATCACGCGGAGCTCCTCGAACTGACGAACGAGCGCCTCACGCGCGACCGGACGGGCGCCCGGTCACTTGATGATCTCGGTCATGAACTGGCCGACACCCTTGGCGGCGCTCGAGATGCCCTCGAACCCTACCTGGACCAGCTGGGCCGCCCGTACCGGAGAGGTGATGATCGTGTACAGCACGAAGACGATGAGGACGTACACCAGTATCTTCCGCGCCTGAGCCATGCCCTGCCCGCCTCCCCTTACCCGGTTTTCGCAGGCTCCAAAATCCCCTGCGAGGAGGCTTTTTGTCGAGTGCGTACGAGCGTGTGTGCGATAGTGCGCGCCGTGTCGGCGTGGTGAGGGGAGTGATCCGCCCGGATCCGGACGGTTTCCGATGGTTCCAGGGTTTCCGGTGTCCGCGGGATTGTTTGCGGGCCCTCGCCCGCCGCCAGGGGCGGGCATGCGGTCGGCGACCGCGGATCGTGTGCCGCGCCGTTCCCGCGCGGCGCGCGCGATCCCGCGGCCGGAAGGGTGAGCGCCCTGCGGCCGCGCCGCCCGGCCCGCGGTGACGAAGCCGGGTCATCGCCCCTCGGGGCCGCCCGGATGGCAACGACCGCCCTACTCGCCGGGCAGCGACCGCGAGGCCACCGCGGTTCGGCGCCGGACCGGCGACCGCGGTGTTGACGCATGCGCCCGCTCCGCGCCGAGGCGGCGTGGACCTGGGCGGGGTCCGATTCCATCAGGCCCCGGCCGGTGCGCCGATCGCGCTGCGCGGGGATGACCGGGCGCCCACCGGCCCCTTGCGCGCCGGCGGACGCGTTCTCCTGGGGCGTCGACCCCGTCGGCTGCGACCTACCAGCTGCTCTTGCGGACCCCCGGAAGCTCCCCGGCGTGCGCCATCTCGCGCAACCGGATGCGGGAGAGGCCGAACGCGCGCAGGTGGCCGCGGGGGCGGCCGTCGACGGAGTCGCGGTTGCGGACGCGGGTGGCGCTGGCGTCGCGCGGCTGGCGCCGCAGCTCCCGCTGGGCGGCCTCGCGCTCGTCGTCGGGCGTGCGCGGATCGGCGATGACCGCCTTGAGCTCGGCGCGGCGCTCGGCGTACCGGGCGACGATCGCGCGGCGCTGCTCGTTCTTGGCGATCTTGCTCTTCTTCGCCATCAGACCTTCCCTCCCCGGGCGCGGATGCGGGCGACGGCGGCCTCGACGCCGATCACGTCGACGGTCTTGATCCCCTTGGCGCTGAGGGTGAGGCGGACGTAGCGGTTCTCACTCGGCAGCCAGTAGCGCTTGCGCTGGATGTTGGGGTCGAAGCGGCGCTTGGTGCTGCGCTGCTCGAAGAGGCCCTTCGCGCCCGTGCGGCGCGGCAACAAGAGCTCGCGCAAGCCGGCGTTCCGGACGAGCTTGCGCTCCGGATCGCCAATCTCGGGCCGCTGGCCGCCGCGCCCGATATCATTCTGGTCGCCGAC
>CAYNNX010000069.1:0-20782 GCA_964398515.1 uncultured Streptantibioticus sp. | reverse complement strand
GCGGCGCTTGGTGCGGCGGTGCGAGTGCGAGATGTTGTGGCCGAAGCCGGGTTGCCGGCCGGTGAGTTGGCAGTGGGCGGACACGGGCTCCCCTTCGCTGTGCGTGATGGTACGCACAGCACGGTAGCGCCATATGAAAATGAAAACCAGTTGTGTGTAGCCTGTGGGTATGGCCCGTAACGAACTGCGCCCGATCACCAAGCTCAGGTCCACCGCCGGGACCGGCTACACCTACGTCACCCGCAAGAACCGCCGCAACGACCCCGACCGCCTCACCCTGCGCAAGTACGACCCCGTCGTCGGCCGCCACGTCGACTTCCGAGAGGAGCGCTGAGTCCCGCGATGAAGCCCGGCATCCACCCTGAATACCGACCGGTCGTCTTCCGCGACCGCGCCGCCGACTTCGCCTTCCTCACCCGGTCCACCGCGACCAGCGACAAGACCATCGAGTGGGAGGACGGCAGCACCTATCCCGTCATCGACGTGGAGATCTCCTCCGCCAGCCACCCCTTCTACACCGGCACCCAGCGCGTCCTGGACACCGCCGGCCGCGTCGAGCGCTTCAACCGCCGCTACGGGCGGGGGCAGCGGTGAGTGGGGCCGAGCCCCGGCTGCCCGTGGTGATCGTCGGCGGGCTGTGCGAAGGCGCCCGCCGCGCCGCGGTCGGCGACATCCTGCACACCGTGCCCGGCACCGTCGTGCTCCACCACGACCTGTCCGCGGCCGCCGACGGCTCCGTGCACCGCACCGTCCGCGACATCACCGGCCCGATCAGCAGTGGCCACACCCCGCTGGTCAACGACTGCGCCTGCTGCGCGCTGCGCGAGGACCTCGTCCCCGAACTGCTGCGGCTCGCGCGGGCCGGAACGTACCGGCTGGCCGTCGTCGAACTGTGGGACTCCGTCGAACCGCAGGCCATGGCCTCCGTCATCGCCGCCGAGGAGGAAGCGCTGGAGCTGACCGGGGTGGCCACCGCCGTCGACCCGGCGCTCGCGCTGCCGTACCTGGCCAACGGCGACGACCTCGCCGACGTCGGCCTCGCCGCGGCCCCGACCGACCAGCGCACCGTCGCCGACACCTTCGCCCGGCAGATCGAGTACCCCACCGTGCTCGCCCTCGCCGAAGGCGACGACGAAGCGGACGACGCCGACCACGTGCTGCTCGCCCAACTCACGCCCGCCGCACGCCGGTTGCGGGTCGGCGAGGGCACCCTCGGCCCGGCGCTGCTGGCCGGCTTCGACCTCGCCGCCGCAGCCGCACGGCAGCACCCCTCCTGCGCCCTGCTGCCCCAGGAGGCCGACGAGCACGGCGTGGTCACCCTCGCCTGGCACCGCGACCGCCCCTTCCACCCGCAGCGGCTCTACGCGGCCCTGGAGGATCTGACCTGCGCCGCCGCCCGCAGCCGCGGCCGCTTCTGGCTCGCCGACCGCCCCGACACCCTGCTGACCTGGGACGCGGCGGGCGGCGCCCTGTGCGTGGAGTCCGCGGGTCCCTGGCTCGCCGCGCTGCCGGACGCCGCCTGGGAGATGGTCCCGGCCGAACGCCGGGTCGCCGCCGCCCTGGACTGGCACCCGGAACACGGCGACCGCTGCCAGCACCTGACCTTCACCTCGCCCGGCCTCGACCGCGACGGCCTGCTTCAGCTCCTCGACTCCTGCCTGCTCACCGACGCCGAGTACGCGGCCGGGCGGGCCGCCTGGGAGCACCTGCCGCACGCCTTCGACGAGTTCCTCGACCCCGTCTCCTGATCCCGTACTCCGTTTCCCGTTCCTGTTACCCGTTTCCCGTAGGAAAAGGTCCCCGGCATGTCCCGCCGCACGTACACCAAGAACGACGACCGCCGGCGCAAGCAGCGCGTCAACCCCCTCGACGCCGCAGGCATCACCTACGTCGACTACAAGGACACCGATCTGCTGCGGAAGTTCATCTCCGACCGCGGCAAAATCCGCAGTCGCCGCGTCACCGGGGTGACGCTCCAGCAGCAGCGCCGGCTCGCCCAGGCGATCAAGAACGCCCGCGAGATGGCCCTGCTGCCCTACGCCGACCGATAGCGGACGCGTCAGCCTCCGCAGGCCGAAAGGCCCGCGGAGGCTTGAGTGCTTGAGTGGTGGAACGATTCAGCAGTCGCGCAGCTGCGGCGACTGGTTGAGCAACTGGGCGCGCGCGGAGGTGAACCGGGCGTACACCTCACCCTGCGCGTCCTGCGGCCGGAACACCGCGACCCGGTGGCAGTTCTGGAAGGCCAGCCGCACCCCGAAGTGCCGCTCCAGGCTGCCGCGGATGGCATCGCTCGCCAGGGCGCGCAGCAACTGGCCGCGCTCGGCCTCCGACGGCGGCGGCGTGGTGTTGTCCGCGAACGGCGCCGAGCCCCGCCCCAGTTCGCCCACCAGATCGGAGATCAGCGTGTAGGCGTACGGCAGCGAGGTGCGGACGGTGTCGACGAAGGCGGCTTCGCCGACCTCACCCCGCTCCGCCTGGGCCAGTAGTTCGGGGGATACGTCGAGCGACATGCGATTCCAATCCTGTTCGGTGCGTGTTTGGTCATCTTCGGGTCGTGCTCGGGTGACCGGCCGGGGGCTCAACGGGCCGCGGCGCGCAGGGCCTCGGGGCCGTGGACGAAACCGGGGTCGATCTGGGCGGCCAGGTCCTCGCCGGTGGCGTTGTTCGCCCAGGCCGCCGCGTTCTTCAGGTGGAAGGCCACGGCGTGCTCCTGGAACGCGGCCCAGTCCTTCGGCCGGGCGTCGACGGCCGCGTGCAGCCGCTGCAGCGCCGCGCGGTTGGCCGACTCCAGCTCGTCCAGCGCGCCGTGGCGGCCCTGCTCCTGGGCGCGTACGTAAGGGGAGTACTCAAGGCAGGCCAGCAGGTCGCCGCCGGTGTGCTCCTGGAGGAAGGCCACGTCGCCGGGGCCGGTGACCTTGTTTCCGACGACGGCGAGCGCGATGCCGTACTCGGCGGCGTAGTCGCGGTACTGGCGGTAGACGGAGACGCCCTTGCGGGTGGGCTCCGCCACGATGAACGTCAGGTCGAACCGGGTGAACAGCCCGGAGGCGAAGGAGTCCGCGCCCGCGGTCATGTCCACCACCACGTACTCCCCGGGCAGGTCCACCAGGTGGTTCAGGTACAGCTCCACCGCACCGACCTTGGAGTGGTAGCAGGCCACACCGAGGTCCTCCTCGGTGAACGCCCCGGCCGCCAGCAGCCGCACCCCGCAGGCCTCGCGTGCCAGCTCGGCGTGGACCGGGTCCTCGCCGCCGACCCGCAGCAGCCGGGAGCCGCGACCGGGCGGCGTCGTCTTGACCATGGCGGCGGCCGAGGAGATCAGCGGATTGCTCCCGCGCAGGTACTCCTTGAGCTCGGCCAGCTTGCCGCCCATCGCCGGCAGCCGCGCCGCCTCCTCCTCGCCCAGCCCGAGCGCCACGCCCAGGTGCTGGTTGATGTCCGCGTCCACCGCGACGACCGTGCCGCCGGAGGCCGCCAGATGCCGGGCGAAGAGCGCCGACAGCGTGGTCTTGCCGCTGCCGCCCTTGCCCACGAAGGCAATCTTCATGCGCCTGAAACCTTAAATCGATTATGAAAACCGTTTCCGAGTCAGGCTCGGGCATGACCATTGGCAATGTCAAGTACCGCCGGGATCGGGGGAGTTGGATTGCGCCGGACGGGGTGCCGGGTTCGCGGTCCGGTGGAGGCGAGTGCGCGCTGTTCCGCCGCCGGAGACGTCGTAGGCGGCGATTCCTCGGCGGAGGACGCCCGGTGCGGCGCAGCCGGTGGGAGCGTCAACCGCCCCTGGCTTCAAGGGACTTGCCCGCTGGCGGGTGCCGGCGTGTCGGCCGTGCTCAAGCGGGCGCGTGGTGCGTGGCCGAGGGGGCGTGTGTGCCGCGCGGGCACGAAAAAAACCGCCTCCGGTCTGCGAAGCCGCAGAACGGAGGCGGTGTTACTGGCGGTAGCGGTGGGATTTGAACCCACGGAGGAGTTGCCCCCTCACACGCTTTCGAGGCGTGCTCCTTAGGCCGCTCGGACACGCTACCGAGAGAGAGCTTAGCGGACGTGCAGCCGTGCTCCGAAATCGGTATCCCGGGCAGGCCGCGTGATCGGTGTCACGCCCGTACCCGGCGGCCGGGGCCGTTGCGCTCGGGGCCGCTCCGGAGGGCGGGCGGGTCGGCAGGGGGAACCGGGCCACCGGCCCCCGGATCGGTCCCGGGGCCGCGGTCGCGGAAGAAGGCGGTGAGCAGCCGCGCGCACTCGTCGGGCAGCACGTCGCAGATCACCTCGGGGCGGTGGTTGAGCCGGCGGTCGCGGACGACGTCCCACAGGGAGCCGACCGCGCCGCCCTTCTCGTCGCGGGCGCCGTAGACCACCCGGTCAAGCCGGGACAGCACGATCGCGCCCGCGCACATCGTGCACGGCTCCAGGGTCACCACGAGGGTGCAGCCGGACAGCCGCCACTCCTTCATCGCCGCCGCGGCCTCGCGGATGGCCACGATCTCGGCGTGCGCGGTCGGGTCGCCCACGGCCTCGCGCTCGTTGCGGCCCCGGCCGATGACCGTGCCGTCGGGCGCGAGGACGACCGCGCCCACGGGCACGTCGCCGGTGCGCGGCGCCACCGCCGCCTCGTCCAGCGCCAGCCGCATGGCCGCGGTCCACGGATCCCGCAGCGGATCGGGCTCGGTGGTCAGCGGACCGCCTCCAGCACATCCACGCAGCCCAGGGCCTCGGCGATCTCGCTGAGCGCCTCGCCGGGGACGCCTTCGGCGCTCAGGGACAGCAGCTGCTTCTCGCTCATCCCGAAGTCGGCCAGCAGCCCGGCCTCGCCGACCGGTCCGGACGGGATGGGCTGGGCGTCGTCCGGCGTGTCGCCGTCCTCCGCCTCCTGCTCCTCCCCGTCCTCGGTTCCGTCCAGGTCGAGAGCGTCGAGATCCTCCAGCTCGGCCGGGTCGCGGCCCAGCAGCTCGTCGGTGAGCAGGATCTCCCCGTACGAGCTGCGGGCCGCGGCGGACGCGTCCGATACGTAGATGCGCGGGTCCTCCTCGCCGTCCACCCGGACGACGCCGAACCACGCATCCTCCTGCTCGATCAAGACGAGCACAGTCTCGTCGTCGGCCGTGGCCTCACGCGCAAGGTCGGCCAGGTCGGCGAGGGTTTCCACATCGTCGAGCTCCGTGTCGCTCGCTTCCCACCCGTCCTCGGTGCGCGCGAGCAGTGCGGCGAAGTACACCGTGACTCTCCCACTGGTCTTAGGTGTGCCCGGACGGACGGGACCGGCCCCGCCCACTCGGCATCGTGGCAGAAACCTAAGCGTTGCGAGAGGTCTTCCGCACTGCGTCGTGCCAGGCCGGGCACGTTTTTTCGGCATCATGGGCGGAAGCGTGGACCGCGCGTGCCGCGATTCAGGCCGGTCCCGCCTCCGATACGGCTGTGGAAGGGCAGCCCAAGGGGTGTCCCGTCCATCTCCCGATTCTGCTCCTGGCTCGGGCGGGTCGGCAGATTTTTCCGGACGGCGTGAGCCTTCCGGCGGACACCGGCGTGTGGCCCTTCCGGCGGAAGGCGCCGACACGTGGCATCACCAGCGCGAAGTACGGAAGGGGAAAGCGCGGAAGGGGAGAGGAGAGGTAAGACCCTGTGACGCTACCAGCGGAAGGTGCGCATCCGCAGCTGCTGGCGCATCCGTGCCGCCCGCGCCCTCCTGGGCTGGACCCTGGCGCGCAGCTCCCTGGCCTCGCTCAGCTCCCGGAGGAACAGCGCGCGGCGCCGCCTGCGTTCGGCGTCCCGCTCCCTGGCCGTCGATTCCGCGTCCGCGTCACCGCTCACGTCGCGCCCTTCCCGTCCGCCGGCCGTGGCCACCACCCCTGCGTACCGCTACGCACGGCGTACGGGGAAACTTCCCCGGCCCGGCCGAAAGATGCCCGGGAGCTGTGCGGGCAAGGACCGGGGGATGGCCCGGTGAACGGGTGCGGCGGCCGTCGGACGGTGGCCGTGGGGTGGGGGCCGAAGCCCTCCGTTAGGGTCGGACCATGCGGATCCACGTCGTCGACCACCCGCTGGTGGCGCACAAACTCACCACGCTGCGCGATGAGCGCACCGACTCGCCCACCTTCCGGCGGCTCGCCGACGAACTGGTCACCTTGCTGGCCTACGAGGCCACCCGTGACGTGCGCACCGAGCAGGTCGACGTCGCCACCCCCGTCACCCGGACCACCGGGGTACGGCTGGCGCGCCCGCGTCCGCTGGTCGTGCCGATCCTGCGGGCCGGGCTCGGCATGCTCGACGGGATGGTGCGGCTGCTGCCCACCGCCGAGGTCGGCTTCCTGGGCATGATCCGCGACGAGGAGACCCTGACGGCGTCCACGTACGCCACCCGGATGCCCGACGACCTCTCGGGCCGCCAGGTCTACGTGCTCGACCCGATGCTGGCCACCGGCGGGACGCTCGTCGCCGCCATCGACACCCTCATCGAGCGCGGCGCGGACGACGTGACCGCGATCTGCCTGCTCGCCGCACCCGAGGGCGTCGAGCTCATGGAGCGCGAGCTGGCCGGCCGCCCCGTCACGGTCGTCACCGCCGCCATCGACGAGCGCCTCAACGAGAACGGCTACATCGTCCCCGGCCTGGGCGACGCGGGCGACCGCATGTACGGCACGGCGGGTTGAGAGCGGCACGCCGGGCCGACCGGCCCTCGGGCGGCCGTGGCCGCCCGGGAAGGGTGGGGGTCAGCAGCCGCGGCCGCTCCCGGAGGCCGCCGGTGCGGGGTGGGCGAGGGCGGCGAGGGACTGGTCGGCGTTCTGCTGGGGGGCGAGTGCGGAGAAGCCGTCGCCGATGACGAGGTCCACGTCGGAGGCGCCCGGGCGGGCCGGGTCCGTCTTGACGTCCGCGCCGGTCACCTGCGTGCCCAGCACCTTCAGGGCATTCTGTGCCTTGGCGCCGCCGAGCAGTATGGCGGCGCCCTTGACCTTCTTGTCGTAGGCGGCCGGGGCGTTGCCGACCTTGCCGATCGCGAACCCGCGCTTCTTGAGCTCGTCGGCGGTGCTCTTGGCGAGGCCGCCGCGCTGGGTGGCGTTGTAGACGTTCACCGTGACGGCGCCCGGCTTGGGGAGTGCGCCGGTGCCGCCCTGGCCGACCGTGCCGCCCGGCGCGCAGTGCGGTGCCCTGGCGGCGTTGGTGTGCGTGCCGCCACCTCTGCCGCCGAAGACGTGGATGAGCTGCATGGTCCCCCAGCCGATCAGCCCTACGACGGCGACCGCCGCGGCGGCGGCGAGGACGAAGCGGCGGTGGTTACGGGGCTGCCGCATGCGCGGGTACTGGTTCCCGGTGATGCGGTACTTCCCGCCCATGCCGGGGGGCGTGAGCATGCTCATGGCCGCAGCGTAGTGCGGGATTCCGCCAAGGCATACCAGATGATCAACGATCGGCCCGTGCGTCAACCCGAAAGGGCCAACCCGAGGGCCGGCCCGCACTCCCGGAGGGTCAGCCCATCTCCAGGACACGGGCGTGCAGGACCTGCCGCTGCTGCAGCGCCGCGCGTACCGCCCGGTGCAGGCCGTCCTCCAGGTAGAGATCGCCCTGCCACTTCACGACATGGGCGAAGAGGTCCCCGTAGAACGTCGAGTCCTCGGCCAGGAGGGTCTCCAGGTCGAGCTGGCCCTTGGTGGTGACCAACTGGTCGAGGCGTACCGGACGCGGCGCGACGTCCGCCCACTCACGGGCGCTCGTGCGGCCGTGGTCGGGATACGGCCGGCTGCTGCCGATGCGCTTGAAGATCACACGGAAAGCCTACCGGTCAAGCCCCTCCGGGCGCAGCCTCGGCGCAGCGGTGCGAAGGTGGAACGCGCACGGACCTGCGCCTGCCGCCGGGATTGCCGGTGTGACGTGTGTCACCTGAGCGCCGCCCCCGGAGCGCCGAGGAGGCGGCCGACGCGGCCTCCGGACACGCAAAGACCCCCCACGCACCCGCCAGAGCCCACCTACCCTTGCTGCCTTCCGGCCCTGGGGGGGTTCAGCGAGATAGCGCCACGTGAGGGGCTGCGCCCAGGATACCCGATGGTCCCCCTGGGGATCGAGTTCGCAAGCACCCCTCGGAGTCTTGTAATGTTTCCCCCGGAGGATTCGCCTAGTGGCCTAGGGCGCACGCTTGGAAAGCGTGTTGGGGGCAACCCCTCACGAGTTCGAATCTCGTATCCTCCGCCTTTGATCGAAGGCCCGGACCGCTTCAGCGGTCCGGGCCTTCGTCGTTCCACCCAGGCTGCGCCCGTACTCGCGGTCCCAGGCACCTGGGACCGCTGTCGAGCCCGCAGGCTCGGCTGCGCCAGGCCCGGCCAAGGCGCTTCGGGACCGGATCCCTGTCTCGCTAAGCGCGGTCGATGAGAGTCTGGACCCCATCGAGGATGCGCTCGATGCCGAACTCCAGCGGGTCGACGGTGTCGGGGGCGAAGGCGCCCGCGGCGATGGCACGGGTCAGGGCGGGGAAGCGGTCGGCGTGCCGGTCGAGCACTTCGCCGGTGAGGCGGTTCCACTCCCGGCTGTGCTCTTCGTCGAAGTCGAGCAGTTGCTGGACCAGGGTGCGCACGAGGCCGGCGACGAGAACGAAGACCCGGTGTTGCTGGGCCGCCGTCAGGCCGGTGGGCTCCAGGGCCGCGAGCGCCGCGTCCAGCCAGCCGAGCTGGTTGGGGCCCATGAGCTGACGGCGCATCGCGGTGGCCGTCAGCAGCCAGGGGTGGGCCCGGTGGATCTTCGCGGACTGGCGGGCCCACTCGGTGATCTGCGGCCGCCAGCCGCTTCCCGCCGCCGACAGGTCGGGGGCCTCGGCGAGGACGGACTCGACCATCAGCTCGACCAGTTCGGTCTTGCCGGGCACGTAGCGGTACAGGGCCATCGCCGAGACGCCGAACCCAGCGGCGACCTTGCTCATGGAGACGGCGTCCAGGCCCTCGGCATCGGCGATGGCCACGGCGGTCTCGGCAATGCGGTGGGGGGTGAGGCTCGGCTTGGGTCCACGGGTCGGCTGTTCCTGTTCGCCCCACAGCAGCGCGATACCCGCGCGCAGGTCACGTGCCTTCTCCTTGGCCATGCGGCCCTCCCTCTCGACGGTGGTCGGCGATGCCGATTGACACAACCCGCAACTGTATATACCTTAAACACATCGATCCGCTTACGCAGTAAACAGTTTAGGGGGAACACTCATGCTCGGCATCATCCTCGCCGCCTCCGCCACCGTCCTCGCCGCACCTGCCGCCGGCCTGCTGGGCTACCGGCGGCTCAAGCGCACCGCGAACGCCAAGCGCCTGCGCATCACCACCCCGAACGGCATCGACGAGTCCGGGTTCGTCCGCATCGGCGGCATAGACCAGTGGGTCTCCATCCGCGGCGAGGACCTGCGCAATCCGGTGATCCTGGAGATCCTGGGCGGCCCCGGCGCCTCCAACCTCGTCTTCATCCCCCGCACCCGCACCTGGGAGCGGCACTTCACGATCGTGCGATGGGACATGCGCGGGGCCGGCAACACCTTCGCCGCCGCCGGGCCCGCCGGACAGGGAGAGATGAGCCTCGACCGGCTCTACCGCGACGCCCTGGAGGTCACCGAGCACGTCCGCACCCGGCTCGGCGTCGGGAAGGTCCTGCTGGTCGCCAACTCGTTCGGCACCGTCCTCGGCCTGCGCCTGGCTCGCAACCACCCCGAGCTGTACTCCGCCTATGTCGGCACCGACCAGAACGTCATCGCCGGCGGGCAGGAACGCTCGGCCTACCACGCACTGGTGACCCGGCTCCGTCAGGCGGGCAAGAAGAAGGAACTGGCCACCGTCACCGCCATGGGCGCCGACAAGTCGCAGTGGAGCGTCAAGCAGCTTTCGGAGTACAACAAGCTCGTCCTCACCACCGACCCGCTGTCCTACGACACCATGAAGACCGTGGTGATCCGCTCCCTGTGGTTCTCACCGCTGCACACCCTGCGCGGTCTGCGTGCCTATCTGAAGGCAATGACCTTCTCCGAGCCGCTCGCGCTCGAAGCCGTGGCCGTCGACGAGCGGGCCGAAGGCACCATGTTCCAGCTCCCCTTCTTCATCTTCCAGGGCGATGGCGACGTCCTCACCCCGCCGGAGCCGGCGAAGCGGCTATTCGACGACGTCACCGCCCCGGTCAAGGACTTCTCGCTCATCCGGAACGCCAGCCACTTCGCCTCCTTCCGCCACCCCGACCAGTTCCTCGATCTGATGCTCACCAGGGTCCGCCCGGCGATCACGAGCGAGCCGCTCACCAGGTGAGGCACGGCCGCACCTGGTCGGCGTAGGGGCCGGGCCGCGCAAACGGCCCGGCCCCCAGTACCTGCTTCGACCCCGAGGCGAGGAACTCGCCCAAAAGCCCGAGACGGTGCAAGGTAGCGCCCATGCGTTCGCCGCTGATGCGCCCCCACAACGAAGGGTCCGTCTCGTCGACCACCTGGATGTCCGACTCGCGGCAGGTCACTACGGGCACCGCGGCTGACGCATCGCCACAGCGCATCCCGAAGGGCGACATCAGTGGCATCTCGCGCCGCCGCATCCATCCGCATGCTGAGCCTGACTGATTCAGAGACCCTGGTAAGGGCGCTTACACCAGGAGTATGGTCCCTTGTATGGCAACGAAGAAGGTCACGGTGACGATTCCCGAAGATCTCCTCGACGAGATCCGCGCCGACGCGGCTGAGCGGGGGCTTTCGGCGTATGTAGCCGAAGCACTGCGATTCAAGCGCGATCGGGACCGGCTGCTGGAGCTGGTCGACTGGCTGCAGGAGGAACACGGGCCGGTCACCGAGGACGAACGCGCGGCAGCCCTCGCGGAACTGGACGATCTCGACGCCGAGCACGAGCGCCGTCGCACCGCCGGAGGACACGATCCCGGAGAGGCCGCGTGAAGAAGCGCGCCGGTGAGCACAGGCAGCAGCCACTGCGCGTTTTCGTACTCGACTGCGAAGCCCTGTCCCTGGCCGTGCGCGGCGACCGGAAGATGATCGCCTGGCTTGACCTCGCGGCTGGAGGTGAGGCCGAGGTGGTGACGTCTCCCATGACGCTGGTCGAGGCGTACGACGGCAGAACCACCGAGCAGCGCTGGGACTGGGCGCTCTCCCGGCTCAAGGTCGCCGACATCGGAAAGGACGAGGCCCGCCAGGCCCGGCGCCTCCTGGCTGACGCCAAGCTGCACGGCCACAAGTGCGCGATCGACGCCGTACTCGCTGTCATCGCACGCCAGCAGAAGGGCCAGGTCACCGTCTTCACCTCGGACGTAGACGACCTGGAGAAACTCCTCCCGGACACCATCGTCGTCAAGAAGGTATGACCCGGCGCCCCGGTCTCAGTTCTGGTCTCGTTCACCCCCGTCCAGCGCCGTCCGTCACCTGCCCCCAGCCCCACTCGGCCGCAGGTCAGGACGCCTCCGAGCGCCGTCGAACCCCCAGCCGAACATTTGGAAAGCGTGTTGGGGGCAACCCCTCACGAGTTCGAGTCTCGTATCCTCCGCACTCGCCATCGGGCGAAACGAGGGCCCCGACCGCTCGCCGGTCGGGGCCCTCGTGTTGCGTGGTTGCAGTTTTGGTTGCGGTTCCCGCATGGGCCCCGTACTTGGCTACGAGCCGCTCAGGACGGCTCGGCACGCGCGGCAGTACATGGCCGCGTTGCGGCCGTAGCGCCGCATGAGCTGCCCGCACTCCGCGCACGGGCCGAGCTCCCACGGCGGGCACCCCGGGGCGGCCGAGGCCGCAGCGCGCTCGACCGGCGTGATCAGGAGGCGGGCTCCCGGTCCGCTTGTCCGGAGGCCGGGCGAGGGTGAAGCCTCCGGCCGGCTGGCCGAGATCGCGAAGACGACCACCGCGGTGGTCCCCTGTCCTGGGCGGGGAGGGCTGACCGCCGAACGCCCATCGCCTGGTCACCCGAGAGAGACCACGGATTGCCCTTCGGTCGCCGTGGAGCGGTGGCGGAGACCGCGGCCGACGGCCAGCGCACCGCCTGCGCATGCTGCTCCCGCGAGCGGGCAGCCCGTCCACACCGGTGCCCCGCCCTAGTGGCCGAACGCCCAGCCGCCGCCCAGCGGACCGATCACCGCCGCGAGCGCGTAGGCCGTTCCGTACAGGCCCTGATAGCGGCCCTGGAGGTGTGCGGGGGCGAGCTTGGAGGCGATCGCGCTGCCGGTGGGCATGGCTGTCGCTTCACCGATCGTCCAGATCGCGACGGAGACGGCGAACAGCGCGGGCCGGCCCCCTCGCCGGGGCGGTGCGTCGGGGCGGCGCCAGGTTCGTCGTCACGGCTGGGGCCTGGCACGACATCCGGCTGTGCGTCCGCGAGCCGACCGCCAACGCCTTGCCCGGCGCCGCCGCGGATGCCGCCCTGCTGCCCGCCGGCGCTTCGACGTGCCGCGGGCGTGGCCCATCCCGTGCCGAACGCGACGCATCAGGCGAATTCTGGAATCGGATGACAGACCGCGAAAGGACCGGAGCCCGGGAATCCTGCGCATTATCCGCGCAGAAGCGGCACACTTTCGTCGCAGGATCCCGCTCTGCCGGGTGGAGCCGACCTCAAAGGTTGGTATGTCCGTTTTGGTGGCGACGTCAGGGGGGCTGCAAGCGTTCTCCGCTGACCAGCGGGTGAAGGGGTCGTCGGCATTCGGTGGAGAATTCTGTATACCGGCATGTCGGGATACAGGAGCGACCACCGAAAATTCCTGATCGGTCGGGGTGGCCCGGTGGCAAGGAGAAGTGGTTTGATCCGTCCGCAAGCGGAAGCCGGGCATCCGGCTTCCGGGTTTCGGGCTCCATGGCGTGGCGGGATCGGTTGGCCGCCGCGCCGGGTTGGGTCCGATGCCGTGCAGCACACCCGAAGCAATGAAGGGAAACCCCAGTCATGCTCGAGACCCGCGAGATTTCCGACAGCGACCTGGACGGCGTGTCCGGCGGCATTATCGGAGCCCTGCTCGAGACCGCCGAGTCCGCTGTTCCGGCGCTGCCGGGCCTGCCCGCGCTGCCGGGTTCCGTGATTTCCGGCGGGGCGGGCCTCCAGGCCTCCGGTCCCGTTCCGGCGCAGGGCGGTTTTTCCGGCGCCGTCGGTTTCTGAGACCGCGTCCGAGGTAACACTCGAAACGGTATTCAAGGCGTTTTTCCGCCGCGTGGCGGAATGGCCTGCATATCGCGTCCTGCCGGGACCCCTGAATTCCGGTAGGGCCGTCATGGACCCCGGGGACCTGTCGCCCCGGGGTCCATGCGCGTCTTCCGGGCCTCCCGAATCCCCTCCGGCTTCGCCGCCTCCCCCTGCGCGGGCAGCACCCGCAACGCCCGCAGTGCCACGCCCAGATCGGTGACCGCGCGCGGATCGCGCAGGGAGCGGCCGGTCAGGTCTTCGAGGCGGCGCAGGCGGTGGCGGACGGTGTTGCGCCGGCAGCAGACGCGACCGGGCCGCCTCCGCCGCGGCACCACCGGCGGCGAATCAGTGTTCCCGCGTCTCCAGCGGCCGTGTCCGCTCGTCCAGGGGGAGGGCCGGCACCCGGTCGAATACGGCTCGGGCGATGCGGCCGGCCTCGTCCGGGGCCGCCGCCGCGAGCACGGCGACCGGGCTGTCGTAGAAACGGGCGATGCCCGAGGTCCGGACGCGCAACCCGGCGAGGGCGAGTCGGGCGAGGCGCAGTGCGTCGGGGGTGTCCCGCAGAGAGCCGTACGGCGGGCTCACGCCGACCCGGCAGGCAGCGGTACGGCCGGTGATCCGCAGTGCCGCCTCCTCCTCGCCCTGGTTCCGTACCGCGATCACGCCGCGGTGCAGGTCGGGCCGCAGCGGCGACAACGCCTCGGGGGCGATCTCGGCGGGAGGGGACGCGTCGCCCATGACGCGCAGGTTAGGCGGGCCGGCCGGGTGGCCGATTGGGTAACACCGCGTCGCCGGGCGCGGGCGCGTTCCGGCGCGGGCCGCCCGGGCACTCCGGTTGCGGGCATCGCGGGCACCTTCCGGCCCGCAGGCTCCCCATCCGTCGGGTTGGGCGCGCCCGTCCGCCGGTCCCCAGCTGCGCAGCCGTGGCGAGCACTCGGAGACAATCGTCTGCTCAGGCGAACCCAACTCATCGGCCCAGTGGAGGACTTGCTCGTGCCCGCCCACCCCTCAGCCACCGCGTCGCGCTTCCGCGGCCGGTGGGCGTTGCTGCTGTGTGCCGTCGGACTGCTGGTCGGCGTCACCGCGTGTGCGGCGCAGCCGCCCTCCCGACCGGCGTCGGCGCTCGGCGGGCCTCGGCCCGCGGACGCCGTGCCGCCGTCCCGGGCGGCCGATGTCCGGCCGGACTCCCCGGGGCGGAAGCCCGTGTCCGGCATGCCGTCGATCGCCGGTCTCGGGCCGAAGACGCTGGCGCGGATACCCGCGGGGACCCGGCAGGTGCTGGTGGCGACCGGTGAATCGGAGGACTCCTCGAACACCCGCGTCACGCTGTGGACCGCCGACGCCGACGGCCGCTGGACGTCCGCGGGACACTCCTGGGCGGCCCGCAACGCGCGCGACGGCTGGACCACCGATCACCACACCGGCGACCTGCACAGCCCGATCGGCGTCTTCACGCTGAGCGACGCCGGAGGCAGATTGCCCAACCCCGGTACCCGGCTGCCGTATCACCGCTCGGACGCGTTCGTCATCGGCGGCAGCGGGTTCGAGGGCGAACCGCTCGCCGGGTCCTTCGACTACGTGGTCGCCATCGACTACAACCGGGTCCCCGGCCGTTCGCCGCTCGACACCGCCCAGCCGATGGGCAGCGGGCGCGGCGGCGGCATCTGGCTCCACGTGGACCACGGCGGCCCGACCCACGGCTGCGTGACGCTGGCCAAGTCGGACCTGGTGGAGCTGATGACGGCGCTCGACCCGGCCGCCCGTCCGCTGATCGTCATGGGACCCGCCGGCGTACTGGCCCGGTGACGTACCGGCTCCGCACCGGCTGACGCCGCTACAGCGGCGTCAGCCGTGCCGCCGAGGTCCCCAGTCCCGTGGGGCCGCGGAACGAGGTGGCCGAGCCGATCCGGTAGCGCAGTTCGGACTCCTTGTAGCGGTCGCAGCCCCGGTGCCAGTTGAGGATTCCCGCCAGCCAGTTCTCCAGCTCCCTCACGTAGCCGTCGAGGATCGCGCGCGTGTCGGCGCCGAGGTCGAAGTCCGCGTAGAGCGCCGGGAGTTCATGGGCGGCGACGTGCTGGAACTGCCGCATGCGCGAGTTCATCAGGTCGTGGACGACGGCGAGGGCGGACGGGTAGTCGCAGTCGAAGAAGTTCTGGACGACGAGGACGCCGTTGTGGATCTCGCCTTCGAACTCGATCTCCTTCTGGTAGGAGAACACGTCGTTGAGCAACGTGGCGTAGTCGGCGGCCGAGTTCTCCAGTGACCGCATCGGGCCGCTCTGGTAGATCTCCTCCGGGACCCGCTGCCCGTGGCCGATGCGGCTCAGGCTCATCGTGAGGTCGGCGCCGAAGGTCTTGCGGCGCATCTCGATGTAGTCGACCGGGTCGGGGATGCGGTTCTGCACCTGGTTGGCGAGCTCCCACAGCCAGCTGGCGGTCATGCTCTCCACGGCGGTGCGGAACGTGCGGCGCGCCGCCTCGGTCATCGGCGCCGCCGTGCGGGCCCACAGATCGGCCAGGCCGCGTTCGAGCGCGTTGGCCGGGACCGGGACGGCGGAGGTGTCGACGGGCATGAACGCGGAGAGCCGGTCGTTGCAGACCCTGGCACCGGCCAGGTCGCGCGAGCGGCCGAAGACCGCGGGGAAGTAGTCGTCCCCGTAGGTTCCCCAGGTCAGCCACTGCGAGGTCAGGTCGAGCTGGTCGGGGGTGGCGTCCGGGTGGAGTCCGGCCGCGCACAGCGGGAAGTCGAAGGCGCGCAGCTTGTGTTCGTCCCAGATCTGGATGCCCGCGGCGTCCGGGCGCGCCTCCAGCATGCCCATCAGGTGCGCCCAGTCGACCACGTTGCGGCGTGCGCCGTCCAGGTGCGGGCTGAGCGTGGTGGGGAAGGGCATGTCGAAGTCGGGCAGGATCGGAGGGCCGACCCGCTGGTGGGGGACGTGGCTGAAGCTGCGCACCCGCGCGGCGGCCGCCCGCCCGGTGAGCAGCCCGGGGTGGGCCGCCGAGGTGCCCAGCCCGCGGGGGAGCAACGGGACCGACGGCGCCGAGGCGGTCGCGCCCTTGTTCATGTAGCGGCTCGAGCGCATGTGCCACTCGTGGCCGCCCGACTGCCAGTCCTGGAGCCCCTTGACGTACGCCATGACGTCCGCGCAGGACGCCGGGTCCACGCCCTCGTCGGCCAGAAGCGCCGGCACTTCGGTCACGGCGGTGTGCTCGAACTGCTGCAAGCGGGAGGTGAGCAGGTCGTTGACGGCGTCCGCGGCCTGCTGCGTCGTGCAGCTCAGGAAGGTCTCCAGCACGAGCACGCCGTTGCTCAACTCGCCCTCCTCCTCGATCTCCCGCTGGTAGGAGAAGAGGTCGTTTCGCAGGTGCACACCGTCGGCGAAGGTGTCCTTGAGGACCTCCATGGGCCGGGAGGCGGCGATGGGCGCCGGGACCTCCGCCCCCGCCGCGTACTCGACGAGCCCGGCCGACCAGGGGGCTCCGCCGACCTTGCGGCGCATCTCGATGTACTCGACGGGGTTGGGGGTGCGGCCGGCGTTGATGTTGGAGAGCTCCCACATGGACTCGTTGAGCAGGTTCCTGGTGCTCTCGGCGAACCGGGCCCGCCACTGCGCGCTCATCTCCGGAACCGTGCGCGACCACAGGTCGGCCAGGCCCGCCTCGACCGGGTTCGTCGGTTCCGGGGTTCCGGCGGAGGGGTCCAGCGGCATGAAGGCGGGCAGCCGGTCCAGATAGGCCTTGGCGCCCTCGCGGTCCTGCGGGCGCTTGAAGGCCTCCAGGAAGTGGTCGTCGAAGAAGAAGACCCACACGTACCAGTCGGTGACCAGCGACAGCGCGGGGCCCGAGGCGTCGGGGTGGGTGTAGGAGCACAGCAGGGCGTAGTCGTGGGAGTCCAGGTCGTGCTCGTCCCAGATGCCCGAGCCCTCCAGCATCCCCATCTCGCGGGCCCACGCCTTCGTGTGCTCCCGTGCCTCGTCGAGACGGGGGTTGAGGCGGGCCGGATACGGCATGTAGAAGTCCGGCAACTCAAAAGGCTGTGTCACTGCTGCTCGGCCCTTCCTCGCGCGTGGGGCAGATTCACCCCTTCGGCCCCGGGGTCGGCTCAGCTCTACCCCTCCCGATATGCGATTATCCGGCGCCAGAATTAGTCATACGGTCGTATGTGACGGTGTTTGGGGTGCGCGGATGTTTCACGTGAATCCACGGTGCCGCCGCCGCGGCCGCCGTACCGTCGACGCTGTCGCCCGCGCGTTCCGTACGTTCTCCCCGGCCCACCCAAGCCGTACGTTCCGCAGCCCACGAAAGCCGTCCGTTCCGCAGCCACGAAAGGCCCGTGATGTCCGCCAGCACCACCGTTCTCGTCCTCAACGGCCCCAACCTCAACCTGCTGGGCCGCCGGCAGCCCGAGATCTACGGCACCGACACCCTGGCCGACGTGGAGAAGCTGTGCGCGGCGGCGGCCGAGCCGCACGGGCTCACGATCGACCTGCGGCAGTCGAACCACGAGGGCCAGCTCGTCGACTGGATCCAGGAGGCGCGCGAACACCACGCCGCGATCGTGATCAACCCGGCCGCCTACTCCCACACCTCGGTCGCGCTGCGGGACGCCCTGGCCGCCTGCGACGACCTGCCCGTGCTGGAGGTGCACATCTCCAACATCCATCGGCGTGAGGAGTTCCGGCACCACAGCTACGTCTCCGCGGTCGCCGACGGAGTGATCGCCGGCTGCGGCATCCAGGGGTACGCGTTCGCCGTGGAGCGCGCCGCCGCACTGCTCGGGGCGCGGCGGCGCTAGGAACCCTCACACGGGACGACCGGACGGAAGGGGCACGACGATGGGCACCGCACTTCGGCTGGCGCAGGACCCCGAGGCCGACGAACTCCTCTCCCGAAGTCCGCTGGCCGCCCTGATCGGCATGCTGCTCGATCAGCAGATCCCCATGGAATGGGCGTTCCGCGGCCCGTACACCCTCGCGCAGCGCCTCGGCACCGACGACCTGGACGCCCACGAGATCGCCGCCCTCCCGCCCGACGAGTTCGCGGCGATCCTGTCGGCCAGGCCCGCCGTGCACCGCTATCCCGGGGCGATGGCCAAGCGCGTGCAGCAGCTGTGCCGTTACCTGGTCGAGCACTACGACGGTGACGCCGCCGCCGTCTGGCGCGACGCCGCCACGGGACGCGAACTGCTGGAACGGCTGGCCGCCCTGCCCGGCTTCGGCAAGCAGAAGGCCCAGATCTTCCTGGCCCTGCTGGGCAAGCAGTTCGGCGTACGGCCCGAGGGGTGGCGCGAGGCCGCGGGACCGTACGGCGAGGAGGGCTCGCACCGGTCGGTCGCCGACATCACCGGGCCCGAGTCGCTGGAGAAGGTGCGCGCCACCAAGCAGGAGGCCAAGCGAGCCGCGAAACAGGCCGCCGCGAAGAAGAAGGCCGCACCCGGGAAGCCCTGAGCCCCTTGCCGCCGGCCCCTACCGCGGCTCGCAAACCGCTCGCGGCCCGGCACGGCACCCGGCACAGTGGGCACATGGCCGGGCAGCTGATCGCCGAAGGGCTGGACCGGGACGGCTTCCTCGCGCGCGAGGGGGCGCCCGAGCGGGTGGCGGAGGAGTTCCGGCCGGTGGTCGCGGCGGCCGGGGAGCGGATCGCCGAGGTCTTCGGCGCGCGGCGGCTGCACAGCGCCTACCTCTACGGCAGTGTCCCGCGCGGCACCGCGCGCCCCGGGCGCTCCGACCTCGACCTGCTGCTGGCGCTGCGACGAGAGCCCACGCCCGCCGACCGGTCCGACGCCGAGGCGCTCGCGGCACGGCTGGACGCCGGCTTCCCGCAGATCGACGGCGCCGGGATCCTGCTGTACGGCGTGGAGACGCTGCTGAGCGAGCGGGAACGCCACGACATGGGCTGGTTCGTCGCCTGCCTGTGCACCCCGCTGCTCGGTGACGACCTCGCCCGGCGGCTTCCGCGGTACCGGCCCACCTCGCTGCTTGCCCGCGAGACCAACGGCGACCTGGCCCTCGCCCTCGCGCGCTGGCGGCCCCGGGCGGCCCGCGCCACCGCCGGTGACCGGCGTGCGGCGCTGGTCCGCGCCGTCGCCCGCAAGGTCGTCCGCACCGGGCTCACGCTGGTCATGCCCCGCTGGGGCGGGTGGACCAGCGACCTCGCAGCCTCCGCCGAGGTGTTCGGGCGGTACTACCCGGCGCGCGCGGAGCAGATGCGCGCCGCCGCCGTGGCCGCCCGCGCCCCGGCCGACGACCCGGCGGTGCTCGCCATGCTCCTGGACGACCTCGGCCCCTGGCTCGCGGACGAGTACGCGGCCGTGCACGGGGTGAAGGCGCCGCGGCCCTGAGCGGTGGGGCGACGCCGGGGGAGGTCGAGCCGGGCGGGGGGACCGACGGCGGCTCCGGTTGTCAGCGGGCCCCGATATCGTCGTAAGCGTGTCCCTCGCTCTGTACCGCCGCTATCGCCCCGAGTCCTTCGCCGAGGTCATCGGGCAGGAGCACGTCACCGACCCGTTGCAGCAGGCGCTGCGCAACAACCGGGTCAACCACGCGTACCTGTTCTCCGGTCCGCGCGGCTGCGGGAAGACGACCAGTGCACGCATCCTCGCGCGCTGCCTCAACTGCGAGCAGGGCCCGACGCCGACGCCGTGCGGCGAGTGCCGCTCCTGCCGGGACCTGTCCCGCGGCGGACCGGGGTCCATCGACGTCATCGAGATCGACGCGGCCTCGCACGGCGGCGTGGACGACGCGCGCGACCTGCGGGAGAAGGCGTTCTTCGGCCCCGCGGCCAGCCGGTACAAGATCTACATCATCGACGAGGCGCACATGGTCACCTCGGCGGGGTTCAACGCCCTGCTGAAGGTGGTCGAAGAGCCGCCCGAGCACCTGAAGTTCATCTTCGCGACGACCGAGCCGGAGAAGGTCATCGGCACGATCCGCTCGCGGACCCACCACTACCCGTTCCGCCTGGTGCCGCCGGGGACGTTGCGCGACTACCTCGCCGAGGTCTGCGCACGCGAGTCGATCCCGGTCGAGGACGGCGTCCTCCCGCTGGTGGTGCGGGCCGGGGCGGGCTCGGTGCGGGACTCGATGTCCGTCATGGACCAGTTGCTGGCGGGCGCCGGCGAGGCCGGCGTGACGTACGCGATGGCCACGGCCCTGCTCGGCTACACCGACGGCGCCCTGCTGGACGACGTGGTGGACGCCTTCGCCGCGGGTGACGGCGCCGCGGCCTTCGAGGTCGTGGACCGGGTGATCGAGGGCGGCCACGACCCGCGCCGCTTCGTCGCCGATCTGCTGGAGCGCCTGCGCGACCTGGTGATCCTTGCGGCCGTCCCGGACGCTGGCGAGAAGGGCCTGATCGACGCGCCCGCGGACGTCATCGAGCGGATGACGGCCCAGGCGCAGGTCTTCGGCGCCGCCGAGCTCAGCCGCGCGGCAGACCTGGTCAGCGCCGGGCTGACGGAGATGCGCGGTGCCACCTCGCCCCGCCTCCAGCTCGAACTGATCTGCGCCCGGGTGCTGCTGCCCGCGGCCTACGGCGACGAGCGCTCCCTCCAGGCCCGCCTGGACCGCCTGGAACGCCAGGCGCTGGCCGCAGGGCCGATGGGGGCCCCGGCCGGGTACGTCCCCGGGCCGTCGGCGCACCCCGTCGACCCGGCCGGGGGCGCGGCCGCCGCGCGTGCCGCGGTCCGCCCGG
>CAYNNX010000068.1:10168-23066 GCA_964398515.1 uncultured Streptantibioticus sp. | reverse complement strand
CGGCCGGGCCCAGCGGGCGACCGTGGCGTTGCGGGCCGAACGGGGACGGGGTGTCGGCAGCCAGCGTGATCAGGTGCGGGCGGCAGGCGTTGGGGAACGACAGGTCGAAGACGTGGGCGTCGTAGACCGGGTCGAAGGCGCGCTCGGACAGGAACGCCAGGTGCTTGCCGTCGGTGGTGAACGCGGGCGCGAAGTCGTTGAAGCGCAGGGGCGTGGCGTCGGCTACGGCGAGCGTCGCGGTGTTGGCGATCTTCAGCTGGCGCAGCGGGTCGGGGCCCGGCTGCGACCAGGCGAGCCAGCCGGAGTCCGGTGAGAAGGCGAGTCCGCTCGCCTCGCCGTGGGCGCTCGCCGACACCTCCTTGACCTCGCCGGTCTCGCGCTCCACGAGCAGGACGCGGCCGTCGTGCGAGGCGACCGCGATGCGGCGGCCGTCGGGGGAGACCAGGAGCTCCAGGACCCGGCCGAGGCGCCCGGCGGCCAGCCGACGCGGCGTGGCGGCCGCCGGGGTCTTCTCTGCGGCGCGAGGCGCCTCCGTTGAGGGCGGCGGCGGGAGAGGGGCCGGCCCTGTGGCCGGCGCGAACTCCAGGGCGTCCTCCCCTTCGGCGTCGGTGACCCAGACGACCAGTGACTCGCCGTCGCCGCCCTTGCGGAAGACGCGCGGCAGGCGGGCCCTCACCCCGGGCTCGGCGGACAGGACGCGGGCGGGGCCCTCGCGGTGGGTGAGCCAGTGCACCGTGCCGCGGACCTCGACGGCGCTGCCGCGGCCGGTGTGGTCCGGGTGGGCGTCGCCGAGGTGGTGGGCGGCGTGGATGGGGTGCGGCTGGAGGTCGGTGCGCTGGCCGCCGAGGCGGATCCGCAGCGGGCGCGGCGCGGACTCGGCCCCGAGGCCGTCCAGGATGTGCACCACCCCGCCCGAGGTGTGGACGACACGGCTTCCGTCGGTCGCGGCGTGGCGGGCGTAGAACCCTCCCCCGGACTCCGTCCGGGAGGTGCCCCCCAGCGGGGTGTGGCGGCGCAGGTCGGAGCCGTCGGGGAGGCTGGAGTAGAGGGCGCCGGTGCCCTCGTGGTCGGAGAGGAACGCCAGCCGGTCCCCGGCCCACAGCGGGTACTCGATGTTGCCGTCGAGGTCCGCGTGGATGCGCTCGAACTCCCCGTCCCCCGTGCGGTCGATCCACAGCCGGCCTGCCGTGCCGCCCCGGTACCGCTTCCAGGCGGCGGCCTCGCGGCCCATCGTGGCGGAGAGCAACGCCACCGCGCCGCCCGGCCCTTGGGCCACGTCCCCCACCGGGCCGAACGGCAGGATGCGCGCCGGGCCGCCGTCGAGCGGAACGGCCCAGGCCCAGGTGCGCCGCAGCGACGCCTGCCCGTGCGCGCTGAGCGCCAGCACCTCGCCGTCGGACGTCCAACCGCGCACCGAGGTCTTCCAGTTGCCCCAGAAGGTCAGCCGCCGGGCCGGGCCGCCGTCCACCGGCGCCACGTGGACCTCGGGCGCGCCGTCCCGGGTTGAGGTGTACGCGATGTGCCTGCCGTCGGGCGAGATCCGCGGGTGGCCGACCGGTGTGCTCTCGGCGCTGACCCGCCACGCCCGTCCGCCGTCGAGCGGCGCCGCCCAGACGTCGTCCTCGGCCGTGAAGGTGATCAGGTCGCCGTGCAGGTGCGGATACCGGAGGTACGAAGGCTGCGTCACGCCTGCCACACTAATGACCCCCGGGGCAGGTCACGACCGGTTTCGTGATCGGCGAACGGCTCCGGCCGGGGCCGCGGCTACCCCCAGCGCCCGGTTCGTCCCAGCAGCAGCGCGGTGGCGGCCACTCCGGCGGTGGAGGTGCGCAGCACCGTGGGCCCGAGGCGGTAGGGACGGGCACCGGCCTCGGCGAAGGCCGTCAACTCCTCGGGGGAGACACCGCCTTCGGGGCCGACGACGAGCACGATGTCACCGTCCGCCGGCAGCGCGGCGGCGGCCAGCGGGGCGGCGCCCTCCTCGTGCAGCACCGCGGCGAAGGCGGCACCGGAGAGCAGCTCGCAGACCTGACGGGTCGTCATGAGCTCGTGCACGTCGGGGAAACGCAGGCGCCGCGCCTGCTTGCCCGCCTCGCGAGCGGTGGCGCGCCACTTCGCCAGCGCCTTGGCGCCGCGCTCGCCCTTCCACTGGGTGATGCAGCGCGCCGCCGCCCACGGCACGATGGCGTCGACGCCGGTCTCGGTCATCGTCTCGACGGCCAGTTCCCCGCGGTCGCCCTTGGGCAGGGCCTGCACGACGGTGATCCGCGGCGCGGGCGCGGGCTCCTCGCGCACCTCGGTGACCGCCACGTCCAGGCGGTCCTTGCCCTCCACGGCCGCCACGGTCCCGTAGGCGCCCGTGCCCTCGCCGTCGGTGAGCACGATCTCCTCGCCGGGGCGCAGCCGCCGCACCGAGACGGCGTGGCGCCCCTCCGGGCCGTCGAGGGCGACCACTCCGGTGCGCAGCGTTCCCGGCGCCGCGACGAAGACCGGTGCCGTCACCTGGCTCCTCCGGCCGCCAGCCGCTCGCGGGCCGCGTCGAGTTCGGCGGCCAGCAGTTCGACGAGACGGGCGGCGGGCAGCTCGCGCACGAGCCGGTGGCCCTGTCCGGCCCACAGGTTGACCGCCTGCGGATCGCCGGCGGCCGCGGCGGCCTTGCGCACCGGAGCGGTGAGGTAGTGCACCTGCGGGTAGGCGGCCGGGGCGTACGGGCCGTGCTCGCGCATGAAGCGGTTGACCAGCCCGCGGGCCGGGCGGCCGGAGAACGCCCGGGTGAGCTCGGTGTGGGTGAACCGCGGATCGGTCATCGCCTGCTTGTGCAGCGCGCTCGCCCCCGACTCCGGGCACACCAAAAAGGCCGTCCCCAGCTGGGCCGCGCTCGCGCCGGCCGCCAGCACCGCCGCGATCTGGCCGCCGCGCATGATCCCGCCGGCCGCGACGATCGGCAGCGGGACCGCCTCGCGGACCGCCTGCACCAGCGCCAGCACCCCGGCCCCGGCGCCGTCGCACTCCGGGTCGTCGCGGTGCGTGCCCTGGTGGCCGCCGGCCTCGATGCCCTGCACGCACAGCGCGTCGGCGCCCGCGTACTGCGCCGCCTGTGCCTCGGCGACCGAGGTGACGGTGACCACCGTGCGGGTGCCGACGCGGGCGAAGGCGTCGACGACCTTGCGCTCCGGGCACCCGAAGGTGAAGCTCACCACGGGCACCGGATCGTCCAGCAGCACGGCCACCTTGGCGTCGTAGGCGTCGTCCCCGCCCACGTCCGGATCGCCGAGCTCGGTGCCGTACCAGGCGGCCTCACCGGCGAGTTGTTCCCGGTACACCTCGACGGCGGCCGGGTCGGCGGTGGCGGGCTGCGGCATGAAGAGGTTGACGCCGAACGGGCGCGAGGTGAGCGTCCGGATCTCCTTGATCTCCCGGTACATCGCCTCGGGGGTCTTGTAGCCGGCGCCCAGGAAGCCGAGGCCGCCGGCCCCGCTCACCTCGGCGGCCAGTCGCGGAGTCGAGGCGCCGCCCGCCATGGGGGCCTGGATGACGGGGAGTGTGCACAGGTCGGTCAGCGCGGACATGCGTACATCCTGTCACGGCGTGGGCCATCGCCCTCCGCGGCGGTCCCCCTGACCCCCCGAAAGCCACCGGGCCCGGCCGGGGGCGCCGCGCCGAGCACGCGCACCCCCGGAGGAAACCGTCAGCGGCCGTTGAACGCGTCCTTCAGCCGGGAGAACAAGCCCTGCTGGCCGGGCTGGAAGTGGCCCGCGGGGCGCTCCTCGCCGCGCAGGACGGCCAGGCGGCGCAGCAGCTCCTCCTGCTCGGGGTCGAGCTTGGCGGGGGTCTGCACCTCGACGTGGACGACGAGGTCGCCGCGGCCTCCGCCGCGCAGGTGGGTGATGCCGCGCTGGTGCAGCGGGATCGACTGGCCGGACTGCGTACCGGGGCGGATGTCCACCTCCTCTAGGCCGTCGAGCGTCTCCAGCGGCACCTTCGTGCCGAGCGCCGCCGCCGTCATCGGGATGGTCACCGTGCAGTGCAGATCGTCGCCGCGCCGCTGGAAGACCGCGTGCGGCAGCTCGCGGATCTCGACGTACAGGTCGCCGGCCGGGCCGCCGCCGGGGCCGACCTCGCCCTCCCCGGCGAGCTGGATCCGGGTGCCGTTGTCGACGCCCGCGGGGATCTTCACCGTCATGGTGCGGCGGGAGCGGACCCGGCCGTCGCCCGCGCACTCCGGGCACGGGGTCGGGACGACGGTGCCGAAGCCCTGGCACTGCGGGCACGGGCGCGAGGTCATGACCTGGCCCAGGAAGGAGCGGGTGACCTGGGAGACCTCGCCGCGGCCGCGGCACATGTCACAGGTCTGCGCCGAGGTCCCCGGCGCGGCGCCCTCACCGGCACACGTGGTGCAGGTGACGGCGGTGTCGACCTGGATCTCCTTGGTCGTGCCGAACGCGGCCTCGTCCAGCTCGATCTCCAGCCGGATCATGGCGTCCTGGCCGCGCCGGGTGCGCGAGCGCGGGCCGCGCTGCGACGCGGTGCCGAAGAAGGCGTCCATGATGTCGCTGAAGTTGCCGAAGCCCGCGCCGAAGCCGCCCGCGCCCGCCCCGGCCCCGCCGGAGGCCGACAGCGGGTCGCCGCCGAGGTCGTAGACCTGCTTCTTCTGCGGGTCGGAGAGGACCTCGTAAGCGGCGTTGATCTCCTTGAACCGCTCCTGGGTCTTCGGGTCCGGGTTGACGTCCGGGTGCAGCTCGCGCGCGAGTCGACGGAACGCCTTCTTGATCTCGTCCTGGCCGGCGTCGCGCCGCACCCCCAGGACCGCGTAGTAGTCCGTGGCCACTTACGACTCCGCCAGGATCTGTCCGACGTACCTCGCCACTGCGCGTACCGCTCCCATCGTTCCGGGGTAGTCCATGCGGGTCGGTCCGACCACGCCCAGCCTGGCGACCGCCTCGTCGCCCGAACCGTAACCCACGGCGACGACCGATGTGGAGTTCAGGCCTTCATGGGCGTTCTCGTGACCGATTCGTACCGTTACGCCGGAGTCCTTGGCGCCCTCGCCGAGGAGCTTCAACAGCACCACCTGCTCCTCAAGGGCCTCCAGGACCGGGCGGATGGTCAGGGGGAAGTCGTGGGCGAACCGGGTCAGGTTCGCCGTGCCGCCGAGCATGATCCGCTCCTCGGTCTCCTCGACCAGCGTCTCCAGCAGCGTGGAGAGCACGGTCGAGACCGTGGGGCGGTCCTCGTGCTCGAAGGACTCCGGCAGCTCCTGCACGAGCGACGGCACGTCCGTGAAGCGGCGGCCGACGACCCGGCTGTTGAGACGGGCCCGCAGGTCCGCCAGGAGCGTCTCGCCGACCGGCGCCGGGCAGTCCACCAGGCGCTGCTCGACCCGGCCGGTGTCGGTGATCAGCACCAGCATCACGCGGGCGGGCGCGAGCGCGAGCAGCTCGACGTGGCGCACCGTGGACCGGGTCAGCGACGGGTACTGCACCACCGCGACCTGCCGGGTCAGCTGCGCCAGCAGCCGCACCGTCCGGGCGACGACGTCGTCCAGGTCCACCGCGCCGTCCAGGAAGTTCTGGATCGCGCGCCGTTCGGCGCCCGTGAGCGGCTTGACCCCGGCCAGCTTGTCCACGAAGAGCCGGTAGCCCTTGTCGGTGGGGATGCGGCCGGCGCTGGTGTGCGGCTGGTGGATGAAGCCCTCGTCCTCCAGCACCGCCATGTCGTTGCGCACGGTGGCGGGTGAGACGCCGAGCCTGTGCCGCTCGGTGAGCGCCTTCGAGCCCACCGGCTCCTCGGTGCCGACGTAGTCCTGGACGATGGCGCGCAGGACTTCGAGTCTGCGTTCGCTCAGCATGCGCGCACACCTCCAAGCCGTGTTCGAGTCTTCCTTCCCCCTGGCACTCCCTCGACGCGAGTGCCAGATTCCCGGCCCCAGTGTACGGCCGAGTAGTAAGGACCGGGCAAGGGCCGCGGGGTCACGGCCCCGCGAGGCGTGGAGTCCCGGCGGGGTCCGGGCGGGGTTCGGGCGGGGTTTCCCGGTGTCGGCCGGATGGCCTTGGCGTGCGGGTTCGGTTGCGGTTCGGTGCGGGCCACCGTACCGCGCGCGCCCCCGCGCGTCGCCCGCTAGCGTCGCGGTTGTGGAGAACACGTGGAAGGACTCCGGCGGGGGACCCGACGGGTGGGAACGTCTCGCCCCCGGGGTCGCCCGTCGCAGGCTCCCGTTCCTCGACGTCACCATCGGCGTGGTCGTGGGAACCGAGGGCGTCCTGGTGATCGACACCGGATCGACGCTCCGCGAGGGCGAGCAGCTGCGGCGCGAGGTGACGGAGCTGACCGGCCGGCCCGTCACGGACCTGGTGCTGACGCACGGCCACTTCGACCACGTGCTGGGCTCGGGGGCGTTCCCGGGGGCGCGGATCCACGCGCAGCGGGCACTGGCCGTCCGGATGGCCAGGGTGCGCGGGGACCTCCAGGACGACGCGGTCCGCTACGGGGTCTCCCCCGACGAGGCCTCCCGGGCGGCCGCGGCGCTCGTGGCGCCCCACAACCCGGTCGACGAGTGGTACGAGCTGGACCTGGGCGACCGCGAGGTGCTCCTGGTCCACCCCGGCGACGGGCACACCGACCACGACCTGGTGGTCGTCGTCCCCGGCACGCCGACCGTGGTCTTCTGCGGCGACCTGGTGGAGGAGTCCGGCGAGCCGCAGGCCGGACCGGACTCCGTCGCACGGGACTGGCCGGCCACCCTGGACCGGCTGCTGGAGCTCGGCGGCGAGACCGCGGTCTACGTACCCGGCCACGGCGCGGCGGTGGACGCCCGCTTCGTACGCGCGCAACGCGCCGAGCTGGCCAGGCGGTTCGGGGTGGGCTAGCTACCATCTCCCCCATGCGCAGCAGGAGTTACGGACCCGACCTGACGCCGCCGTGGAAGAAGGCGAAGCCCGTGCCGGAGGTCGCGGCCGAACGGGACCTGGTGGTGGAGGAGGTGGCCACCGGCTTCTGCGGGGCGGTGGTGCGGTGCGAGAAGACCGCGCAGGGGCTCACCGTCACCCTGGAGGACCGCTTCGGCAGGCACCGGGTCTTCCCGATGGAACCGCGCGGCTTCATGATCGACGGCAAGGTCGTCACCCTGGTGCGCCCTGCCCTGAGCGCCCCGCGCGCCCCCGCCCGCACCGCCTCCGGCTCCATCGCCGTCCCCGGCGCCCGCGCCCGGGTCGCCCGTGCGGGCCGCATCTACGTCGAGGGCCGCCACGACGCCGAGCTGGTCGAACGCGTCTGGGGGGACGACCTGCGCATCGAGGGCGTCGTGGTCGAGTACCTGGAGGGCGTCGACGACCTCCCCCGGATCGTCGCGGAGTTCGCCCCGGCCCCGGACGCCCGGCTCGGGGTCCTCGTCGACCACCTCGTCCCGGGTTCCAAGGAGTCCCGCATCGCGGAGCAGGTCGGCGGCGCCGACGTGCTGGTGGTCGGGCACCCGTTCGTCGACGTCTGGCAGGCGGTGAAGCCGTCGGCCGTGGGCATCGCGGCGTGGCCCTCCGTACCGCGCGGCCAGGACTGGAAGACGGGGGTGTGCCGGGCGCTGGGGTGGGAGGAGAACACCGGCGCGGCGTGGCGGCGGATCCTGGCGGGGGTGCGCTCGTACAAGGACCTGGAGCCGGAACTGCTGGGGGCGGTGGAGCACCTCATCGATCACGTGACCGCCGCGCAGGGCGGCGAGCCGTGACACGTCCGCACCGCCCAGCGGTTCACGGTCCCCGCCCAGGCGAGGGCGCCGAGCAACCGCCCGGCCGTGGCCGTAGGCACCCGGCTCCAGCAGCCGGGCGGCACGCCATCGCAAAGCCGACCCGCCGACCGACACCACCCGCACCGCCCAGCGGTTCCGCCCAGGCCAGGGCGCCGAGCAACCGCCCGGCCGTGGCCGTAGGCACCCGGCTCCAGCAGCCGGGCGGCACGCCATCGCAAAGCCGACCCGCCGACCGACACCACCCGCACCGCCCAGCGGTTCACCGGCCCCCACAGACGAGGAGTGCCGGTCAGTCCACCAGGTCCCGCACCACCGCGTCGGCGAGCAACCGCCCCCGCAACGTCAGCACCGCCCGGCCGTGGCCGTAGGCACCCGGCTCCAGCAGCCCGTCCGCCACCGCGCGCCGTGCCGCCCGGGCGCCTTCCGGCCTGAGCAGGTCCAGGGGGCATCCGTGCTCGAGCCGGAGCTCCAGCAGGATCCGCTCGACACGGCGGTCCTCGGGAGTGAGGAGCTCGCGGCCCGCGCCGGGCGTGCGCCCCTCGGCCAGGGCCTGCGCGTAGGCGCCGGGGTGCTTCACGTTCCACCACCGGACGCCCCCGACGTGGCTGTGGGCGCCGGGGCCCGCACCCCACCAGTCGGCCCCGCGCCAGTACAGCTCGTTGTGGCGGCAGCGCCCGGCCTCGGTGGTCGCCCAGTTCGACACCTCGTACCAGCGGAAGCCGGCCCGGGTCAGAGCCTCCTCGGCCATCAAATACCGGTCGGCGTGGACGTCGTCGTCGGTCATGGGTATCTCGCCGCGCCGGATGCGCCGGGCGAGCTGGGTACCCTCCTCGACGATGAGCGCGTAGGCCGAGACGTGGTCGGGGCCGGCCCCGATCGCCGCGTCGAGCGAGGCCTGCCAGTCCTCCTCGCTCTCGCCGGGCGTGCCGTAGATCAGGTCGAGGTTGACGTGGGCGAACCCGGCGGCGCGCGCCTCGGCGACGCAGGCCTCGGGGCGTCCGGGGGTGTGGGTGCGGTCCAGGATCCGCAGGACGTGCTGCCGCGCGCTCTGCATGCCGAAGGAGACCCGGTTGAACCCGGCGGCGCGCAGCTCGGCGAGGTAGGCGGCGTCCACGGACTCCGGGTTGGCCTCGGTGGAGATCTCGGCCCCGGGCGCGAGGCCGAACTCCTGCCGTATCACCGCCAGCATCCGCCCCAGGTCGGCGGCGGGCAGCAACGTGGGCGTGCCGCCGCCGACGAAGACGGTCTCGACCTGCCGCGGGTCGTCGCCGAGCACCCTGCGGGCCAGGCGGATCTCCTGGGCGAGTGTTTCGGCGTAGTTCTCGCGCGAGGCGAGAACACCGCCCGAGCCGCGCAGCTCGCTCGCGGTGTAGGTGTTGAAGTCGCAGTAACCGCATCGCGTTGCGCAATACGGAACGTGCAGGTAGAAGCCGAGCGGCCGGTCGGCGGCGTCCGCCAGCGCGTGAACGGGCAGGGACCCGTCAGCGGGCACGGGTTCGCCGTCGGGCAGTACGGAAGGCATACGGCCATTGTCCGGCATGCCGAGCGGTTGCCCGCCGGCAGGCGAGCCGGTGGTGATCGCGGCGCGGCCGGCTCGCCGGAGCGCACTCCGCCGGGACGACCCCGGAGCGGCCCCGGAGCGGCTCGGGCCGCCCCGGGGGACGGCGTCAGGACTCGACCGTGCCCGCGTACATCTCGTCGATCAGCCCCTTGAACTCCCGCTCGACGACCGGCCGCTTGAGCTTCAGGCTCGGGGTGAGGTCGCCGTGTTCGACATCGAGATCGCGCGGGAGGAGCCGGAACTTCTTGATCGTCTGCCAGCGCTGCAGGCCCTCGTTGACCCGGGCCACATAGCCCTCGATGAGCTCCTGGGTCTGCGGCGCCGCGACGATGTCGGCGTAGGCGGTCTCCCGCAGCCCGTGATCCCGGGCCCAGGTGGTGATCGCCGGTTCGTCGAGCGCGATCAGCGCGGTGCAGAAGTTGCGGTTGGCGCCGATGACGAGGACGTTGCTGACGAACGGGCAGACCGCCTTGAACTGCCCCTCGACCTCGGCGGGGGCGATGTACTTGCCGCCGGAGGTCTTGATCAGGTCCTTCTTGCGGTCGGTGATCTTCAGGAAGCCGTCGTCGGACAGCTCGCCGATGTCTCCGGTGTGGAACCAGCCGTCGGACTCCAGCACCTCCGCCGTCTTCTCCGGCAGCCCGTGGTAGCCCTGCATGATGCCGGGCCCGCGCAGCAGGATCTCCCCGTCCTCGGCGATGCGCACCTCGGTGCCCGGCAGCGGCTTGCCGACGGTGCCGGTGCGGTACGTCTCGCCTGGGTTGACGCAGGAGGCGGCGCTGGACTCGGTGAGGCCGTACCCCTCCAGGATGTGGATGCCGGCGCCCGAGAAGAAGTAGCCGATCTCGGGCGCGAGGGCCGCCGAACCGGAGACGCACGCCCGCAGCCGGCCGCCGAACGCCTCCCGCAGCTTGGCGTAGACGAGCTTGTCGGCGACGGCGTGCTTGGCGGCAAGGCCGAAGGGGACCGACGGGTTGCCGCTGGCGCGGCGGTTCTCCTGGGTGGCCTTGGCGTACTCGCGGGCCACGCCGACCGCCCACTGGAAGATCCGGTACTTGGCGGCGCCGCCCTCGCGCGCCTTCGCGGCGACCCCGTTGTAGACCTTCTCGACGCGGCCGTCCACGGCCACGACGTGCCCGACCTCGATCTGCCCGGCGGTGAGCACCTTGCCGAAGACGTGCGCGAGCGGCAGCCACAGGTACTGCACGTCCTCGGCCCCTATCAGCCCGGTCGCGGCGATGGCCTTGGCCATGTACGACCAGGAGTCGTGCGCGAGGCGCACGCCCTTGGGGCGTCCGGTGGTGCCGGAGGTGTAGATGAGCGTGGCGAGCTGCTGGGAGGTGATGGCTCCGACGTTCTTCTTGACGCTGTCGGGGTGCTCCTCCAGGTAGGCGGCGCCGCGGCGCTCCAGCTCCGCCAGGGTCAGCACCCAGCCGTCGTCGTCGCTGTCGCCCGGCTGCACGGCGGAGTCGTCGATGACGACGACATGGGTGAGGGAGGGCAGTTCGGCGCGGCGCGCACGGGCCTTGGCCAGCTGGGCGGCGTCCTCGGCGAACAGCACGCGGCTGCCGGAGTCCGCCAGAATGAAGGCCGACTCGTCGGCGTTGGTGCTCGGGTAGATCGTGGTCGTCGCCGCTCCCGCGCACAGCACGCCGAGGTCGGCCAGGATCCACTCGACGCGGGTGTTGGAGGCGAGGGCCACCCGCTCCTCGGGCTGCACGCCCAGGTCCATCAGCCCTGCGGCGATCGCGAAGACCCGTCGCGCCGCCTCGGCCCAGCTCAGCGACCGCCACTGATCGGGGCCCTCCCCTTCGGCGGGCACCGGGTAGCGGTAGGCCTCGGCGTCCGGAGTGGCCTCGACCCGTTGGAGGAAGAGACCGGCCACAGAGGGCGGCCGGTTCTCGAACAGAGTCTGTGTGTCGGTCACGACTACCTCCGGGCCCGCGTTCGGCGCTGGTAACTCACGAGTAACCTTTGAGCAGGGATCAGGGTAGACGTCGCACCCCCGGCACGTAAGGGGCTGCGGGCCGTTCGTTCAAACTGCGACCGACCGGATGGCTGGCATATACATCCAGGACGCCCAGGACCTCCCAGGACCCCCATGAGGGCCCAGGAGCATCCGGTACCGGCCAGTACGGGACATGCCAGACAGTCCAGTCTTGGCGGGGCCGGTCTTGGCGGTCCGGACCGGTCTTGGCGGCCTGGCCGGTCTTGGCGGCCTGGCCGGTCCGTTCCAGCGTGGCACCGCTTCCGTCGGTCCGTTCCATTGTGGTCCGGTGAGGTCCGTTCCGGTGCGGTGCGGTGGGCTGCGGTCAGCTGCGGTGACCCAGCGGTGTCGCGCCGACCGGCAGGTCCCGGACGGCCCCCGCCGGGTTGCCCCGCACCGGCAGCCCGCCCAGCAGGCCCAGGGGGCCTTGCCGCTTGTCCTCGGCGCTCTTCTCGTCGATCACCCGGCAGAGCCCCGCGATGCCGTCCGTCTGCCTGCCGGTCCTGAAGTTGTTGAAGGCCCTCGGCAGCCTGCCGTGATGCAGCACGTTGTCGCCGGCGAGCGCCAGTACGCGGACAGCGCAGCTCGCGCCCTGGTTGGCGCTCAAGTGCCGTCCGTCGAACGCGTCGGCGGACGCGGCCTGGGAGGCGGATCCCAGCGCCACCATCGACCCCGCCGCGACGAGGAACGCCCGCTTGGCCGTCGCAGAGTCGCTCATGGTGCAGCCCCTTTCCGGCGCCACGCCCCCGCGGTCACGACCCTCGTGCCGCACGGCGCCGCCGCCGTGCGTAACGGCCGCGCCGGCCCCGGAGAAACCGGGACCGGCGCGGTTTTTCACCAACCACCCGAACGCGCGACGGGCGGCGTGACGTCTTGTACTACCTACTGCCGCCTACGGCGGCCGGGCCTGTACCCGCGTGTGACTACTTGCGGCTCTTGCCTTCGCTCTCGTCCGTCGACAGGGCGGCGATGAATGCCTCCTGCGGCACCTCGACGCTGCCGACCATCTTCATCCGCTTCTTGCCTTCCTTCTGCTTCTCCAGCAGCTTGCGCTTACGGGAGATGTCGCCGCCGTAGCACTTGGCGAGGACGTCCTTGCGGATGGCGCGGACCGTTTCACGGGCGATGACGCGGCTGCCGATGGCGGCCTGGATCGGCACCTCGAACTGCTGCCGCGGGATGAGCTCGCGCAGCTTCCCGGCCATGCGCACGCCGTACGCGTACGCCTTGTCCTTGTGCAGGATCGCCGAGAAGGCGTCGACCTTGTCGCCGTGCAGCAGGATGTCGACCTTGACCAGCTCCGAGGAATGCTCGCCGGTGGGCTCGTAGTCGAGGGAGGCGTAGCCGCGAGTCTTCGACTTCAGCTGGTCGAAGAAGTCGAAGACGATCTCGGCGAGGGGGAGGGTGTAGCGCAGTTCGACGCGGTCCTCGGACAGGTAGTCCATGCCGAGCAGGCTGCCGCGCCGCGACTGGCACAGCTCCATGATCGCGCCGACGAACTCGCTGGGCGCGAGGATGGTCGAGCGCACGACCGGCTCGAAGACCTCGGCGATCATGCCGGTCGGGAACACGCAGGGGTTGGTGACCCTGAGCTCGGTGCCGTCCACCATGA
>CAYNNX010000068.1:0-10158 GCA_964398515.1 uncultured Streptantibioticus sp. | reverse complement strand
TGCGCTCGAGCAGGTAGCCGACGGCGGCGATAGCCGCATTGGAATACTTGGTGTTGGTCTCGGGCTCGTAGACCAGGGAGGCGTCGTTGAGCTGGAGCTTGTCCAGGGCCTCGCGCAGCTCGGGGTAGTCCGAGCCGTCGAGCGGGTACAGGCCCGAGAAGACCATGGGCTTGGGGTCCTTGTAGCCGCCGAGCGGCTCGGTGGCGCCCTTGTGGAGCTGGGTGACGGTGTCACCGACCTTGGACTGCCGCACGTCCTTGACGCCCGTGATCAGGTAGCCGACCTCGCCGACGCCCAGGCCGTCGGCCGCGGTCATCTCGGGCGAGGAGACGCCGATCTCCAGCAGTTCGTGCGCGGCGCCCGTCGACATCATCTGGATGCGCTCGCGCTTGGAGAGCCGTCCGTCGACGACCTTCACATAGGTGACGACGCCCCGGTACGAGTCGTAGACGGAGTCGAAGATCATCGCCCGGGCCGGGGCGTCGGCCACGCCGACCGGGGCCGGGACCTCGGCGACCACCTTGTCCAGCAGCTCGGCCACGCCCTCGCCGGTCTTGGCGCTGACCTTGAGCACGTCGGAGGGGGCGCAGCCGATGATGTGCGCCAGCTCGGCGGCGTACTTCTCCGGCTGGGCCGCGGGCAGGTCGATCTTGTTGAGGACCGGGATGATCGTGAGGTCGTTCTCCAGCGCCAGGTAGAGGTTGGCGAGGGTCTGGGCCTCGATGCCCTGGGCCGCGTCGACCAGGAGGATCGTCCCCTCGCAGGCGGCCAGGGAACGGGAGACCTCGTAGGTGAAGTCGACGTGGCCGGGGGTGTCGATCATGTTGAGGATGTGGGTCGTCCCCGCGCCCTCACCGCTGGTCGGCGCCCACGGCAGCCGGACCGCCTGCGACTTGATCGTGATGCCGCGTTCACGCTCGATGTCCATGCGGTCCAGGTACTGGGCGCGCATCTGGCGCTGCTCGACGACACCGGTGAGCTGGAGCATCCGGTCGGCGAGCGTCGACTTGCCGTGGTCGATGTGCGCGATGATGCAGAAATTCCGGATCAGCGCCGGGTCGGTACGGCTCGGCTCCGGCACGTGGGATGGGGTCGCGGGCACGCAGGGTCCTGTTTCTCGAGGCGCTCGTTGAGGCGCCTTACGCCTCTGGTGGGATCGATACGTAGCCTCCATAGTCCCACGGCCGCGGGGTGATGGGTGGTTTGGGAGGCCGACTCGGCTGCTGGTAGCCTGGACCACTGTGTCTGGACCCGCCGCGTCCCGTGCCCCTCTCACCCGGGACGTGTTCGGATCCGGTCGACACCGATCAATTGATCACACCTGATACAAGCTGAAGAGGCTCCTTCGTGGCGAACATCAAGTCCCAGATCAAGCGCAACAAGACCAACGAGAAGGCGCGCCTGCGCAACAAGGCTGTCAAGTCCGAGCTGAAGACCGCGATCCGCCGCACCCGTGAGGCGATCGAGGCCGGTGACGCGGAGAAGGCCACCGCGGCCGTCCGCCTCGCCACGCGGAAGCTCGACAAGGCCGTCAGCAAGGGCGTCATCCACAAGAACCAGGCCGCCAACAAGAAGTCGGCCCTGGCGAAGTCGGTCGCGTCGGTCAAGGCCTGACGCTCAGCGCCTGCCACGCAGCGTCTGACGCTCGTCGTCTGACGCGAAGCGCCTGACACTCAGCGCTTGACGTCGGGGAGGAACCAGCGGGCCCTCTCAACCGCTCCGCCCCGGCACCTGCTTTTCCTTCGCGCCGCACGCGGCCTGCGTTCGCCACGCGGGTGCGGCGCAAAGCCTCACCGAAGACCCCGTTCCCGTCATTCCCCGGCGGATGAACGGGGTCTTCGGCGTTGCCGGAACAGGGCTGTAATGGGCCCCTCACGCGTTGCGGGAGCGGGCGGCGCGGGCGATCGTGACGACGGCCTTCTCCAAGGCGTACGCCGGGTCGGCGCCCGCGCCCTTGACGGCCGCGTCGGCTTCGGCGACGGCACGCAGCG
Source organism: uncultured Streptantibioticus sp. (assembly GCA_964398515.1). Lineage (GTDB taxonomy): Bacteria > Actinomycetota > Actinomycetes > Streptomycetales > Streptomycetaceae > CAYNNX01. The sequence continues at coordinate 8,167 of CAYNNX010000068.1, read as the reverse complement.
CCAGCGCCACCCCGTCGCCGGACCAGCCGCGCATCTGCTGCCGGACGCGGTCGATCTTCCACGGCGGCATGCCGAGCTCCCGGGCCAGGTCGCCGGGGCGGGCGCCGCGCGGGGCGGTGGCGAGCTTGCCGATGGCCCGGACGCCGGAGGCGAGGGCGAAGGTGATGCCCGGCAACGGCTGCCCCACCGCGAGCGCCCAGCGCAGCCGCTCCAGGGCTTCGGCGGTCCGGCCGGTGACCGCGAGGTCGGCCACCTCGAAGCCGGTCGCCTCGGCCCGGCCCGTGTAGTAACGGGCGACCACGGCCGCGTCGATCGCGCCGTCCACGTCGGCGGCGAGCTGGGCACAGGCGGACGCCAGTTCACGCAGATCACTGCCGATGGCGTCGACCAGGGACTGGCACGCCTCGGGCGTCGCGGAACGCCCCGCCGCCCGGAACTCACCGCGGACGAACGCCAGCCGGTCCGCGGGCTTGGTCATCTTCGGGCAGGCGATCTCACGCGCTCCCGCCTTGCGGGCCGCGTCGAGCAGGCCCTTGCCCTTGGCGGCTCCCGCGTGCAGCAGAACCAGGGTGATCTCCTCGACGGGCGCGTCGAGATAGGCCTTGACGTCCTTGATCGTATCGGCCGACAGATCCTGGGAGTCGCGCACCACGACGACCTTGCGCTCGGCGAAGAGGGAGGGACTGACCAGTTCGGCCAGGGTGCCGGGCTGGAGGGCGTCCGGGGCCAACTCCCGCACGTCGGTGTCGGGGTCGGCGGCGCGCGCGGCGGCGACCACTTCCGCCACGGCACGGTCCAGCAGCAGGTCCTCCTGCCCTACGGCGAGCGTGACAGAGGCCAGCGGATCGTCGGTCGTACTCTTCTTCGCCATCGTGTTCGCCATCGTGCCCAAGCATCCCACGGGCCACCGACAGTCCCGCCCGCCCGCGTGCCCGGAACGGGGCTGTCGCAGAATGTGCCCGTGAGTGAGGTTCGACATGTACTGGTACTCCCCGACCGCGACGCGGCGGAGGAGGTGGCCGACGAGGTCATGGACCGCTTCGGCCTGGAGGAGCGGCCGCACCTGGTCCGCGAGGCTCTCGCCGGTGAGGACGATGCCGAGGACGCCCAGTGGCTCGTGGTGATCGAGGACACTGGCCAACGGCTCGCCCCGTCCGCGCTGGACGCGCTGGCGGAGGAGTACGAGGGGTGGCGCGAGGAGGAGTGAGCCGAGCCCGCCCCGGCCCCACCGGGGCGGGCCCTCACGCCGAACCCGCATCCCGGGCTTCGCCGGCCCCCGGGCCCCCGGACCCCGGGCTTCTCCGGACAACCCGGATCCCGCCGCATCCCCGGATCCCCCGGATCCCCGGATCCCCCGGATCCCCGGAACGTGATTCCACCCCGCGCGCAACGCCCAGAGCCCGAGCACGGTTTCAGGGCCCCGGCGCCCTCCGAGGCCCCGAGCGAAGCTCCGCAGCCCCGAGCGTGATCCCCGAACCCGAGCACAGCTGCGCGGCCCGAGCGTGATTCCGGGCCCCGGCCCCCGCAACCCAACCCTGAGCCTCCCCCGTCCTGGTCCCGATTCCACGATCTACCCCGTCCCCGGTCCTACCCCTGTTGCCCGAGGTGCTGGACGCGTGAGGTCGCTAACCTCCCGGCACATGACGGAAATTGACCGGCCACGCAGCCGTGAGCAGCGCAAGCGCGAGGCATTGGAGAGGCTGGCTCGCGACGTGGATGTCTGGGTCGCCACAGCGGACGCGACTGGCGTGCCGTGTCTGGTCCCGCTGTATTTCTGGTGGGATGGCGCGACGGTCTGGCTCTGCACGCGCGGCACCAACCCCACCGGCGCCAATCTGCAGACCTCCGGTCTCGTCCGGCTGTCCTTCGGACACACCCGTGACGTGGTCCTGGTGGAGGGCACCACGCGCACGGTGACGCGGGAGGAGCTCCCCGCCGACGTGGGTGACGTGTTCGCCGCCAAGGGCGGATGGGACCCCCGCAAGGACCACCCTTCCTATCTCTTCTTCCAGGTCACCCCGCAGGTGCTCCAGGCGTGGGGCACCGTCGCCGAGATGCCGGGGCGCACGCTGATGCGCGACGGAACGTGGCTTGTGTGACCGTTCCCCGCTCACCATCGCGACGCGTCCTTCGCCACGCTCGCCCCGAGGTCGGCCGCCCCGGGGCCGCTCGGGCTCGCCCGCGCGTCCGGGCGGCCGCTTCCGGTGACCGCGATCGAGCCGTCGGTGTCGGTGCGCAGCACGGTCGCCCCCGTCTCGCGCAGCGTCGCGACCGTGCGCGGTGAGGGGTGGCCGTACGGGTTGCCGGCCCCCACGGAGATGAGCGCGAGGCGTGGACGGAGGCGGGCGAGCAGGGCGGGGTCCTGGTAGGAGGAGCCGTGGTGTGCGACCTTGAGCACGTCGACGCTCGGCAGCCCGGGGTAGCGGGCGAGCAGTTCCTGCTGGGCCGGCGGCTCCAGGTCCCCGAGCAGCAGGAACGTCAGCCCGGCAACCGTCACCAGCAGGGCGACGCTGGAGTCGTTGGGCCCGTCGTCTGGGAGCGCGGCCGGGGAATCCGGCGGCCACAGCACCTGCCAGTCGAGGCCGCCGAGGTGCCGTCGCTCCCCCTCCGTCGCACGCGTCACGGGGATGTGCGCCGCGTCGGCCGCGCGGCGTACGGCCGCCGCCTCCTGCGGGGGCGCGTCCAGGGTGGTGGTCTCGATCGCGCCGACCGAGCGGCCGCGCAGCACGCCGGGGAGTCCGGCGACGTGATCGGCGTGGAAGTGGGTGAGGACCAGCAGCGGGATGCTGGTGACCCCGAGTGTCCGCAGGCAGCGGTCGGCCAGCATGGGTTCGGGGCCGGTGTCCACAACCACGGCTGTACCGGCACCGGAGTTGAGGACCAGCGCGTCGCCCTGGCCGACGTCGCACGCGGCCATCCGCCACTGCGGCGGCGGCCACCCGGTCGTGATGCGGGTCAGCGGCGCCGGGCGCAGCACCGCGACGAGCAGCACGACGGCCAGTACCGCGCACACCCACGGCCTGCGGACCAGTCGGCGGCCGCACGCCACAGCTGCCACGGTGACCACCGCGAGCAGCAGGCCCCCGGTCCACCCTCCTGGCCAGCGCAGGGCGGCACCGGGCAGCGCCGCGCCGCCACGAGCCACCGCCGCGACCCATCTGGTGGGCCACCCGGCAAGCCACGCCAGCGCCTTGGCCACCGTCATCGACACCGGCGCGGCGACCAGAGCCGCGAACCCGGCGACCGTGGCCGGCGGCACGGCGAGTTCCGCCAGCAGATTGCACGGGACGGCCACGAGGCTCACGTGTGCCGCCAGGACGGCCAGGAGCGGCGCGCAGAACACCTGAGCCGCCGCGGCCGCGGCCAGGGCCTCCGCCAGATGGCCCGGAACGCGGCGCACCCGTAGCGCGGCTCCCCAGCGCGGGGCGAGCGTCAGCAGGGCCGCGGTGGCCAGCACCGAGAGCGCGAAGCCGTAGGAGCGGGCCAGCCACGGGTCGTACAGGACGAGGGCGACGACCGTGGCGGCCAGAGCGGGCAGCAGCCCACGGCGGCGGCCCGTGCCGATCGCGATCAGGGTGACCACGGCGCACCCGGCCGCCCGCAGCACACTCGGGTCGGGTCGGCACACGACCACGAAGCCGGCGGTCAGCAGCGCTCCCCCGACGGCCGTGGCCCGCAGGGGCAGCCCCAGCCGGGCGGCGATCCCCCGGCGCTCGGTCCGCGTGGCGAGCGCCGACGGGCCGATGAACAGGGCCAGGACCAGGGTGAGGTTGGAGCCGGAGACCGCCAACAGGTGCGTGAGGTCGGTCGCTTGGAACGCCTCTTCGAGCTCTGGGGTGACCCGCGAGGTGTCGCCCACGACCAGTCCGGGCAGCAAGGCCCGTGCGTCGGGCTGGAGGTGGTCCGTCGCCTTCTGCAGTCCGGCGCGGAGGGCCCCGGCGACGCGTTGGACCGCGGACGGCGGTGTGGAGACGGTGGGCGGCCCGCGCACGAACAGGACGGCGGCGGCGTGGTCGGCGGGGCGCGCGGGCGGGCCCAGCCGGGCGTCGAGGGTCAGACCGGTGGAGGGCAGCAATCGCAGCCACGCCTCCACAGCCGCCGCCTGGCCGGTGTCGCCGCCGGGCTGCGCGACCAGCAGGACGGGCGTGCGGACAGCCGTCGTGGTCCCCCGGGCGGTGACACGCCGGGCCGTCGCTTCGCTGATCACGGCCGGGGGCGCGAGCGCCGAACCGCGTACCCGGGGGCGGACCTGGCGGGGGTCCCCGGTCAGCGTCACCTCGACGACCGCCTCCTCATGACGCGCGGCCAGCGCGGGCAGCGGTCCGCGGTGCAGCTCAGCCACGTTCAGCGCGGCGATGCCCGCCGCCACGCTCGCGGAGAGCAGGGCGGCCACGGCCATCCCGGCGGAACCCCCGCGGGCCGCCGCCTGTGTCCCGGCGGGCGCGGCGGCCCGGCGGCGTACCCATGCGACCAGAACGCCCGCCGTGGCGAGACAGGCTGCCGCTGCGGTCACCGTCCAGCGGACGGGGAGGCCGAGGGCGAGCGCGGCCGTCAGCCACGCCGCCACCGCGGGGGGCACGAGCCGCAGATCGGCGGGCGCCTCCTGCCCCGGCTCCCGGCGGGCGGGCGGACCGGCCGCGACAGTGCTCCCGGTGGGATGCGGCGGCATGGTGGGGTGCCGCGTCACGGCCGCACCAGGGGTTGGAGGTCCTTGAAACGGCGCTCGCCCACGCCGGTCACCTGGCGGAGCTGGCTGACGGAGGTGAATCCGCCGTGCTGGGTGCGGTATTCGATGATGCGGTGGGCGAGGACGGAGCCCACGCCGGGGAGGGTGTCGAGCTGTTCCTCGGTGGCGGTGCTGAGGCTGACCGGTCCCGCTGTCGGGCCGGACCCGGCTGCCGGTGCGCCTGCCGGGGCCGCGGCTGCCGCCGGGGCCGCGCCGACCACCACCTGCTCCCCGTCCGCCAGCAGCCGTGCCAGGTTGAGGGCGCTGGTGTCGGTGCCGGGCAGGGGGCCGCCCGCGGCGGTGAGCGCGTCGGTGACCCGGGAACCGGCGGGCAGCCGCAGGACGCCCGGCTTGCGTACCTTGCCGGCCACGTCGACGACGACCACCGCCGAGGGGCCTGCGGGCTTCGCTGCCGGGGCGGAGGCCGCAGGTGCCGGAACCGGCGAGCCCGCCGCCGGGGGAACCGCCCCGCGGACGGCCGCAGGCACCGCGACCGTACGCGGCCGCCCCGCCCAGAAGTGGTGCACGGCGAAGACCGCCGCGAGCAGCAGGACGCCCGCGAGAGCGGCGAGCGTGCGCAGTTCCATCCCGCATCTCAACTGCACCCAGACCGGTAGGCGTTCGACGATGCCCGCCCATCGCGCGGTGCGGGGCGTGGTGCCGTGACGGGGGGCGGGTGGTACGGGCTCGGGCCAGCGCACGGGCGGCGGTTCGGCATCACGGGTCGGCGGGGGCGGGGCGAACAACGTCCCGACGCGCTCCCGGGTCACCCGGCTGTCGGTTCGCACCCTCGCGGAAGTGGCGGTTCGCGTCTCCATGGCCACAGAACGTAAGCGGCCTCGCGCATTCCCGCTCGGGCCCGCCGATTTCCGTGGATGACAGGCCAGTTGTGGAAAACCCCGTCACCCGCCGGAGTGAACACCACGCCTCAGCGCGGCGAGACGACCGCCCCCAGCAGTCCGGGGCCCGTGTGTGCGCCGATCACCGCGCCGACCTCGCTGACGTGCAGCTCGACCAGTCCCGGCACCCGGTGCCGGAGACGTTCGGCGAGAGCCTCGGCCCGTTCCGCAGCGGCGAGGTGGTGCACCGCGATGTCGACCTGCGCCCGGCCCGCCCGTTCGGCCACGATCTCCTCCAGACGTGCGATCGCCTTGGAGGCGGTGCGGACCTTCTCCAGCAACTGGATGCGCCCGTCGGCCAGTTGGAGCAGGGGCTTGACCGCGAGTGCGGAGCCGAGCAGCGCCTGCGCGGCACCGATGCGGCCGCCGCGCCGCAGGTAGTCGAGGGTGTCGACGTAGAAGTAGGCCGAGGTGGCGGCGGCGCGCTTCTCCGCGGCGGCGACCACCTCGTCGACGGTCCCGCCCGCCCCGGCCGTCTCCGCCGCCGCCAGCACGGGGAAGCCCAGGGCCATCGCCACCATCCCGGTGTCCACGACCCGTACCGGGACGGGCGCCGACTCGGCCGCCAGGCGCGCGGCGTCGTACGTGCCGGAGATCTCCGCGGACAGGTGCAGGGAGACGACGGCGGTGGCGCCGGACTCGGCGGCGGCGCGGTAGGCGGCGGAGAACTCCTCGGGGCTGGGCCGGGAGGTGGTGACGGGCCGTCGGCGTTGCAGGGCGGCGGCGACGGAACGCGCCGAGATCTCGGTGCCCTCCTCAAGCGCCTCGTCCCCGAGGATCACGCTAAGCGGAACGGCCGTGATGCCGTGGCGGGTCAGCGCCTCCTGCGGCAGATAGGCCGTGGAATCGGTGACGACTGCGACATGGGCGGACATGAGCGCGAGACTACCGGCCGCGGGCAGGGCCCGACAGTGCGCCCACCGGCGGGCATGCGGAATCCGCGGCACGGTGCGGGAGGCGTGGTGCGACGGCAAGTCCGCCCGGGCGCCCGGGCATCCGCGGCCCGCGCCGCCCGCTGCGCGGCCGCCGTCCGTACCGCGTCGCGCCCGCCTTCCGGTGCAGGTACCGGGGCCGTGTCCGCCGTGTCCTCATCGCCGCCTCGGCGGTGTCCCCGCCGAGTGTCCCGGATCGCGAGAGGCCTCGCGCGCGTCCGAGGGCACCCAGTGCCGCAGGGCGCCCGCCTCGATCTCGATCTGGCGGTTCAGGGCGGCCAGCTCGTCGTCGGCGAACTGCCGGGCCCGGTCCTGGGCCGCCCAGCGCAGGGAGTCCGCGGAGTGGGTGACGCGGGCGGTGCGCTCGCGCAGTTCGGGCAGCCGGGCCGCCACGCGTGACCTGTCGGGTTCGCGCTCCATCAGCTTCAGCTGGTCGTCGAGGGCGTAGGCGTGCTCGCGCAGGCGGTCCAGCAGCCCGGCAGCCTCCTTCAGCGACGCGTCGCTCGCCGAGCCCGCCTCCAGCGCCTGCCGGGTCCCGGTGATCGACGTGCGCAACCGCAGCCGGAGCTCCGCCAGCTCGCCCGCGACACCCGGCTGGGTGCTCTTCGCGCGCAAGGCGGTCTCCTCGACGACCCGGCGCGCCTGCGTACCCGTGCGCTCCACCCCTCGCCGCACCGCCCGTACGGTCTTGACGGCGGCGATCGTCCCCGCCGCCACGAAGAGCAGGAGGAGCAGCGCCACGACACCGATCACGGCTTCCATGGCTCCACGGTAGACGACAACGGGCAGGCCGGGGGTCGCGGCGAACCCCCAACCTGCCCGTAAGGGAAGACCCTAAGAGCCTCAGGCCGGCACGATGTTGACCAGCTTGGGCGCGCGGACGATCACCTTGCGGACGCCGGCGCCGCCGAGGGCCGCGACGACCGTCTCGTCGGCCAGGGCCAGCCTCTCCAGCTCGTCCTCGGCGATGGCCGGCGGCACCTCCAGGCGCGCCTTGACCTTGCCCTTGACCTGGACGACGCAGGTCACGGTCTCGTCGACGACGTATGCCGGGTCGGCGACCGGGTAGTCCTCGTGGGCCAGCGAGTGCTCGTGGCCCAGGCGGTGCCACAGCTCCTCGGCGATGTGCGGGGCCAGCGGAGCGATCAGCAGCACCATCTGCTCGGCGACGGTGCGCGGCACCCGGGACACCTTGGTGACGTGGTTGTTCAGCTCGGTCACCTTGGCGATGGCGGTGTTGAACCGCAGTCCGGCCATGTCCTGCCGGATGCCGTCGATCGCCTTGTGCAGGACGCGCAGCGTCTCCTCGTCGGGCTCCTCGTCGACGACCGTGACCTCGCCGGTGCTCTCGTCGACGATGTTGCGCCACAGCCGCTGCAGCAGCCGGAACTGGCCGATGACCGCGCGCGTGTCCCACGGGCGCGAGACGTCCAGCGGGCCCATCGCCATCTCGTACAGGCGCAGGGTGTCGGCACCGTACTCGGCGCAGATCTCGTCCGGGGTGACCGCGTTCTTCAGGGACTTGCCCATCTTGCCGGCCTCGCGCCGCACCGGTTCGCCGTTGTAGTAGAAGGCGCCGTCGCGCTCCTCCACCTCGGCCGCCGGGACCG
>CAYNNX010000067.1:6766-23151 GCA_964398515.1 uncultured Streptantibioticus sp. | reverse complement strand
CACGTCGAACGATGCGCCCCGGCTCGCCTCAACGCCCTCCATGATGGTCAGGGCCGCAATGGCGACCTGCCCTGATGCGGCCATGCGGGAGATGTCCGGCGCCGGCACCGGCAGCGTGGAGGTGGGCGTGGGTGACCATGTCGGCGCCGGCACCCGCTGCCAGGGTGAAAGCGCCACAGTGCGCGATCACCTGTTTGTCCTCGCCGGCATCACCACGGCGGCGGTGCCTTGGACGCCGCAGACGGGCGCCTTGGGCCCGTTGCCGCGCAGGACGATCACCGGCCTCGTCGCCCGCATCCCCGGCACCCCGAGCGGGCCGGCCACGCCACAAGGGGCAAACGGAAGACCGGGGAATCGGAGCCGGGCCACCGGGGTCGGGGGGGCTGCCCGGGGACTCCGGTCGGCTCTCACCTCGATCCCTCCGCAGACGCGCTTCAGATCCCCGCGGCCCGCACCTCCCCGTACACCCGGGCCGCCAGGTCGGTGAGCTCCTTCGCGTCCCGTACGTTGCCCTGCAGGTCCAGCAGCACCTCGTGGGCGCCCACGTCGGCGTGCGCGGCCACATCCTGCACGATCTGCTCGACCGTGCCCACGAACGGCCGGCGCTCACCGTCGTCGACCGGAGCGTGGGTGAGCTCCACGTTGGCCCGTACGCACATCCGCAGCGCGTCCGGATTGCGGCCGTATGAGGCGGCCTGCTCCGTCAGCCGCCGCCATCTGGCGGACAGTTGCTCCGGCGTGACCCCTGTGGGCAGCCAGCCGTCGGCGCGGCGGGCCACACGGTCCAGTGCCTTCCGGGCGGCCGCCGCCAGATAGACCGGGATCGGCCTCGCGGGCTTCGGCCCGACCTCGGCCTCGCTGACTACGGACCAATTGCCCTGGTACGAGACCGGATCGGGGCCCCAGACCGCCGCACACACATCGAGGAGTTCGTCCAGCACCGCCCCACGCCGCTCGAACGGCGCGACGGACGCGGCCGCGTACTCGTCCAGTGACCAGCCCGTGCCGAACCCTGCCAGCACCCGGCCGCCGCTCGCCGCGTCCAGCGTCGCGAGAAACCGGGCGAGTTGGAACGGCACGTGCAAAGGGGCGATCAGCACGCTGCTGCCGAGTCGGGCCCGCTCGGTCGATGCGGCCGCGAGCGAGAGCGCCACCAGCGGATCGGCCACCGAACGGTAGGAGTCCGGCCAGGCCAGTCCGGGGATTCCGTACAGCCCCTGTCGCGGCCGCAGCGGGAAGAGCACCCGTTCGAAGACCCAAAGGCTCTCGTAACCGATGTTCTCCGCCGCACGCGCGACCTCCGCGACATCGCGTTCCGGGTGGTACCACTTCATCTGCGGCAGTCCGAGACCGAGCCCTATCGCCATGGTCCGATCCTCCCTCGACGGCCCGGGAAGCGCAGCCCTGCTACGCCGTTCGTGTCACGGGCGGTCGGGTGGTGACGCTCAACCCGTCTGCCGCCTCCCGGCCGATGCGGGGACGAAATCCCGCAGCAGCCGGGTCAGCAGCTCCGGCTGGTCCTCGGGGATCAGGGTGTAGCTGTCGTCGACCTCCACCAGGCGGGCGTCGTCGAACAGCGCGGCCAGCCGCCGACCGTGTTCACGCGGCATCAGTTTGTCCTGCGTCGCCCAGACGACCAGGACCGGGCCCTTGAACGAGCGCAGTTGCTCGGACCAGTCCAGGAGCGTGCGCCGGGGCGGTATGGACAGCGCGTACTTGGCCAGGTCGCGACGGATCTGCGGTGAGGTGGTCGCGGGGCGGAACCAGCCGTCCATGACCTCCTTGGGCACCGGGCGCCTGCTCATCCACCCCCAGGCGCCCGGTGCGCGGCGGAACGCCTGGAAGCGCAGCAGGTTCATGGTGGCCTTGAGTCCGCCCGGCGTGCGCGCGGCGAGCTCGACGAGACGGCCCGGAAGTCCGGGCGGGTAGTTGTCGAAGGCTTCGCACGGGGTGAGCACGAGTCGGGCGATCCGCTCCGCCCTGCCCTCGGAGACGAGGAACTGCGCCCCGCCCCAGTCGTTGAGTACGAGCGTCACATCCCGCAGGTCGAGCTTGTCGAGGAACTCGGCGACCAGCAGCGCGAGACCCCGCAGGCTCAGATCGGCGTCCGGGCGCATGGGACGGCGGTGGGCGCCCAGCGGGAGCGTCGGCAGCACGCAGCGGTAGTCCTCGCGCAGACCCGGCACGACCTTGCGCCACACCGTGTGGTCGATGGTGAGTCCGTGCAGGAACACCAGGACGGGCCCGTCCCCTCCGGTGTCCTCGTAGTCGAGGGGGCCTGCGGACAGCTCGATCTGCGGCACATCGCCTCCAGAGGGGCGCTCCAGGAACGATCCGATCCAGCGACTTGATAGATCGCTCTAGCGCCAACGTAGCATAGACTGCTGCGCATGGGCGGCGACACCAAAGAGCGGATCATGGAAGCCAGTGCCGAGCTGTTCCGGCGCAACGGCTATACCGGCACCGGACTGAAGCAGATCGTGGCCAAGGCGAACGCGCCGTTCGGCTCGCTTTACCACTTCTTCCCCGGCGGCAAACAGCAGCTGGGCGAGGAGGTCATCCGGTCATCGGGAATGCAGTACATCCAGCTGTTCGACCTGCTCATCGCGCCCGCGCCGGACGTGGTCAGCGGCCTGGAGCAGTTCTTCGCGGGGGCCGCGGTGACGCTGCGCGAGACCGACTACGCCGACGCCTGCCCCATCGCGACGGTCGCGCTGGAGGTGGCCGGCACGAGCGAGCCGCTGCGCAAAGCCACCGCGGACGTCTTCAACGCCTGGATTGCCGCGTGCGCGGCGGGTTTCATGAAATTCGGGCTGCCCGAGAACGACGCGCGGCGGCTGGCCATCACCGTGATCACCAGCCTGGAAGGCGCGTTCGTCCTCAGCCGCGCCCTGCGAGACACCGAACCCATCGCGATGGCCGGGGCGGCGGCGATCGCCACCGCACGCGAACTGCTCGGCGAACCGCTCTGACGAGTCATGGCCGAAGGAGCACCGGCCCCCGCGGCTTGGCGCCGCCGCCCGGCAGCGGGATGGCGAACTCGCGCCCGGAGTAGGAGACTTCCTCCCCCGCCGCGGCCTGCCGCACGATCTCGACCGTCTCCCACAGCGGCGACAGCGGCCGGGCGAACGGCACGCCGTGCAGCCCTTCGATCACCTGAGGACCGGAGGATCCGAACCCCGGCGGGAAACGCCCTTCGAAGATGTTCGAGAGGGTGATCGCCGCCCGGGCGACGGCCATCGGGGTACGGGTGCCCGACTGGATGATCCTGGAACCGAGCAGCGTCCTCTCCGTCCGCGCGGCAAGGTGACCGAGCGGCGACGGCGCCTCGGATCCCCATGCCTCGGCCACCCAGCAGACGTCCAGCCCCAGCCGCTCCGCCTCGGCCGTCGGCAACTGTCGCCGGCGAGCCGCCACGCTTGATTGCCCATTGGCGGCCTTACTTATTCCTTTCGCGGTCATCCGACATGGCGCAGTACGGCCCAATCCTGCTCATCCACGATTCCGTCCGCGGGTACGTGACTGAGCTGCTGCAACTGCTTGACCGCTGCCTCGGTGCGCCGGCCGTAGTACCCGTCCACGTCCCCGGGGGACAGCCTGTGACGCAGCAACAGGCACTGGATTTCCGCAGCGTCCTGCCCGGTGTTGTTGAGAGCGACCAGGCGGGTGGTGGTGGAGCTGTTACCGGCGAACATCTGATCACCGCGCCGGGTGTACGCGCAGGTGTACTTGCCCACGCCCGTCACGCCCCCTTGCGCCTGTGTTGAGCCTTGCCGACTCCAGGGGTCCGCCACGAGCAGTATCGCGGTAACGGCGGACATCAACAGGGCGCCGACCGCGGCGGACAAGGCGGCAACCCAGACCTCCGGTACGTCAGGCTCCCTTTCGCAACCCCTCCTCGGTATTCCGCCCGCGCTCGGCGCTGCGCCGGCCCGGGCTCGCTCGGCGGCGTCCAACGCCACCAGCAAAGGCGCCCGGTCCTCTCCGGTCAGTTCGGCCAGGGCCTCCACGGCCTCCTTGGGCGGCAGGGCTTTCCCATTGAGGTATCGCTGCCACGACCAACTGCTGAAAGCCGTCCTCGCCTCAAGCGACTTCGGGCTGAGCCCTTTATGGTCCTTCAGCCGCCGCATCCGGACCACAAGCCGCCGCGCCTCGGGATCCAGCGACCCGGGCAACACCATCCACCTCACGAGACCTCCTCAGCAGCATCGTCCCCTCGTGGACCACTGGTCCGACCATGGAGCCTTGGCTCGCCACAAGTCTCCGTCGAACCGGTCCTCGCGGGCGACGAATTCACGCTGAGCCCCCCATTCGGGTGCCCGTTTCAACCATCGCCGCGTATAAGCCGAGAAAACCCGTCGTTTTCCCGGGAACGGCCTCCACCTGCTACGTCTGAGCAGGTCACGGCTGGGACGTCCCGGGCTGCGCAGGAATGCGTGGCACCGGAAAAGCGTGGCAACCGCGGCTACGGCGCTCGGCGGGGTTCTCGCCGTACCCGCCGGTATACGCGGCTCCCTCATGGGCCCTGCGACCTGCCCGCACGCGGAGCCCCGGACGATCCCGCGTCGGTCGGCAGCCGGCCCCCGGTCCACCGGGGGGCTGCATCACTCGTGGGCGGCGAGGCCTCGCCGCCCACGAGCGTGCTTGCGGACAGCTTTACGGCAACGACGGCTGCGGACCGGGGCAATCCGGTCCGCCCCCTTGCCACACGAGAGATCCGAACTGTTGAATTATGTGCGGATCCGTTGAAGGGTGCAGACGCGAAGCACGCGTTCGCCCGTTCACTCTGTTCAACCCAGGACCTGAGCCGCAGGATGCCCCACGGACGAACAGGAGAGAACACGGTGTCAAACCCGCTCACTCGCCGCAGCCTGCTCACCTGCACGCCCGACGCCGTGGTCGCCACGGACGCTTCGTCACCGACGCCATGAGCAAGCAGTTCACCGCGAGGCGCCTGCGACCCGGCCGGCTGGGCGCAGTCGGCCGAGGACATGGGCGCGAGGTACACGGCGCTGACGGCCCGCCAACGCGAAGGCGTCGCCCCACGGCCGGGTGCCCGCCCCAACGCCTGGCGGGCGAGACGCTCGCCGCTGCGGCGCGGCTTCATCAGCCGACTGGCCACCCCCACCCGACCGGGAGACCCCAGGCGTCACCCGGGAAGGGCGCCGGGGCGGGCTGTAAAGCTCCCTCATGAAAACGGAGGTCGAGATGCGAGCTCACGGCATGGGCCGCCGGATCGTCCGGCGCTGCCTGGCGACCGGCGTGACGGTCGCCTTGATGTGCGGGCCGAGTGCCGGTGCCGGATCCGTCGCAAGTGCCGCTCCCCCGGCGACGGCCGCGACCGCCGGGTCCGCGGCCGGCACGCCGCATTCGGTGACGTACGACGGCTACTCCTTCCTGATCGACGGCAGGCGCACCTACTTATGGTCGGGTGAGTTCCACTACTTCCGGTTGCCCAGCCGGGATCTGTGGCTGGATGTGCTGCAGAAGATGAAGGCCGCCGGATTCAACGCGGTGTCGCTCTACTTCGACTGGGGCTACCACTCCCCGGCACCCGGCGTCTACGACTTCACCGGCGTGCGCGACGTGGACAGGCTCCTGGACCTGGCGGACCGCGTCGGCCTGTACGTGATCGCGCGCCCCGGCCCGTACATCAACGCCGAAGTGGACGGCGGCGGATTCCCCGGCTGGCTGTCCACCAAGGCGGGCAACACCCGCAGCGCCGACCCCGCGTACCTGAGGTACAGCGACGAGTGGCAGACGCGGATCGACCGCATCCTGGCCAGACACCAGTTCACCAACGGCACCGGCTCGGTGATCGAGTACCAGGTGGAGAACGAGTACTACAACGGCGGCGCGGACGGCCGCCGGTACATGAAGCACCTGGAGGACAAGGCCAGGGCCGACGGCATCACCGTCCCGCTGGTCGGCAACCACCAGGGCACCTTCAACTCCGGGGACGCCGCCCTCGACGTGGACGCCGGCGACTTCTACCCGCAGGGCTTCAACTGCTCCAGCCCCGCCCAGTGGAACCCCGTACCGGACATCAGCTCCGTCCGCGCCCCCGGCAAGCCGGTGGCGACCGCGGAGTTCCAAGGCGGCGCCTTCGACCCGTGGGGCGGCCCCGGCTACGACAAGTGCGCCCAGCTCGTCAACGACCAGTTCGCCGACGTCTTCTACAAACAGAACATCGCCGTCGGCGCCACCTCCCAGAGCTTCTACATGACCTACGGCGGCACCAACTGGGGCTGGCTGGGCATACCGGAGAACTACACCTCCTACGACTACGGCGCCGCGATCCGTGAGACCCGCCGACTCGACCCGAAGTACGGTCAGGACAAGCTGATCGGCTACTTCACCCAGGCCCTCGCCCCGCTCACCAAGACCGACACTCTCGCCTCGCCACCCACCGACGACCCCGAGGTCACCGACACCGCCCGCATCAACCCCGACACCGGCACCCAGTTCCACGTCCTGCGGCATACCGACTCGACCGCGACCACCACCGACTCGGCCCATGTGACGATCGACCTGGGTGCGCATGCCGGATACACCTACGACGACCCCGACCCCGCGATCCACTACTCCGGCACCTGGTCGCACGTGGCCGACCAGAGCTACACCGGCGGCGACTACCGCAACACCGAGTCCTTCTCCAACGCCGCGGGCGACAGCGCGACCGTCCCCTTCACCGGCACCGGCGTCACCTGGATCACATCCCTGGACGCCAACCACGGCAACGCGGACGTCTACCTCGACGGCGCGAAGGTCAAGACCGTCGACCTGTACGGCGGCTCCAAGCGGTACCAGTACGTCGCCTACCGGGCCACCGGGCTGACCGCCGGGGCGCACACCCTCAGGATCGTGGTCGACGGCACCAAGAACGCGGCATCGTCCGGCACCTTCGTCCCCATCGACGCCATCGACGTGGCCACCGGCTCCCCGGCCGCCGCGCCGGTGTACACGGTCCCGCAGCAGCCCGGAACCGCCATCGCCCTCGACGGACGGGAGTCGAAGATCATCGTCGCCCGGTACGACCTGGGCGGCAACCAACTACGCTACTCCACCTCGGAGATCATGACCAACGCCACCATCGCCGGGCGGGACGTCGCGGTCCTGTACGGCGACCGCGGCTCCGACGGCGAAACCGTCCTGCGCTACACGTCCCGGCCCACCGTGTCCGCGACCGGCGGCACCGTCACCTCCACCTGGGACCCTGCCACCGGAGATCTCCGGCTCAACTACCACCACACCGGCCTGACCCGGGTGACCATCACCGGCGGCGCCCACCCGCTGGTCCTGCTGCTGGCCGACACCGCCACGGCCGAGACGTTCTGGCGGCAGGACACCGGCCACGGCCCGGTGCTGGTCCGCGGCACCCATCTGCTGCGCAGCGCGGCCACCAACGGCACCACCCTCGGCCTGACCGGGGACACCGGCAGCGACGGCTCGGTCGAGGTCTTCACCGCCGCCACCTCCCTGACCTGGAACGGCATCCGGGTCGCCGCCAGGCGGACCTCCAGCGGCAGCCTCACCGGCACCCTTCCCACGGCCGCACCCGTCACCCTGCCCGCGCTGACCGGCTGGAGGCACATCGCCGAATCGCCCGAAGCCCGGCCCGGGTTCGACGACTCCACCTGGCGGGTGGCCGACAAGACCACCACCAACAGCACCACCACACCGGGCACGCTCCCCGTGCTCTTCGCCGACGACTACGGCTTCCACACCGGAAGCACCTGGTACCGCGGCCACTTCACCGGCGCGGGCAGGGAGACGGGCATCACCCTGTCCACGCAGAGCGGCCAGGCGTCGACGCAAAGCGGCAAGGGCGCCGCGGCCTCCTCGGTATGGCTCAACGGCACTTTCCTCGGCAGCTCCACCGACAACGGGCGCAAGACGTACGAATTCCCTACCGGCGCGGTGAAGACCGGTGCGGACAACGTCATCTCCGTGCTCACCGTGAACATGGGCCATGAAGAGGACTACGACCACTCCAACGGCAACAAGGAAGCCCGCGGTCTGACCGGCGCCGTCCTCACCGGCGCCCCGAAGACCACCGTTGCCTGGCGGCTGCAAGGCGCCCGCGGCGGCGAGACCCCCGTCGACCCGGTACGCGGCCCCCTCAACACTGGCGGCCTGTACGGCGAGCGAGCCGGATACATGCTTCCCGGCTACCCCACCGGCACCTGGAAACCCGTCCACCTGCCCGCCGCCGACACCACCCCCGGGGTCTCCTGGTACGCCACCGATGTCGGCCTGCGCCTGCCCACGGGACAGGACACCTCGATCGGCATCACCATCACCGACGACCCGTCCCGCAGATACCGCGCGGAGATCTACGTCAACGGCTGGGACATGGGCAACTACGTCAACTACCTCGGGCCGCAGCACAGCTTCCCGGTCCCGAACGGCGTCCTCGACCCGCACGGCCGGAACTCGATCACCATCGCCGTGTGGAACCTCGACGGCTCGACCGGCGGACTCGGCAAGGTGGCCCTGACGAACTACGGCAGCTACGCCTCCTCCTTGACCGTCAGGCCGAACGACAGCCCCCGGTACGACGCGACGCGGTACGCCATGTCCGCCGCGCCCGGTGCCTCGGCGCATACCGACTCGCGGCGCCGCTGACGTCTCCGGCGGTCTGGGGCCCGCGGACCTGCGCCGCCGTGGCCCGGTGGGATCGCGAGAAACCAATACGCGAGAAACCAGGAGCGGAAAGGAGCCCGCGCAAGGCAACGACTACGCACCCTTGAAAGGAGCATGATGTTCGAACCGCGCTTCATGCGCAGACTTCTGCGCTCCCTCGCCGGCGCCCTGCTCGTCGCGGCAGGCGTTCCAGCCGTCACCCTGGCGGCGCAGACTCCGGCACACGCGCTGGACAACGGCCTGGCACTGACCCCTCCGATGGGGTGGAACGACTGGAACTCCTTCGGGTGCGACGTGAGCGCACAACTCGTGGAGCAGACCGCCGACGTCATGGTGGGCTCCGGTATGAAGGCGGCCGGCTACAGGTACGTGAACATCGACGACTGCTGGATGTCCCACTCCCGTGATGCGTCGGGAAGCCTCGTACCCGACCAGGTCAAGTTCCCGAACGGCATCACCGCTGTGGCGAACTACGTTCACAGCAAGGGGCTGAAGCTCGGCATCTACGAGAGCGCCGGTGCGACGACCTGTGCCGGCTACCCGGGCAGCCTGGGCCACGAGCGGCAGGACGCCGACTCCTTCGCCTCATGGGGGGTCGACTACCTGAAATACGACAACTGTCCCTCAGGCCAGGGCTCGTGGGAGTCCCGGTACAACGCGATGCGCGACGCGCTGGCCGCCACCGGCCGGCCGATCGTCTTCAGCATGTGCGAGTGGGGCGAGGACCAGGTGTGGACGTGGGGCAAGGGTACCGGCAACCTGTGGCGTACCACCTCCGACATCGGCCCCACGTACGCCAGCATGCTGAGCAACTTCCACCAGAACGTGGGCCTGACCCGGTACGCCGGGCCGGGGGGCTGGAACGACCCGGACATGCTGGAGCTGGGCAACGGCATGTCGTTCACCGAGGACCGGGCCGAGTTCAGTCTGTGGGCGGAGATGGCCGCACCGCTCATCGCCGGTACCGACCTGCGGACCGCGAACCCGGCCACCATGTCGCTGTACACCAACACCGACGTCATCGCGGTGGACCAGGATCCGCTGGGCGGGCAGGGCCGGCTGGTGTCCTCGTCGGGCGGGCTTGACGTCCTCGCCAAGCCGCTGTCCGACGGGGACGTCGCGGTCGTGCTGTTCAACGAGAACGGCGGTACGGCAACGATGTCGACGACGGCCTCCGCGGTGGGAGCCGCCCCGTCGTCCTCGTACCGGCTGACGAACCTGTGGTCGAAGGTGGTTGCCTCGACGAGCGGGACGATCAAGGCCTCGGTACCGGGGCACGGGGTGGTGATGTACCGGTTGACGCCCGGCTCCGGCACGAGTGTCGGCAGCACGGGCGAGTTGGTCGGCGCGTCCTCCGGCCGGTGCCTGGATGTCTACGGCGGACAGACCGATCCCGGTACCAGGGTGGAGATCTGGGACTGCGGGAACGGCGGCAACCAGCGCTGGACCCCGACCCCGGCCGGCGAGCTGCGCGTCTACAACGGCACCCAGTGCCTGGACGCCTACGGCAACCAGACCTCACCGGGCACCCGGGTGGAGCTGTGGCCGTGCAACGGCGGCACCAACCAGCAGTGGCGGCTCAACCCGGACGGCACCATCACCGAAGTGCAGTCCGGCCTCTGCCTGGACGTGACCCACGGGGACGTGCCCGACGGAAACCGCAACGGCACCCAGATCGAGCTCTACACCTGCAACGGCGGCGCCAACCAGCAGTGGGCGCTGCGGCTCTGACTCCGCACACCGGCCGGCCCGGAAGCCCGCTGCGGGCCGGCCGTTCCCCACCCCTGGCCCAGCCGGTGCCCTCCTCCGGGATGTCGGTCTCGGCCAGGCTCTTGGTGACGGAATCGAACCCGCACCCCGGGCTGGTGAGTCTTGTTCTCCAACCCACCTTCCCTTGTCAGCGGCGGCCACCGTCCACCCGCCCCCAGGCGCCCGCGGCAGGACCAGCAGAGCGAACCTGCTCCCTGACAGCGGATCGCGGCCTGATGTGAGCGCTTCACATACCTACAAGATCGCCGTGCCGGGCGGCCGGGGAGGTGCCACCCGGCACGGCGGGCTCGGCTATCGCTTCGGTACCACGACCATCGCGGATCCGCCGCTGCGACGGACCGGCTCGGCGGCCGCCTGGATCAGGCCGTGGCCGAGGAATTCCAGTCCGGCGACGGCGCCGATCTCGGGAGACGGGGTGAAGGTCGGAGGAGCCAGGACGAAGTGCTGCCCGAGCTTCTCCAGGGCGGCGCGGTCGGGCGAGTCGAGGAACGCCGGCTCGGCCTCGGTGTTGGCCGCGTTCCGCTGCGAGATGCGGGGCGCGGCGACGGCCTGCGGCAGCGTCATGCCCAGGTCGATGCGGTTGACCAGGGTCTGCAGCACGGTCGTGATGATGGTGGAACCACCGGGCGAGCCGACCGCCAGGTACGGGTGGCCGTCGCGCAGCACGATGGTCGGGGACATGCTGCTACGCGGCCGCTTCCCCGGTGCGGGGAGGTTGGGGTCGGGGGCACTCGGGCTGATCGGGGCGAAGTCGAAGTCCGTGAGTTCGTTGTTGAGCAGGAACCCGCGGCCGGGAACGGTGATCGCCGAGCCCCCGGTCTGTTCGATGGTCAGCGTGTAGGAGACGACGTTGCCCCAGCGGTCGGCGGTGACCAGGTGTGTGGTCGAGGTGCCCTCGTACGGCTGGGGCGTACCCTTGCCCGCCGGGCAGCCGGTGCCGGGGTGGTTGGGATCCCCGGGGGCGACCGGGCTGGTCAGCGTGGAGGTCGGGCTGATCAGGCAGGCGCGGTCCTTGGCGAAAGCCTTCGACAGCAGGGCCTGGGTGGGAACGTTCGAGAAGGCGGGGTCGCCGACCCAGCGGTTGCGGTCGGCGAAGGCGATCCGGCTGGCCTCCAGGTAGTGGTGGAGCGCCTGGACGCGGTCGGCGGAGTCGGCGGCTGAGAGGTGGAAGTTCTCCAGGATGTTGAGTGCCTCGCCGACGGTGGTGCCGCCGGAGGAGGACGGTGCCATCGAGTAGACGTCCAGCCCGCGGTAGGTGGTGTGGGTGGGCGCCCGGCGCACGGCGTGGTAGGCGGCGAGGTCCGATGTGTCCATCAGGCCGGGGCGGAACGTCCGGTCCGAGCCGGGGGCGACCGGCGGGTGCTGGACGGTACGGACGATGTCGCGGCCGAGCGGGCCGTCGTAGAGGGCGCCGATGCCGTCGCGGGCCAGGAGGCGGTAGGTGTTCGCGAGGTCGGGGTTGCGGAAACGGCTTCCGACGACGGGCAGTTGGCCCCCGGGCAGGAACAGCTGGGCGGTCGGGGTGATGTCGCGGAAGCGTGCTTCGTTCATCGCGGTCTGGGCGCGGAATTGCGAGTTGACCACGAAGCCGTCCTCGGCGATCTTCGTGGCCGGCCGCAGCGCTCGCGCCAGCGGGATGGTGCCCCACCGCGACAGCGCCTCCTGCCACGTGGCGGGGGTACCGGGGATGCCCACGGACAGGCCCGAGTCGACCGCGTCGTTGAACGCGATCGGTTTGCCCGTCGACGGGTCGATGAAGGCGTTCTGCCCCATGCGGGCCGGCGCGGTCTCGCGGCCGTCGATGGTGCCGACCTGATGGGTTCGGGCGTTGTAGTAGACCAGGTAGCCTCCGCCGCCGACGCCCGCGGAGTACGGTTCGACGACGCCCAGTGCGGCGGCCGTGGCGACCGCGGCGTCCACGGCGTTGCCGCCGTGCCGCAGGACGTCGATGCCGGCCTGGGAGGCGTAGGGGTTCACGCTCGAGACCGCCCCACCGTAGCCGACGGCGACGGCCTGTCTGGCCGGCGGACGCAGGTCGGCGGACGCGGCGTCATGCGACTTGGCGAGGGCCAACGAGGTGGGCACCAGCGTGGAGAACGCGAGTGCGGCGGCGCCGATGGCCGCGCAGATCATACGGCGAGTGGGCATCAAGCCTCCGGAACCCGTGACGGCTTCAACGTGGCCCACACCGTGGCAGAGAAAGTCCCGGGGCACCACACCGCGCAGGCTTAATTGCGCATCAATTGAGGTTCCTTGGCAGCACGTTCCGCCACAGGACACTACTGATCGGTTTCCGGACCTGGTTTCCGGACCTGGTCTCCGACTGGGCACGCGGTGCTTCCGCCGCTACCGGCAGCGGGAATACCGCGACTTCGACAAAGCTGCATTGCTGGCGGGTTCGGCCTGCTGCCGGGTCGGGCGGTGCGCGGTGGCGAGGGCACTGGCGGTGTTGGCGGCCGCGATCGCGGCGATCGCCAGCCAGTCGGCCATCGGCAGGCGCTGGCCGAGGATGATCCAGCCCACCAGCGCCGCCATCATGGGGTGGGCGCTCATGAACACCCCGAAGAACCGGGTGGGCACCTTGCGCAGCGCGAGCATGTCGGCCAGGAACGGCACCGCCGACGACAGCACACCGGCCGCCGCCGCACACCCCAGCGCCTCCGGGGACGGCGGGTGGCGGAAGAACACCAGCACGCCGACCGGAACGTACAGCAGCCCGGACAGGGCCGCCGCCGCGCCCGAGCCCTGCGCTCCGGGCAGACGGGCGCCGATGAGGCGGTTGAGCAGGATGTACGCGGCCCAGCAGGCCGCGGCGGCAAGGCCCAGTCCGAGGCCGAAATAGTCCGTGCTCGGCTTGGGGCGCAGCAGCGCCAGCACGGCCGTGCCCGCGACCAGTGCGCACACCAGGTCGGCCGCGCGACGGGACGCGGCCAGCGCGACCGAGAGCGGGCCGAGGAATTCGAGCGTGACGGCCAGACCGAGCCCGACGCGGTCGATCGCCGTGTAGAGCGTCAGGTTCATGGTGGCGAAGACGGCCGCCAGCGCCAGCACCGGCCACCACTGCCGACGGGTGAACGTACGCAGTCGCGGACGCCCCACCGCGACCAGCACGATCGCAGCCACCCACTGGCGCACCGCCACCACGCCCACCGGGCCGATCCAGGGAAACGCCAGCGCGCCGGTGGCGGCTCCGAGTTGGTTGGACAGCGCGCTGCCCAGCATCATCGCGATGCCGGACAGCCCGGCCGAACCCGCCGGCCGGTCGGCGGTTGCTTCGTGAACGGGCGCAGAGGTCGTCATGGGACGGAGGATGCGCCCGGCGGACGCATACGCAAAATGCATGCCTGAGTGCAGCTATACGATAGACGCATGGATCTGGAGCTGCGGCATCTGCGCTGCCTCGTCGCGATCATCGACACCGGCAGCTTCACCGATGCCGCCCTCGAGTTGGGCGTGTCGCAGGCCGCCGTCTCACGCGCGTTGGCCGGGCTGGAGAGCGCTCTGGGCGTGCGGCTGCTGCACCGCACCAGCCGCAGCATCGCGCTGACGACGTCCGGCACCCAGGTCCTGGCACGCGCCCGCCACCTGCTGGCCGAGGTCGACGACCTGGTCCGCGAGGCCGCCACCGGACACACCCGGCTCAGGATCGGCCACGCCTGGTCCGCGATGGGCCGCCACACAGCGGCCTTCCAGCGCCGCTGGGCCGAGGCGCACCCGGAGACCGAGCTGCAGCTGATCCGCACCAACACCTCCACCGGAGGCCTGGCCGAGGGGGTGTGCGACCTCGCGGTGGTCCGCGGCGCCTTCGACACCAGCCGCTTCGCCAGCACCGTCGTCGGTGTCGAACGGCGCACGATCGCCGTCGCCGCGGATGATCCGTGGGCAAAGCGCCGCTCCATCGGCCTGGACGAGGTCCGCGAGCGCACGGTCGTCATCGACCGCCGTACCGGGACCACCACGCCCGACCTGTGGCCCACCGGCGCCCGCCCGGCGCTGGAGTACACCAAGGACATCGACGACTGGCTCGCCTCGATCATGTCGGGCCGCAGCATCGGCATCACTCCGGAGAGCACCGCGACCCAGTACCGGCGCGAGGGCGTGGTCTTCCGGCCCCTGCGAGGCGCCGCACCCGTCGCCGTCCACGTCATCTGGCCGCGCCGGGACCCCCACCCGGCCACCGCGGCAGCCGTCGCCCTGGTGTCGGAGCTGTACGCGAAGGCGGGCTGAGGCGGCCCTGACGCGGCACTGTGAGCGTCGCCATGACGCTGAATCAGCTTGAGCTGACCGAGCTGGACCGGACGGCGGGCATGCTGCGCCAGGACTGCACGGTGGCGGACGTCTACCTGATCACGAGAGCGCTGTCCGCCACCGTCCGCACCGGCAGCGGGGACTGGCGCCGCCTGGTCCGCTTCCCCCTCGAGGGCCTGCAGACCCGCTGAGGACGGTGCCGCTCACCCTCGGCGGCCCGGTTCGTGCGCAGAGGCGTCGGCGAACGGGTGCGGCCCCGACACCCGCCGCCACGGGCCCTCGCCCGACCGCGCCGGAGATGCGCCGGCATGCCGCCCGGGCGGTTCGGCGGCGCGCCGCCCCTGTCGGACCGGCGGCGGAGCACGGGCGGGTCTTACGATGCGATAGTGACCTCCCGGTTCCCGTCGGAGGCGAAGTCGCTCCCCTGGCCTGCGGTCGGCTCCGCGCTGCTCACCGCTTGCCTGGTGGTGGTGCCGTTGGTCCTCGGGATCGGACTCGGCGACGATGCTGCCGGCGTCTCCGCCACGCTCGGGGCGTACCTGTGGGCCATCGGACATCTGACGGTCCACCGGCCGATCGATCCGCGGTTGTCCGCGGCCGCCGCGGTTCTCCTCGGCGTGGCGGGTGCCACCGGAGCGCTGGCGGGACGGCATCTGTGGCTGCTGGTGGTGCTCGGGGCGGCATGGGCCGTCTTCCAGGCCCTCGCCGAGACCACGGGTTCCGCGCTGCGGATGCCGGCCGCCATGTCGGCGCTGGGTTTCCTGCTCTGCGCCATCGGCGGTGGCGCCGACGCCGCACAGGCCCTCTTGCAGGGCGTCCTGGTACTCGGCGGGGCGTCGTGGATGGCCCTGTGGGAGTTCGCCCGTCATCGCCCCCGGCCGTCGCCGGTTCCCGGAAGCCGGCTTCCCTCCTGGGCCGAACTCAAGGCGGCCTGGCCGCGGTCCCGCCCTTTCGCTCTGCTGCTCTCGGTGCCGACGGCGCTCGCCGCCGGTACCGCGGGACTCCTGCAGATCTCCCACGGCGCCTGGACGGCTACCACGGTGCTGCGTGTCCTGCGGCCCGAGTCGTCGGCCACGCTCGCCCGCAGCGGCCGACGGATCGTCGGCACCAGCGCCGGAGCGCTGCTGGCAGCCGTGCTCCTGGTCACGGCTCCGGATGCCTCCACTGCCGTGATCTCCTTGGTGGTGTGCCTCTCGGCCATGCAGCTGATCGGGGCGGCCCGTTACGGCTTCTACACGTTCTTCCTGACCCTCCTGGCCCTCGAGCTCGTATCCGTGGGCCACCCCGCAAGCTGGCGACTGGCCCTCGTCCGCACCGTGTTGACGTGCGCCGGTGCCCTCATCGCCGTCACAAGCGGATTCATCTTCGACCGCGTGACGGGCGCCCGCCGCAGCACCCCGGCTCGGAGGTGACGCGAATCTGCCAACCCCTGGGGCTGCGCGGCGGCGCGAGGGCCGGCAGCCCGATGACGGTGGAGAAGGCGGCGCAGGCGGCGAGTCCGGCTTGGAAGCCGGAGGTGGTGCAGTCGCCGGAGCCGGAGACGGCGGCGATGACCGCGCCGATGACGGCGACGCCCATGGCGGCGCCCGTCTGGGTAGCGCTGGTGGCGATACCGGGGACTTGTCCGCGGTGTTCGTCCGCGACGGTGTTCCGGGCCGCGGTGCCAGCGGCGCCGCCGTCTGTCCCGTCATCCCGGTCCCCGGTGGTTTCGTGGACTGGGC
>CAYNNX010000067.1:2629-6666 GCA_964398515.1 uncultured Streptantibioticus sp. | reverse complement strand
GGGATCACCGAGGAGGGGCGGTGGGGACAGGGCGTCGGCGAGCCGTTGGTCCGTGTCTCCCGCGGTTGCCGGTGAGCAGGTCTGCGGCGGATACCAGCAGCGCGACGCCGACGAAGGCGGTCGAACCGAAAAGGCCCCAGCCGGCGGAGAGGGGGAAGTCCCCGTGGGAGGCGGTGAGTGCTCCGAAGAACAACGACCCGGCGGCGGCGAGGCCGACAGCCGATCCGACCCGCTGCGCGGTCTGCAACAGGGCTGCCGCGGTGCTGCCGTCTTGCGGCGGCACCTGCTGGAGGGCGAGTGTCAGGTTCGGGCCGATCACCAGTCCGCTGCCCGCGCCGGCAACGAGCAACGGCCCGAGCACGACGAGCCACATCCGGGTGTCGTCGATACAGCGGATCAGCAGCGCCATGGCGACCAGCCCGATGCCGACGGCGGCCGTGCCGGCCAGCACCAGCAGGCGACCGAATCGGTGCACCACGCGGCCGCCCAGCGTCGCGCTGATCGCCGCCCCGGCCGCGAACGGTATGCCCGCCGCTCCCGCACCCAGCGCCGAATAGCCCAAGCCCTGCTGGAAGTAGAGGGACACAACGAAGGGAACCCCGGAGTACCCGGCGAAATAGGGCACCGCGACGAGAGCGCCGAAGGCATAGGGCCGCTGACGCAGCAGCGCGAGGTCGACCAGCGGCTGCGCCCGTCGGCGGCGGCAGTGCTGCTCCCAAGCCACGAAACACGCCAACAGCACGGCCCCCACTCCGAGCAGGTACCAGTGCCCCGCTCCCCCAGGCCGCCCGGCTTCGGCCAGGGGCAGGATGATCGCGGCGATGCCGGCTCCGAGCAGCGCGACGCCGACCAGGTCGACCCGGAGTGCCTGTCGGCGCACCTGGTCGCGGGGGAGCAACCGCCCCCCGAGGACGAGTGCCACCACACCGATCGGCACGTTCACGAAGAACACCCAGCGCCAACCGCTCCCCGTTCCGGCTGCCTGGATCAGCAGACCGCCGACCAGGGGGCCGATCGCGGTGGCTGCCGCAATCATCGCGGCGTACAAACCGGAGGCTCTGCCGCGTTCACGCCCGTTGAAGAGCTGCTGCATCAGGCCGACCACCTGTGGCGTCAGCAGCCCGCCCGCAACCCCCTGCCCCAGCCGGGCGCAGACCAGCCAGGTGCCGGAGTCCGCCAGCCCGCAGCCCAGGCTCACCGCGGTGAACATCGCCAGGCCGGCCAGGAACATCCGGCGGCGCCCCAAACCGTCACCGAGCCTGCCCGAGGGAACCAGAGCCAGCCCGAACGCCAGCGTGTAGCCGGAGACCACCCACGACAGTTCCGCCGGCGAAACCCCCAGCCCGGTCTGCACGGACGGCAACGCCACATTGACGATGCTGACATCGAGCAGCGTCATGAACCCGGCCGTCAAACAGACCGCGAACGCCCTCCAGCGTCCGGGATCCGTCCCCGGCGCGCACACCGATTCAACCACTGCCCCTCCCGTGCAACCGACACCGATTCCTTCCACGTCCCAGTGGACCGGCACGAACCGAGGCCCATCAATGATCAACCTGGCGGTGGAACAATCACCGAAAGGAATCAATCGAGGAGGCGTGCCGTGGAGGTTCGGCAACTTCGCTACTTCGTCACCGTCGCCGAACTCGGGCACTTCGGCAGGGCCGCGGCACAGTTGCACATCGTCCAGCCGGCAGTGAGCAAGCAGATCGCCGGCCTCGAACGAGAGCTCGGACTCACACTGTTCGACCGCTCGCGCCGACAGGCCAGGCTCACCCCCGACGGAGAGGCCTTCCTTCCACACGCCCGTCGTGCCCTGCGCGCCATCGACCGGGCCGCGGACGCCGCGGCCGACCTCGCCGCCGGTACCGTCGGTGTCCTACGGGTCGGCGGCAGCCCCGGACTCGGCAAGCGACTTGAGGACATCCTCACCGGATTCCGGAGCATGCGTCCCGGCGTGACCATCCGTTTGACGACGACGCGGTCAGCGCCGGCAAAGCTCACCGCGGTTCTCACCGGCGACCTCGACGCCGCCTTCGTATCCGCGCCGCCGACGCATCCGGGGCTCGCCGTGCACCACCTGTGGAGCGAGCCGATGCTGCTTGCCGTACCGGCGCAACGGGCGGACGCCGCCGCCGATATCACCACCCTCGCCGACCTGCCCCTCGCACGCCCTGCACGCGAGGAGAACCCGGAGGCGTTCGACCTGATCACCGGCGCCTGCAAGACAGCCGGCTTCGTTCCCCGCCCCGGCCCCACCCTCGTCAACGCCCAGGACATCCTCCTCGGGCCGATCGCCGCCGGACACTGCTGGACACTGCTGCCGTCACACGTCGCACGTACCGACTCGGCAGCCGTCGCCTTCGTCGAACCCGGTCGGCCGATACACCTGCCCACCGCACTCGTCCTGCCCCACCCCACCCCACGCGCGCTCGCCACCGACCTGCTCGCCGCCGCCGCGGCAGCGCGGCAAGACCGCAACGACTCCGGCGCTCAATAGCGCAAAGCCCGCAGCGGTGCGGTACGTCGACTCGCTCACGCGCGAGTACCTGGCGTCCCCCTCCGGCAGACGGATGACCGAGGAGCGGCTGATCTCGCCGGTGACCGACTCCGCCGACGCATTCGTCGCCGCCTCACGCCGCTGCGGACTGCTCGCCCGCCCGGGCGGCCTCCGCGCGCCCTCCCCGTCCCGGTTCTGGGCCAGTTGGAGGGCGCTGGAGGCTGCCGTGCACCGTGCCGACGCCGACATGGCCCTGGGTGCCGATCCCCGGCTCGACCCGGATGTGGCCCTGGACAGCCTGGACTTCCGGTTCACCGCACTGGGCTGGCCCGGGGTGAGTGCGTTCCATCGTCGGTCCGCGGGCGCACCCCCGTCGCGCCCGCGGACCTCAGTTGTGGACCGGACTCCCGTGCTGACGGATGCTTGATACTGGTTCCTCGTCAGCGACGTCCCGACCGGCACCAGAGAACCCGATGCCGGACCGGCCGTCGAATGATTCGATGAGTTTCGAATGCGATCGAAGAGGGGTCCCTCTGTGATCCGAATTGGCTTGGGTGCGCATGGACTGGGCCGCGCCAGGTTCGCGATATCTCCGCTGGACGCCGCCGAGGATCTGCTCTTCGCTCTCGGCCGCGCGCCCAGGTCACTCGACGTGGGCTGGCGGGCTCAGGCCGTCGAGGCCCTGTCCACCCGGCAGTTGGGACTGCTGGCCGTGGTCGGCAGCGGCGGCCCCATCGGCTACGCACCCGATTTCCTGCGCCCCGAGCCGGCCTCCTTCGAAACAGGCCTGGACACCGCCCTGCACCAGGTCGCCACCGCCTCCCCGGAGCGGATCCGCTATGAGCTCAACGGGGCCATCGGCGGCCATTCCTGGGACCAGAACTCCGCCCACAAGCCACCACGGCTGCTCCTTGCGGCCCTGGATCGCGGAGAAGACCACTTCGCCCGGCGCCTCGCGGACGAACTGGAGCAGTTCTGGCGAGCGGTCATCGCGCCGCACTGGCCGGGCATCCGGGCCCGTCTGGAAGCCGACGTCACCGCCAGGGCCACCGCGATCGCACGCAGCGGACTCGTCGACACCGTCAACCTGCTGGCGCCCAACCTGGCCTGGCGGGACGGCGGGCTGGACTTCCGGCTGCCCACACCCGGCCCGCACCACATGACGATCGCCGCCGACGCCGTGATCTTCGTGCCCAGCGCCTTCGCGAACCGAGCGGTCTTTTGCGCCGGCGAACCCGAGGGGGCCCCGGACCCCCGCACGCCACTGATCGTCTATCCGGCGATCCCCCCGGAATCCGCCCGCCCCCGGCAGGTGGACGAACTGATCGGCGCGACCCGGGCGCAACTGCTGGCCGAACTCGTCCAGCCCCGCACGACCGGAGAACTCGCCCGACGGCTGTACCTGAGCCCGTCGACGGTCTCCTACCACCTGCAGATCCTGCACCGCGCCGGGCTGATTCAGCGTACCCGCAGCTCCAGGAACGTCCTCTACCAGCAGCTCACGGCACCGACCCCGGTGTGACCCGACCGCAGCCGA
>CAYNNX010000067.1:0-2529 GCA_964398515.1 uncultured Streptantibioticus sp. | reverse complement strand
AGCCGCCCAGAGCGAGAACCTCGAATTGCGACGCCGCCTCGGCCCATGCGCCGGACCGCCCACGCTGCCGCGAGCCAGGCATCTCTGCAGGACGGCGATAGTCCCGAGGAAACTGGGTCGACTCACCGAAGATGATTCATGTTGACTTGTCGCCATGTCCGAACTGCGCACCGATCGCCTCAAGCTCCGCCGATGGCGGAACTCCGACCTCGAACCCTGGGCGGCGATGAACGCCGATCCCGAGGTCCGGGAGCACTTGGGCGATCTGCTTACGCGTGAACAGAGCGATGCCTCGGTGGCGCTCTTCCAGGCCGAATTCGACCAGCGGGGTTACGGATGGTGGGCGGTCGAAGTACTGGCCACCGGCGAGTTCATCGGCTTCACCGGCCTGGATCAGGTAGATGAGGACATGCCGTTCACGGGGGTGGAGATCGGCTGGCGGCTCGCCCGCTCAGCCTGGGGTCGCGGCTACGCCACCGAGGCCGCGCTGGCCAGCCTGGCCTTCGGCTTCGAGACCCTCGAACTGCCCGAAATCCTTGCGGTGACGACCACCACCAACCTCCGTTCCCAAGCGGTGATGCGCCGGATCGGCATGACCCGTGACCCCGCCGACGACTTCGACGACCCCAGCGTGTCCTACGGGCCGCTGCGTCGGAACGTGCTTTACCGGATCCGCCCGTAATCCGAGGGGTCCGGGTCGCACTAGAACGCCACGTACGTCGCTTTCCGTGAGGTCGGCCGCGTGATCCGGACCGTGCATCTGCTGCGGCATCTGACGGGTGCGCCGCCGCGCCGGCGGGTGACGGCCGCGACGAACAAGGTCGAGTCGTTCAACCGATTCTCCCAGTGGGTCGGCTTCGGCAACCAGGGCGTCATCGCCGACAACGACCCCGTCGAGCAGGAGAAGGCGATGAAGTTCAACTCTCTGCTCACGAACGCGGTGTTCTCTGAACTAGCGATAGCCCCGGGCGAACCGGCGGGAGGGTAGATCGTGATTCTCTCGGCTCGCCTCAGCGCCATGAACTACTGTCGCGAGCATGGTCGAACACGATGCACTCAGCGCCACCCGCGAGGCCTACGACGCTGCTGCCCCCACCTATGCGCAGCTGTTCCGCGACACGCTGCGCGACAGTCCCCTGGACCGCGCGATCTTGGGTGCCTTCGCCGAGGCCGTAAGTGCGAGTGTGGACGGTCAGGTCGCGGACCTGGGGTGTGGGCCTGGCCATATCACCGCTTACCTGGACGAGCTGGGGCTGGCGGCGTTTGGTGTTGATGCCTCTCCGGCGATGATCAAGTTGGCTCGACAGGCCTATCCGGGCCTGCGGTTCGACGTGGGGTCGATGGCCGTGTTGAACATCGCTGACGGCGTGCTGGGCGGCGTACTCTCACGTTGGTCCATCATCCACACCCCGCCGCAGGAACTCCCGGTCATCCTTGAGGAGTTCCATCGTGTGCTGGCACCTGGCGGCCACCTTCTGGTCGGCTTTTCGGCAAGCGATGATCCGTCTCACCCGACGCAGGTCTTCGATCACACAGTCGCGCTGGCCTATCGGTGGTGGCCTGATCACCTCGCCGCGATGCTGCGCAAGTCCGGGTTGGCCGAGGTAGCCCGGATGGTTCGGGAGCCTCGGCCTACCGACCGACGGCAGTTCCAGGAGATTCAACTGCTCGCCCGCAAAGCCTAGGTAAGGGCTGTCTTGCCGAACGCACGACCGCATCCGAATTGCCGGACAGGGAGCCGTCAGGTCCAGGCTTCGACTCGGGATCAGGGCCCGCCACCCGTTGTCTGCACTTCGCCATCGCGGCGTAACCGAGCGGTGCTGGAATGGGGTTGGTCCAAGGAACAGCGCAACTTGTCCTACGGCGCCCTGCGGGCCACTCTGGACGCCCTTCGGGACCGCCTCACAGTAACGGAAGCCGCCCACTTCGGCGCGCAGCTCCCGACGCTCGTGCGTGGCATCTACTACGACGGCTGGGACCCGAACCGCGTTCCCGTGAAGATGGACAGCGGCGAGTTCCTCGCCCGCGTCCGCTCTGAACTCCCGCCGCAGATCGGGGATGGACTGGAGGATCTGGTCCGCACCACCCTTGAGACGCTCAAAGTCCACGTCTCGGAGGGGGAATGGCAGAACACCAAGTCCATTCTGCCCAAGGACCTAAAACTCATCCCGTAGAACGCGCGCGGGAGAACTAAGCTCAGGCGCCCGATTCGACATGCCGCACGCGAAGGGGCGCAGTGAGCGACGCGCATCAGCGCGAGACGGAACGCGCGATGCGGAATCCCACGTCGTCGATCCGCAAGGTCGGGTGGCTGCGGCGCCGTACCGAGGCCCGGCAGCTCCAGCGCTCGTCGAACCACCCACCGCCGCGTAGCACACGATAGGCGCCGTAGACCTCGGCGTCGTAGATGTCCCAGCACCACTCCCAGACGTTGCCGAGCATGTCGTACAGGCCCCACGCGTTCGGCTTCAATCTCGCCACCGGCTGCCGGCCGCGGCCCTTCGACTCGTGGCGCGGGTTGGGCGTGTA
>CAYNNX010000066.1:14143-23387 GCA_964398515.1 uncultured Streptantibioticus sp. | reverse complement strand
CCGTACTCCCGCCGCGCTCAACGCCGCCATCAAGGCGTCCCGGCATCCGATCGTGGTCCGCGTCGACGGGCACGGCATGCTCTCGCCGGACTACATCGCCACCGCCGTCCGCCTGCTGGAGGAGACCGGCGCGGCCAACGTCGGCGGGATCATGCACGCCGAGGGCGAGAACGCCTGGGAGCGGGCCGTCGCCGCCGCCATGACCTCCAAGATCGGCGTGGGCAACGCGGCCTTCCACACCGGAGGCGAGGCCGCCCCCGCCGAAACCGTCTACCTGGGAGTCTTCCGGCGCGAGGTGCTCGAGGCACAGGGCGGCTACAACGAGGAGTTCATCCGCGCCCAGGACTGGGAGCTCAACTACCGTATCCGCGAGTCGGGCGGCCTGATCTGGTTCTCGCCCGAGCTGAAGGTCTCCTACCGCCCGCGGCCCAACGTGCGGGAACTGGCCAAGCAGTACCGCAACTACGGCCGTTGGCGGCACGTCGTCGCCCGCTACCACTCCGGCTCGATCAACCTGCGCTACCTCGCGCCGCCCGCCGCCGTCCTGGCGATCGCCGCCGGGGCACTGGCGGGCGCGCTGGTGCACCCCGCCTTGTGGATCGTGCCCGGCGGCTACCTCGCGGCGATCGTGCTCGGCTCGCTCCCGGCCGGCAAGGGGCTGGACCTGGCCGCCCGGATCCGCATCCCGGTGGCGCTGGCGACCATGCACATGTCGTGGGGCTGGGGCTTTCTGACCAGCCCGCGGTCCCTGGCCAGGAAGGTGGCAGCCAGCCGCCGCCCGGCCGCCGAACAGGTCGGCGCCTGAGGCGGCCGGAGCCGTCGGCCCGCTACCAGGCGCCGCCCCCTACCAGGTGTAGTCGGGGTTGACGTGCATGCAGGCCGAGGAGTCCTCGCCGCTCAGGGCCGCGGCGGTGTCGGGCACCTTGGTGGCCGGCGCGGTCCGCGACGCCGGGTACGTCGTCCCGCTGCGCCAGTCGGCGCCGACGACGAGGGTGATCCCGGAGACCGCGGTGGACTTGCGCACCGCGCTCGCGGGCAGCCCGAGCGCCTTCGCCACCGACTGGGCGTCGGCCTGAAGGTCGTTGCCGGGGTAGCTGATGGTGGTGTCGGCCTGCGGGGTGAGCGAGTCGTCCGCGGCGGCCCGGTCGAAGCCCTGGGCGGCGAGCACTGCGGCGATCTCGGAGGCGCGTCCCGGGACCGGGTCCAGCGCGATGGTGCCGGTGCCGTTCTCCACGGTCACCGCGATCCGCCCCTTCGGCGCCGCGGTGTCCGACGGCGTCGGGCTCGGGCCCGGGCCCTGCGGCCGGGTCGCGGGGGAGGCGGGCCTGCCGTCGAGGGGCACGTCCCCCCGGATCATGGCGAAGAGCTTCTCGGCGTCGGCGTTGGGTATGACGTGCGCGTCGTCGCGCGGGTCCCAGTCGAAGGGCATGGTCGTCATGGTGGTGCGGCTCGCCGGGACCTTCTTCAGCTCGTCCGCCAGGCCGTAGAGCTTCGTCACCGAGCCGAGGCCCGGGTCGACGGTGAGCGCCTTCGTCGCCGCCTCCGCCAGGGACATCAGCTGCGCGGGGTCGGAGAGCTTCGAGCCGGACCTGAGCTGACGCATCATCGAGCCCAGGTACATGTGCTGGGCGTGAGTGCGGGCGATGTCGGTGTTGTCGTCGAAGCCGTACCGGGTCCGCAGCCACGCCAGCGCCTGGACCCCGGTGACGGTGTGGGTGCCCTTGGGCAGCTTCAGTCCGGAGCCGTGGCCCAGCCGGTCGTGGGAGTAGATGTTCGCGTCCACGCACACGGGGACGCCGCCGATCGCGTCGGCCATGGACACCACGCCGGAGAAGTCGACCATCATGAAGTGGTCGACGGGTATGCCGGTGAGGTTCTCCCAGGCGGCGACCGTGCAGCCGGGACCGCCGTTTGCCAGGCTGGTGTTGATGATGTCCTCGGTCTGCCGGTAGACGTGACCGGTCTGCGGGTCCGTGCACTTGGGGATGGTGACCCGGGTGTCGCGCGGAATGCTGAGCACGGAGATGTTGCTGCGGTCGGCCGACAGGTGCACCAGCATCTCCACGTCGGCGAGCCCCGGCCGGCCCACCGAGTCCTGCGATCCGCCGAGCGCGAGGTCGTCGGGCGAGTTACGGCTGTCGGTCCCGATGAGCAGGATGTTCAGCGGGGTCTCGCCCGCCGCGTTGGGCGGCGGCTTGCGCAGCCGCCGGTCGCCGAGGTTGAGGCTCGCCTTGTGCAGGTTGGAGTTGAGGTGCCGGTAGTAGGCCCAGCCGGTCCCGGCGGCGCCCAGCACGACGACCGCGAGGGTGAGCGAGGCCCAGGTGAGGGCCCGGCGCCTGCCGCGCCGCCGCTTTCCGTCCGGCGGGGCGGTGGTGGGTTCGGAGGTGGCGGGTTGTGTCCGCTCGGACAAACGTGTCACGAACGTTAGACCTACGCGGCGGCCCACTGGTTGCGCGGACCGCCGCCGGGCTCCGGCCAGCGCCGGTCCCGCCGGACTTCGGGCTTCGGGCTTCAAAGCGGAGGGCAGGCGCCTGCCCGATCCGGCCTCACAGGGCCAGGTGGGTGACGCGTTCGCTCTCGCGGCGGCGCTGGAGCTCCTCGGGCGCCAGCCGGTCCGCGTTCCGGCACAGCACCACCGACCCCCCGGCCGCCAGCGGCGCGAGCAGCCCGGCGGCCAGTCCCTGCCATCCGTCGTAGGGCAGGGCGGAGAGCACCCGCGAACCGGGTTCCAGGCCCAGCGCCGCGGCCTCCTCGCGGGCCCGCTCGACCACCTGGGCCCCCGTCAGCTCCTCCCCGCCGGGCAGCGCGAGCGCGACCGCCCCGGGGTCCACGGGCGCGTGGGGCGTGAAGCGGTCGCCCTGGGCCGGCACCTCGACGGCGTAGTCGGTGAACCCCTCCGGCGGCTGCGGGAAGCGCGCGCCGAGCGGGCGCAGCGCCAGCGCCACCCGTTCGCCGGAACAGGCGCGTGCCGCATCCAGGGTGCCGGGGCCCGAGACCACGAGGTCGGCTGAGGCGGGCGCGCCGCCCACCTCGGCCACGACACCGGTGGAGAAGCACGCCAGCAGCCAGGCCGCGGTCTGCCAGTGCGCCGGCAGCAGCAGCGCGAGGCGGTCGCCCGGCTCTGCGCAGAGCGCGTCCTGCAGGAGATTGGCGGTCTTGGCGACCCAGTTGCCGAAGGTGGCCACCGACAGCTCGACGCGCTCACCGGTGGCGTCGTCGTAGAAGGTGAGCAGGGGGCGGGCCGGGTCCGCTTCGAGCGCGGAACGCAACAGGTCGGCGGGGGTGGGGGCGGTGGTGTTCACCCGACCAAGCCTAAGGCGGCACACCCGTCACCCGGATTGACGCGTCACCAGCTGACAACTCGCCACATATGACCGTTATGACACTATTTGTCTATGCGCGCCTTCACTACAGCTTCGATCGCCACCGCGTGCGTCAGCGCGGTCGCGCTCATCCCGCACGCCTTCACCCCCGCCCACTCGGCCACCCGGCCCACCGCCCACGCCTCCGCGCCCGCACATCCACCCGGCGCGACGCACACGCTGCCGCTGACCCTGCTCTCGGGCCAGCGGTCGGGGAACCGGCCCGACCCCCAGGGGCTGTCCGCCCGGGCCGTCAAGCGGTTCTCCCTGCTCGGCGTCACCTGGGACAACGCCGCCGCACACCTCGACGGGACGGTCAAGGTCCGCACCCGGTCGGCCGTCACCCACCGCTGGACGCCCTGGCGGGACATCCAGGTGGCCGACGACGACGATCCCGACCCCGGCTCGCCCGACACCCGTACCGGGCAGCTGCGCGGCAGCACCGCCCCGGCCTGGGTGGGCGACTCCGACGGCGTACAGGTCGAGGTCACCCCCGGCGGCTCGGGCGGCGGCGCCGACGACGACCCGCCCTGGCTGCCCGAGGGCCTGCGCCTGGACATGGTCGACCCCGGCCCGGACCCGGACGACGTGGACGACGAGGTCACCGACGCCGAAGACGACAACGGCGACTACCCCTCGGCCGACGCAACCAGCGCACCGGCGTCGTCCGGGCACGCCGGCCGCGACAGCCGGGGCGAGAGCGGCACGTCCGCCTCCGAGTCCGGCCACGGCCGCCGCGCCGCGCGGCCCCGGATCATCTCCCGCCGCGGCTGGGGCGCCGAGGAGCGCCTCCGCCGGGGCGCCCACCTGTACACCTCGGCGGTCCGGGCGGTCTTCGTCCACCACACCGTCACCGGCAACGACTACGAGTGCTCCGAGGTCCCCGCGATCATCCGCAGCATCTACCGCTACCACGTGCGCAGCCAGGGCTGGCGCGACATCGGCTACAACTTCCTCATCGACAAGTGCGGCCGCATCTACGAAGGCCGCGGCGGCGGCGTCAGCCGCTCCGTGATGGGCGCCCACACCCTCGGCTTCAACAAGGCGACCATGGGTGTCGCCGTGATCGGCGACTTCGAGGACAGCGCGCCCTCGGGCGCCGCGCTGCGCTCCCTGGAGCGGCTGGCGGCGTGGAAGCTGTCCCTGTCCGGCGTCAGCCCGCGCGGCTCGACCACGCTAATCTCCGGCGGCAACAGCAGATACCGCCCGGGTGCCCGGGTCAGGTTCCGCACGATCTCCGGCCACCGCGACGGCTATCCCACCCGGTGCCCGGGCGAGCAGCTGTACGAGCGGCTGGGCGCCGTACGCGTGGCCGCCGCCCGGATGCAGGGCCGGTAGGGCAGCCAGTCGGGAAGCGAGCCGAGAAGCGGCTGCCGCCCGCCACTTCCCGTGCCGGTACGGACAACCCGGCACGGCGTGCGGCAGTCTTGTGCCCAGTTGCGTTCCGCGGTCCGTTCCGGCGAGCCGCGCCGAAGGAGCCGAGGGAAGCGGGGAGGAACCGGTGGCTGAAGCGATCCTCCTGGTCGGCGGCAAGGGCACCCGGCTGCGTCCGCTGACCGCGCGCACCCCCAAGCCGATGGTCCCGGCGGCCGGGGTGCCCTTCCTCGCCCATCAGCTCGCGCGGGCGCACGCGGCGGGGGTGGACCACGTCGTGCTCGCCACCTCCTACCTCGCCGAGGTCTTCGAGCCGTATTTCGGCGACGGCTCCGCGCTGGGGCTCGCCCTTGAGTACGTCACCGAGGAGGAGCCGCTGGGCACCGGCGGCGCGATCCGCAACGCCGCCAAGCGCCTGGAGAGCGGCCCGGACGAACCGGTGCTCGTCTTCAACGGCGACATCCTCACCGGGCTCGACATCACCGCCCTGGTCGGCACCCACCGCCGCGCGGGCGCCGACGTCAGTCTGCACCTGACCCGGGTGCCCGACCCGAGGGCCTTCGGCCTGGTGCCCACCGACGGCACCGGCCGGGTCACCGCGTTCCTGGAGAAGCCGCAGACCGCCGAGGAGATCGTCACCGACCAGATCAACGCCGGCGCCTACGTCTTCACCCGCGCGGTCATCGACGCCATCCCGCCGGGCCGCCCGGTGTCGGTGGAGCGCGAGACCTTCCCCCGGCTCCTGGACTCCGGCGCCCATCTGCACGGCCTGGTCGACTCCTCGTACTGGCTGGACCTGGGCACCCCGGCGGCCTTCGTGCGCGGCTCGGCCGATCTCGTGCTCGGCCGGGTCGCCTCGCCCGCGGTGCCGGGGTGCCGCGGCGAGCGGCTCGTCCTCGACGGCGCCCGGGTCGCGCCCGACGCCGAGCTGACGGGTGGCACGGTCGTCGGCAGGGGCGCGGTGGTGGAGGCGGGAGCCCGGATCGACGGCAGCGTCATCCTCGACGGTGCGGTGATCGCGGCCGGCGCGATCGTGCGCGACTCCTTCGTCGGCACGGGGGCCCGGATCGGGGCGCGCACCCTGCTGGACGGCGCCGTGGTCGGCGACGAGGCGGTCGTCGGCGCCGGCAACGAACTGCGCTCGGGGCTGCGTGTGTGGTGCGGAGCGGCCCTGCCGGACGCCGCGGTCCGCTTCTCCTCCGACCAGTAGCCCCGGCAGCCCGGACGGCCGGCACGGGAGACTACCCTCGGGCGGGTGCACGCAAGGCTGGAGCCGCCGGTGAGGCGGGAGTGGACGCCCGAGGGCCCGCTCGACCTCGGACTGGTGCTCGGGCCGCTGCGGCGCGGACCCGGCGACCCCGCGTTCGCCTTCACCGCGGACGGCTCGTACTGGCGGGCGTCCCGCACCCCGCAGGGGCCCGGCACGCTGCGGGTGGCGGCCCGCGGCGGCGCCGTCGAGGCCGAGGCGTGGGGGCCGGGCGCCGAGTGGCTGGCCGACCGGCTGCCGGACCTGCTCGGCGCGGGGGACGACCCGTCAGCCTTCACCCCGCGCCACCGCATCGTCCACGAGGCGGGCCGGCGCAACCCCGGACTGCGGCTCGGCCGCACCGGGCTCGTGCTGGAGTCCCTGATCCCCACGATCCTGGAGCAGAAGGTCACCTCCGACGAGGCCTACCGCTCCTGGCGGCAGTTGCTCCAGCGGCACGGCGAGCCGGCCCCGGGGCCGCTGGAGCGGCTGCGGGTCATGCCCGCCGCGCGTACCTGGACGCTGATCCCGTCCTGGGAGTGGCACCGGGCCGGGGTGGACGCCAAGCGCTCCTCGACCATCCTGCGGGCCGTGCGCGCCGCCGCCCGGATGGAGGAGGCCGCCCGGATGGCCCCCGCCGATGCCGCCGCACGCCTGATGGCCCTGCCCGGCGTCGGCCCGTGGACCGCGGCCGAGACCGTCCAGCGCACCCACGGCGATCCCGACGCGATCACCGTCGGCGACCTGCACCTGCCGAAGGTCATCGGCTACGCGCTCACCGGCGTCCGCGGCACCGACGACGCGGGCATGCTCGAACTGCTCGAGCCCTACGCGGGCCAACGCCACCGTGCCGCCCGGCTGATCCTGCTGACCGGGGTGCGCCCGCCGCGCCGCGCCCCCCGGTTCTCGCCGCGCGACTACCGGCTGATCTGACGGTGGTCAAGTGCCGTCGGCTCAGCGGACGGTGACGAACGCCTCCGGGTCCCGCTCGCCGCGCGCGGTGGGCGGTCCGGCCGGACGGCCCACCGCCACCGCGCCCATCGGGTCCCAACTGCCGGGCAGGTCCAGCACCTTGCGCACCACGTCCCGGCAGAACATCGTCGAGGAGACCCACGCCGAGCCCAACTGCTCGCCCGCCAGCGCGACCAGCAGGTTCTGCACGGCCGCGCCCGCCGCGACGACGAACATCTCCCGCTCGGCGGCGGACCGCCGGGCGTCCGGGTAGTCGTGCGCGCCCTCGGCCACCAGGCACGGCACCACCAGGTAGGGCGCCCGGCGCAGGACGTCCCCGCGGCGCAGCCGCCGCTCGATGCTCTCCGGTGAGAACCCGTCGCTCTCCAGATCGCTCGCCCACGCCTCGCGCATGGCGTCCAGCAGTGCCAGCCGGGAGCGCTCCGACTCCAGCAGCACGAACCGCCACGGCGTGGTGTGGTGCGGTGCGGGCGCGGTGATCGCGGCGGCCACCGCCCGGCGCACGGCGGCGCCGTCCACCGGCTCGTCGGTGAACTCCCGTACGGTGCGGCGCAGTGTGACCGCCTGCCGCAGCGCCTCGGAGGTGCCCAGCCGGAACAAGTCGTCGGCCGCGCCCCGGGCCAGCGCCCGGGCACCCGGGCCGTCCTCTGCGGTCACCAGGTGCGGCAGCCCGCGCAGGACCGCCACCGGGACGCCGTCCGCCTTGCCCTTGACGAGTTCGCCCGCGGCGGCGAGTTCGTCGGCGGTGGCCACGACGGTGACGTTCAGCTCGTTGCCGTGCGAGTCGGTGCCGCCGCGCAGGTCGTCCAGGACGCGCAGCCCGGCCGCGCCGATCGCCACGTCGGTCAGGCCGTTGCGCCAGGGCCGCCCGAAGGTGTCGGTGAGCACCACCGCGACCCGCACGCCCAACGCCGCACGCAGTCCCGCGCGCAGCCGGCGGGCCGAGGCGTCCGGGTCCTGCGGCAGCAACAGCACGGTCCCGGGGGCCGTGTTGGAGGCGTCGACCCCGGCGGCGGCCATCACCAGGCCCTGCCGGTTCTCGACGATGCGCAGCCGGCCGCGCCGGGCCACCACGCGTACCGTCTCGGCGTCGATGGCGGCCTCGCGGTCGTCGGCGGCCAGGATCCTGCCCTCCGCCTTGCTGACGATCTTGGAGGTGACCAGCAGCACGTCCCCGTCCGCGAGCCCGGGTTCGGCGGCGGCGATGAGCTGGGCCAGGTCGTCCCCCGCGGCGATCTCCGGGATCCCGGTGACGCCCCAGACCCGGTAGGCGGGCGTCACGCCCTCGGCAGCGGCACTGCCCGGTGCCGTCATCGCCCGACCTCGGCGGCCAGGTTGAGCGCCTCGCGGGCCATTGCGGCGGCCGCGCCGAGGTCGGTCATCATCAGCGGCACGGCACGGCAGCGGATCCCGGCCGACTCGATCTCGGCCACCGCGTCCGCGTCCACCGAGTCGACCAGCCAGCCGTCGAGCAGCCCGGAGCCGTAGTGCTGGGCGACGGCGGCCGCGGTCGACTCCACGCCGACGGCGGCCAGCACCTTGTCGGCCATCCCGCGCACCGGCGAGCCGCCGACGATCGGGGACAGGCCCACCACGGGCACGCCCGCGTCGGCGATCGCCTCCCGGATCCCGGGCACGGCCAGGATCGTGCCGACGCTGACGACCGGGTTGGACGGCGGGAAGAGGATCACGTCGGCCTCGGCGAGCGCCTCCAGCACCCCGGGCGCCGGCTTGGCCTGCTCGGCGCCGACCGGCAGGATCGCGTGAGCGGGAACGGAGGCGTGCAGGCGTACCCAGTACTCCTGGAAGTGGATCGCCTTGCGGCCGTCCTCGGGGGCGTCGACGACGACGTGGGTCTCCACGCGGTCGTCGGTCATCGGGATCAGCCGGACCCCCGGCTGCCAGCGCGCGCACAGCGCCTCGGTGACCGCGCTGAGCGGATAGCCCGCGGCGATCATCTGGGTGCGCACGATGTGGGTGGCGAAGTCCCGGTCGCCGAGCCCGAACCAGTCGGGGCCGACGCTGTAGGCGGCCAACTCCTGCTTGACGGTGAAGGTTTCGTCGGCCCGGCCCCAGCCCTGCTCCTCGTGGATGCCACCGCCGAGGGTGTACATCACCGTGTCGAGATCGGGGCAGACCTTCAGGCCGAACAGGTGGATGTCGTCTCCGGTGTTGCCGATGACGGTGATGTCCGCCTCCGGCGCCGCTGCCTTGAGGCCACGCAGGAAACGGGCGCCCCCGATGCCGCCGGCCAGAACCACGATGCGCATGCAGAGGATTCTGTCAGCCG
>CAYNNX010000066.1:4019-14043 GCA_964398515.1 uncultured Streptantibioticus sp. | reverse complement strand
GAGGCTGTTCGTTTGAGGGTGGTGGTGGGTGACGGGTGGGCCTGTCAGCCGGAGGCTGTTCGTTTGAGGGTGGTGGTGGGTGACGGGTGGGCCTGTCAGCCGGAGGTCGCTGCCTTGCGGGCGGCGGCCGGTCAGAGCGCGGAGGCCTCCTGGGCGGCCGCCGCGGCGCAGGCGTACCGGCGCATCTCGGTCAGACCGGGGAAGTACACGTGGAGGCTGACGGCGGGTTCGAGGGAGTCGTTGACCACCTCGTGGACGTAGCCGGGGGCGAAGACCCGCTGGTCGCCGGGGGCCAGCGGGCGGCGGTCGAGGCCGCGCGGACCCGGCGTGTGCTCGGTCAACCCGCCGTCCAGCACGGTCAGCACACCGGAGGACCCGCCGTGGTCGTGGAGCTCGGAGCCCTGCCCGGGCAGCCAGCTGAGCAGCCACACCTCGTACCCCGGTCCGGTGGCCAGCCGGGCGTACCAGCGGGTGGTGGCGTCGTAGCGGACCAGCGGCTCCCAGCGTCCCCGGTCGGCGGCGATGGAACGGGCCAGACCGGCGAACCCGGCCACGGTGGACGGGTGCGCGGGGACGGGCGGCAGGAGGTGGGGGAGGGCGAGGGGATCCCCGGCGATGGAGATGTCGGAGAGCTGGGGGGCCGGGGTGGCGTGGGCGCGGTACACGGGTCGCGAGTCCTAGCTGGGAGGAGCAGACGGTGGCGTGCGCAGATCAGCGCTGCGTCGGGGGTTCAGCGGTGCGGTACGGCCGGCGCGGGCCGAGCGGGCCTGCGGATCCTGCGCGAGTGCGC
This sequence comes from uncultured Streptantibioticus sp., assembly GCA_964398515.1. Classification (GTDB taxonomy): domain Bacteria; phylum Actinomycetota; class Actinomycetes; order Streptomycetales; family Streptomycetaceae; genus CAYNNX01. Next base: position 13,253 of record CAYNNX010000066.1, on the reverse strand, counting down.
GGACGGGAGGGGCTCGGCGCTCAGCGGCGACGGCTCAGCGGCAACAGCTGGGACAGCAGCAACAGGAGAGGCAGCAGTGGACCGGCACAGCGCAGCGGAGGTCGCGGGCGAGGGCCTCGCGACTCCGATCGGCGGGCAGGTACGTCACTGGCATGCTCCCAAGAAGACCGGGTGACCGACCCGTCTGTCAACTTCATGACTGGTTTGCCGCGGATGTTTCACCTGATCCGGTTCATGAACCTGATGAAAGGTTTGCTCTGCGGGGAGTGCGGATAGGTGCCGCACCATCCGTTCAGGGGGGCGCCGTTGCGCTTCTGTGATCGGAATGTGATCCATCCCGCTCCGCCGTGTACTGCGGGAACGGTGCGGAGACCTGCCGCGTCTCAGTGATCGCGGAACGGATGCGGCGATCCCGGGAGGGTCGGTGTCATGGTTTGGGATGATTTGAACACTTTCTGTATACCCTTGGTTCCGCAGAGTGAATAAGGGGCTCAATAGCAGATCTCGGCTTGACCGGCCCGGATCCGCACACTTGTAATTTCACTCGTGTCGTTAAGCCGCGATCGGTAACGACGGCATCACGGGGAAGCGACGGACGGACGAGGGGCGCGCATGACCGAGCAGTTCCAGCTACTGCTGGCCGAGGGGGCGGACGAGGGGCTCGGGTGGCAGGAGCGCGCGCTGTGCGCGCAGACCGACCCTGAGTCCTTCTTCCCCGAAAAGGGCGGTTCCACCCGTGAGGCCAAGAAGGTCTGCCTCGCCTGTGAAGTCCGAGCCGAATGCCTGGAGTACGCACTCGCCAACGACGAGCGTTTCGGCATCTGGGGCGGCCTGTCCGAGCGTGAGCGGCGCCGCCTGAAGAAGGCGGCCATCTAGCCCGGCCGCCCCCGCGCCCCGGCCCGGCCGGTCCGGCTGGATCGCGCGGTCGTCTGACGGGGCCTCGCCTTCCGGCACCCTCCCGTGCGGCAGGCGGAGCCGCCCGGGCGCTCGGCCGGAGAGCGACACCGCACAGTGATGTCAGTAGGGTGGGTGGCCGTCCGAGACACGTCAGGGCCCCCCGAGGGTCCACGCGTCCACCGCAGTCCAGCGAACCGGGGCCCGCACCTCGATGTCCGTGCACAGCCACCAGAGCGGCTACTCCGCCCAACCACCGGCCTACGACGGCTACGACGCCGGTCAGGGGCCGTCCACCGCCGCCGCAACCGCCCCCGGGGTGCCCGAGTTCCCGCGGCACATCGTCACCGCGGTGCTCGTCGCCCACGACGGCGCCCGCTGGCTGCCCGACGCGCTCGCCGGGCTGCTCGGCCAGACCCGGCCCGTGCAGAGCGTGGTCGCCGCCGACACCGGCAGCGCCGACGCCTCCGCCCAACTGCTCGCCGAGGCCCTCGGCGCCGACCGCGTCGCCCACCTCGCCCGCCGCACCGGCTTCGGCGCCGCCGTGGCCGAAGCCCTCCGCGCCGCCCCGCCCGTGCAGCCCGAGGAGCTGCCGTACCTTCAGCGCCGCAAGGCATGGGACCCCGTCACCCGCACGTGGGACGACAGCGCCTACGACGAGCCCGAGCAGCCTGCGGGGGAGCCCGTGCAGTGGCTGTGGCTCCTGCACGACGACTGCGAACCGGAGCCCGACGCCCTCGCCGAACTGCTGCGCGTCGCCGACGGTTCGCCCTCGGCCGCCGTCATCGGCCCAAAGCTGCGCAGCTGGTACGACCGCCGCGCGCTGCTGGAGGTCGGCGTCACCATCGCCCGCAGCGGCCGCCGTTGGACCGGCCTGGAGCGCCGCGAGCAGGACCAGGGCCAGCACGACCAGGTGCGCCAGGTCCTCTCCGTCTCCTCCGCCGGCATGCTGGTCCGCCGGGACGTATGGGACCAACTGGGCGGATTCGACCGGCGTCTGCCGCTCATGCGCGACGACGTCGACTTCTGCTGGCGCGCCTCGTCCGCAGGCCACACCGTTCTCGTGGCCCCCGACGCCGTGCTCCGCCACGCAGAAGCGGCCTCCCGGGAACGCCGGGCCGTCGACTGCGCCGGCCGCACCGCCGCCAACCCGCACCGCGTCGACAAGGCCGGTGCCGTCTACACCCTGCTGGCCAACACCCGCGGCGCGCTGCTGCCCTACGTCGCCCTGCGCATCGCGCTGGGCACCCTGCTGCGCACCCTCGGCTACCTCGTCGGCAAGGTCCCCGGCCAGGCGCTCGACGAGATCACCGGTCTCATCGGCGTCCTGCTGCGCCCGGGACGGATCCTCGGCGCACGGCACCGACGCGGCAAACCGCTCGTACCCCCCTCCGAACTGCGGCCGTTCTTCCCGCCGCCCGGCGCGACCCTGCGGGCCACCGTCGAGCAGGTCTACAGCAACATCTCCGGGCGCAGCGAGCCCGACTCCTCCTCGGCCGGCCGCCACGGCGGCGCCGTCGAGTCCGGACCGGGCGACGACGACGCCGACTTCATGGAGTTCGAGCAGTTCGCCCGGCTGCGCCGCATCGCCCGCAAACCGGGGCCGATGCTCTTCGCCGTCCTGCTGATCGTCTCCCTCGTCGCCTGCCGCGGCCTGTACGGCAGCGGTTCGCTGATGGGCGGCGCCCTGCTGCCCGCGCCGCCCGGCGCCTCCGACCTGTGGGGGGCGTACGGCGGGGCATGGCACGCGATCGGCACCGGCAGCGCCCACGCCGCGCCGCCCTACCTCGCGGTCCTCGCCCTGGCCTCCTCCGTGCTCTTCGGCAGCACCAGCCTCGCCCTGACCCTGCTGCTGGTCTGCTCGGTCCCGCTGGCCGGTGTCACCGCCTACTTCGCCTCCCGCCCGCTGGTCGAATCCCGGCTGCTGCGCGCCTGGGCCGCCGTCGCCTACGCGTTCCTGCCCGCCGCGACAGGTGCCCTGGCCGGCGGCCGCCTGGGCACCGCGGTGCTGGCGATCCTCCTTCCGCTGCTGGCCCGCTGCGCGGTCTCCGCCGCCGGGCTCCAGCTGTCCGGCACCGCCATCTCCCGCGGCGCACGGCCGAGTTGGCGTGTGACCTGGGGTTCGGCACTGCTGCTCACCGCCACCACCGCGTTCACCCCGATCGTGTGGCCGCTGAGCGTCGCGCTGGCCGCCGCCGCGCTGACCATGCGGGTGGTACGCGGCGACCGCCCGCTGCTCGTACCGCAGGCGCTGCGCCTCCTCGCGATCCTCGCCACGCCCCTGGTGGTGCTGGCGCCCTGGTCGCTGGAGCTGCTCGCGCACCCGTCGTTCTGGCTGCGGGAGGCCGGGCTGCCGTACCGCGGCGGAACCGCCTCCGCGCTCGACCTGGTCATGCTCAGCCCCGGCGGACCGAAGGCGGCCACCGGGTACCTGCTCGTGGGCCTCGTCCTGGCCGCGCTCGCCGCCCTGCTGCGCACCGAGCGCCGGCTGGCCGTGCTCACCGCCTGGAGCGTGGCGCTCGCCGGGCTGCTGGCCGCGGGCGGCCAGAACCACCTCACCTGGGCCGGCCCCGCCACCCTGGTCTACGGCCTCGCACTGCTGGCCGCCGCGGTCGTCGGCGCCGAGGGCGCCCGGGAACGGCTGTCCGCCTCCGGGTTCGGCTGGCGCCAGCCCGTCGCGGGCCTGATCGTGGTCGCCGCCGCCGCGGCACCGCTGATCGCCGCCGTGGAGTGGATGGCGGGCGGCGCCGCCGGCCCCCTCCAGCGGCGCGACCCCTCCCAGGTGCCCGCGTTCGTCGCCGAGGAGAGCTCCACCCGCGACCAGGCCCGCACCCTCGTCCTCGACGGCGACGCAGGCCATGTGAGCTACATGCTGGTGCGCGGCGCGGGCGCCCGGATCGGCGACGCCGAGATCGCCGCCGAGGCCGGGCGCGACCCCAGGCTCGACGCCGTCGTGGCCAACCTCGTGGCCGGATCCGGCGCCGACCAGACCGCCCAGCTGGGCGGTTACGCGGTGCGCTACGTCCTGCTGCGCCCCGGAGCCCCCGCCGCCATCAGCCGCATCCTGGACAGCACCCCGGGCCTCAACCGCCTCAGCCAGGCCGGCGGCACCGCGCTGTGGCGGGTCTCCAGCGACGTCTCCCGGATGGTCATCACCGCCCCCAAGGGCGCCACCTCCGGGCCGGTGGCGGTGGCCGCGGGCAGGGTCGAGGCGCACACCGCGATCCCGTCCGGCCCCTCCGGGCGCGTCCTGCGGATCGCCGACACGGCCACGTCGGGCTGGCACGCCGCCCTGGACGGCAAGCCGCTCACCCCGACCACCGTCGACGGCTGGGCCCAGGGCTTCCAACTCCCCGCCGACGGAGGGCGGTTGGACGTCACCTACGAAGATCCGCTGGCGCACACCGCCTGGCTGTGGGCGCAGGGCTTCCTCGCCCTCGTCGTGGTCGTGCTGGTGCTGCCCGGCCGCCGCAACGACATCGACGACGACCTGCCCGAGGACGCCGCCGCCGAAGCCGCCGCGATCGCCGCCCAGGCGACGGCCGGCGAAGGCCGCCGCGCCCGGCGTCTGCGGGCCGCCGCCGAAGCCGCCGAAGCCGCGGAAGGCGCCCAGGCTGTGCAGGCCGCACAGGACGAACCGGCCGAAGCCGCCCAGCCCGCCGGGCCCGACGACCCGTACGCGGGCCACGCCGTCCCCGAGCAGGGCCCGGCCGGGCAGGCCGTCCCCCAGCAGGGGTACGCCGACTGGGACGCCTACGCCTACCAGCAGCAGCCCGACCAGTACGGCGGCTACCAGGAGGGCGGCTACCAGGAGGGCGGCTACCAGGACGGCAGCTACCAGGAGGGCGCCGGCTACCCGGCCGACCCCTACCAAAGCGGCGGCTACCAGGGCGAGTACGCCAACCCCTACGGCTACCAGGTGCCGCCGCAGGCGCCCCCCTACGACCCCTCGTACGACTCGTACGACCCCGCGTACGACCCGGCCTACGACGCCGGCGAGCACGGCCACCGCCGCGACGGGAGCGACCAGCAGTGAACCGCAGCACCGTGTCCTTCGCCGCCGTCGTCGCGGCGCTCGCCGCCGTGACCGGGGTCGCCGCGGCTGTGGCTCCCGCCCCCGGCTCCGGCACGCCCACCCCGGCGGCGACCGCCGCCCGCAGGCCCGTGGAACGCTCCACGCTGCTGTGCCCCGCGGTCCAGGGCTCCGACTTCGCCTCGACCACCTGGACGTCCTTCACCCCGGCCGGCACCGGCGGAGCCTCCGGGGGCAGCGCCGCACTGCTGCCCGCCAAGACCGCCGACGGCGCAGGCACCGGCGCCGCCCCGGCCGCCGGCGCCAAGCCCCTCGTGCCGCTCACCGAGCCCGGCAAACCGGTCACGGCCACGAAGGACAAGGGCGCGCCGCCGCTCATCGGCACCGCCGACGGCCGCTTCGCCCCCGGCTGGACCGCCCAGGCGACCACCTCCATCGACGCCGGTGCCGGACGCGGCCTGCTGGGCATCTCGTGCACCGCGCCCGGCGCCGACTTCTGGTTCCCCGGCGCCTCCACCGCGAGCGGCCGCCAGGACTACGTCCACCTCACCAACCCCGACGACACCGCGGCCGTCGCCGACGTCGAGCTCTACGACAGCAACGGGCCGGTCAAGACCAACGGCGGCGACGGCATCACCATCCCCGGCGGCGCCTCGGTCCCCGTGCTGCTCTCCACCCTCACCACCCAGCAGACCCCCGACCTGACCGTGCACGTCGCCGTCCGCAGCGGCCGCGTCGGCGCCGCCGTGCAGTCCATGGACGCCAAGGCGGGCGGCGACTGGCTGCCCGCCTCCACGCCCCCCGCCGGCAGCGCGGTGCTCCCCGGCATCCCCGCCGACGCCGCCTCCGTCCACCTGGTGGCGCACGCGACCGGGGGCAGCGACGCCGACCTCAAGGTCCAGTTGCTCACCCCGACCGGCCCGATCACCCCGGCCGGCCACGAGACCCTGCACGTCAAGAGCGGTATGACGACCGCCGTCGACCTGCCCTCGCTCACCCAGGGCGAGGCGGGATCGCTGCTGCTCACCCCGACCGACCCGCACGGCGCCGCGCCCTTCGTCGCCGCGGTGCGGGTCGTGCGCGGCAAGGGGGCGGACCAGGAGAGCGCCTTCCTGCCCGCGACAGCGCCGGTCGGGGCCCGCGCCACCGTCGCCGACAACCGGTCCAAGAGCTCGACGCTCTCCCTGACCGCGCCCACGGCCACCGCCACCGTCAAGATCACCAGCTCGGCGAGGAGCGGCGGCGGCACCCCGGTGACCAAGACCGTCACCGTCAAGAAGGGCACCACCATCGCCCTCGCACCGCCCGAACCCGCCTCCGGCCAGGGCGCCTACGCCGTCACGCTCGAACCGCTCTCCGGCGGCCCGGTCTACGCCTCACGCATGCTGGCCGTGCAGCAGAACGGCGTGCCGGCCTTCACCATCCAGCCCATGCCCGACGACGGCGGAACCGTGGCGGTCCCGGCGGCCGGCGAGGACCTCACGGTCCTGCAGCGCTGACCGCCGGGCGGCCCGGCCTGGCCGCGCCGGGTCACTCCTCGCCGTAGCGCGGGTCCACGTTCTCCGGGGAGAGCCCCAGCAACTCTGCGACCTGCTCGACCACGACCTCGTGGACGAGCAGGGCCCGCTCGTCGCGGGTCTTGGCACGGATCTCCACCGGACGCCGGTAGACGACGATGCGGTTCGGGCTGCGCCTGCCGGGCTGTCCGGCCGCCGGGACCAGCCGCCCCAGCGGCACGGTGTCCACGTCGTCCCCCGCCGACGGCGTCGGCGGCACCTCCTGCACCGCGAACTCGACCTCCGCCAGCTGGGGCCAGCGCCGCTCCAGCCGGTCCGCCGCGTCCCGCACGAGGTCGTCGAAGGCGTCCGAGCGGCTCACCGCCAGCGGCACCTGCGGCGGCGCGATCGGGCCGCGCATGCCACGGCCGTGCCGGTCGCGGCGCCGCGGTCCCGTCGGCCGGCCAGGGGCAGGGGGAGGTACGGGCGTGTCCATCACCGGAAGCGTAGCCTTCGGCGGCCAGCCCGCACGTCAACCCCGTACAACAGCCGTGATGTCGTCCGATGCCCGTTCTCTGCCCAATCCGGATCGCGTGACCGGGCCTGGATGAACGCTCCCGATACCAGACGTGACACCAAATGTCTGGATCGCTGACCGTATGGACGCCGGGCGCGACCGTGGCGAATCGCTTCCGCGCAGGTCGGCCCCTACGGCACGAGATGCGCGATCCCGGCGAACCGGTACGACACGAGCGAGTGAGGTCGCGGAGAGTCGTCGCGGCCCGCTCAAGAGTGCGGTACCGTCCAACGTCGTGAGCCCTGTACGTCGTTGTTCGCGCACCGCGTGCGGTCGACCCGCCGTCGCGACGCTGACGTACGTCTACGCGGACTCCACCGCCGTCCTCGGACCCCTCGCCACCTACGCCGAGCCGCACTGCTACGACCTGTGCTCCGAGCACTCGGCGCGGCTGACCGCCCCGCGGGGCTGGGAGGTCGTCCGCCTCGCCGTCGACACCGGCCCGGCCCGCCCTACCGGCGACGATCTCGAAGCGCTGGCCAATGCCGTGCGGGAAGCCGCCCGCCCCCACGAACGCTCCACGGCGCCGCCGTCCCGCGAGGGCGACCCGGTGGAGGTCGCCCGCCGCGGCCACCTGCGGGTTCTGCGGTCACCCGAGCCCTAGCGCCGGGCCGCCCGGGCGCCCTTCGCCGTCAACCGCCGTGCGCTGCCTGGCGGCTGACGCCCAGGCGGCCTCGCCTGGCCGTCGCCGACCGGTGTCCTACCGCCCGCCACCGGCCGCAATGCACCCGGAGTTCACCCGCAGTACGCATCAGGGACGCGTTCGGCGGACAGGAGCGCCAGGTAGGTTGGAACCTGCTGTCCAACCTCGTGCGCGTCGACCCGGCGCTTGTCGATCCAGGAGCTGCTGTGCCCGACCTGTCGCAGATCGTGAAGGCCTACGACGTTCGCGGTGTCGTCCCCGACCAGCTGGACGAAGGCCTCGCCGAACTGTTCGGGGCGGCCTTCGCCACCGTCACGGAAGCCACCGCGATCGTCGTCGGCCACGACATGCGCCCCTCCTCGCCCGGGCTCTCCCGGGCCTTCGCCCGGGGAGCCGCCTCCCGCGGCGCCGACGTCACCGAGATCGGGCTGTGCTCGACCGACCAGCTCTACTTCGCCTCCGGCAGGTTCGACCTGCCCGGCGCGATGTTCACCGCGAGCCACAACCCCGCCCAGTACAACGGCATCAAGATGTGCCGGGCCGGTGCCGCCCCGGTCGGCCAGGACACCGGGCTGGCCCGGATCCGGGAACTCGCCGAGGAGTGGAGCGAGACCGGGCTGCCCGCCACCGACGCCAAGCCCGGCACCGTCACCCAGCGCGACGTCCTCCACGACTACGCCGCCTACCTGCGCCAACTCGTCGACCTCAGCGGCATCCGCCGCCTCAAGGTCGCCGTCGACGCGGGCAACGGCATGGGCGGCCACACCGTCCCCACCGTCTTCGAGGGCCTGCCCATCGACCTCGTCCCGATGTACTTCGAGCTCGACGGCACCTTCCCCAACCACGAGGCCAACCCGCTCGACCCCGCGAACCTCGTCGACCTTCAGGCCAAGGTCCGCGAGACCGGCGCCGACATCGGGCTCGCCTTCGACGGCGACGCCGACCGCTGCTTCGTCATCGACGAGCGCGGCGAGCCCGTCTCCCCGTCCGCGATCACGGCCCTGGTCGCCGCCCGCGAGCTCGCCAAGCACCCCGGCGGCACGATCATCCACAACCTCATCACCTCCCGCTCGGTCCCCGAGGTCGTCAAGGAGCACGGCGGCACTCCGGTGCGCACCCGCGTCGGCCACTCCTTCATCAAGCAGGAGATGGCCCGCACCGGCGCCATCTTCGGCGGCGAGCACTCCGCCCACTACTACTTCCGGGAGTTCTGGAACGCCGACACCGGCATGCTCGCCGCCCTCCACGTCCTCGCCGCCCTCGGTGAACAGGACCGCCCCCTCTCCCGGCTCGTCGCCGAGTACGACCGGTACGCCGCCTCCGGTGAGATCAACTCCACCGTCGACGACCAGGCCGGACGCACCGCCGCCGTCCGCGCCGCCTTCGAGGGCCGTGAGGGCGTCCAGATCGACGAACTCGACGGGCTGACCGTCTCCACCCCCGACTGGTGGTTCAACCTGCGGCCCTCCAACACCGAGCCGCTGCTGCGCCTCAACGTCGAAGCGCGCGACCCGGAGACGGTCGCCCGGATCCGCGACGAGGTCCTGGCGATCGTGCGCGCCTGACCGCCCGCGCGCCGCGCACGTCACGG
>CAYNNX010000066.1:0-3919 GCA_964398515.1 uncultured Streptantibioticus sp. | reverse complement strand
GAGCGGGTGGGCCGTGTGCGCTCAAGGTGTGAGCGCGTGACCGCGCGAGCCCGCTCACCGCGTGACGTGCCGCCCTCCCCAGCGGCTCGGAGAGTCGGCGTGACCGCCGCCGCGGCAGAGGGACGGGCCAATCCCCGCCCACCCCGGCGGCCGTCCCGGCGGTACGCTGAGCAGGCCCCGGGGTGCCACCGGCGCGACACGCCGCACAGGCCCCGGAAACCGAACGCCACAACCGACCGCCGAAGAGGACACCGCATGCCGCTCGAAGCCAGCCTCCTGGAGATCCTCGCCTGCCCGGCCTGCCGCGCCCCGCTGCGTGAGACCGCCGAGGACGCCGAGAGCGCGACGGCGGCGGAGCTCGTCTGCACCGGAGAGGACTGCGGCCTCGCCTACCCGGTGCGCGACGGGATCCCGGTGCTCCTCATCGACGAGGCCCGCCGCCCCGCATAACCGGACGCGGCGCCGAGAGGCCGGAGGCCACGATGCTCGACGAGTCGCTGCTCGACAACCCCGACGCCCTCGCCCGCAACGACACCGGCGGGCTTCTCCTCGGTGTCGCCGCCGCGGGCGCCAGGGTCAGGGCCGCCGCACGGCGCGCCGCGGAAGCCGGACTCGCCGACGTCAAACCCGACGGCAGGCCCCGGACCGTCCTCGTCGCCGGCCCCGGACCGGCCCCCGGCCAGATCGCCGATCTCCTCGGCGCGCTCGCCGCCTGCCCGGTTCTCAGCCTGCCCGGCGGCGGCCGCGGCCCGGCAGCCCACGACCTGCGCTGGACCCTCCCCGGCTGGGCCGGTGCGCACGACCTGCTGCTGCTCGTCACGCCGTACGGCACCGAACCGGGACTGACCGCCCTCGTCGAACAGACCTACCGGCGCGACTGCGCGGTCGCCGCCGTCGCCCCCGTCGGAGCTCCCCTCGGCGAGGCCCTGCGCCAGGTCCACGGCCTCGCCCTGCCGTTCGCCCATGCTCCCTACGCCGAAGCCACCACCGGCCCATCCGGCGAACCCGTGGAGCCGGTGCGCGGGTCGGCCGACCCGGGCGCCTTCTGGGCGATGCTCACCCCGCTGCTCGGCCTGGCCGACCGCATCGGCCTGTTCTCGACGCCGCCCGACGCCGTCCAGGCCGTCGCGGACCGGCTCGACCAGGCCGCCGAACGCTTCGGCCCGGCCACCGAGACCTACCGCAACCCCGCCAAGGCGCTCGCCGCCGGACTCGTCGACGCCGTCCCCCTGGTGTGGAGCGAAGGCGCCGCCACCGGCGCGGTAGCCCGCCGGTTCGCCGCCCTGCTGACCACCCTGTCGGGGCGGCCCGCGCTCACCGCCGCACTCCCGGGGGCCGTCGACGAACACCGCGCCCTCATCGCCCGCTCGCACGCCGGAGGCATCGACGACCTCGACGACTTCTTCCGCGACCGCGTCGACGAACCCGCCCACCCGCGGCCCCGGATCGTGCTGCTGCGCGAACCCGACAGCGCGCCCGCCGTCACCGCCCGCGAAGCCGCGGGCGCCCACGACACCCCCCTCAGCGAGATCGACGCGCCACCGGGAAGCCCCGCCGAATCCCTCGCGGAACTGCTGGCCCTCACGGATTTCGCCGCTGTTTACCTCGCGCTCGCCTGCGGCGCGGCACCATTCGCGTAAGCCACCGTCACACGAGTCGCGCCCGTCGAACGAGTCGAGCCCGTCACACCAGTAGAGGAAGTACCGAACCGCATGGACCGCCTCGCCAACACCGTGCGCCCCTACGCCTGGGGCTCCACGACCGCCATCCCCGAACTCCTCGGCACCGAGCCCACCGGCGAGCCGCAGGCCGAACTGTGGATGGGCGCCCACCCCGGCGCACCCTCGCGACTGGAGCGCCCCGGCGGCCCGGTACCTCTCGACGAGGCCGTCGACGCCGACCCCTACGGCCTGCTCGGCAAGCCCGCGGTCGACCGCTTCGGCCCCCGACTGCCGTTCCTGTTCAAGGTGTTGGCCGCCGCCGCGCCGCTGTCCCTGCAGGTCCACCCCGACCTCGACCAGGCCAAGGCCGGCTTCGCGGACGAAGAGGCCCGCGGCGTGCCCATCGACGCCCCGCACCGCAACTACAAGGACGCCAACCACAAGCCCGAGGCCATCTGCGCCCTCACCCCCTTCGAGGGCCTGTGCGGATTCCGGCAGCCGGCCGAGGCCGCCGAAGTCCTCGAAGGCCTCGGCGTCGACTCCCTCAAGCCCTACGTCGACATCCTGCGCGCCCGCCCCGCCGGCGACGCGCTGCGCGAGGTCCTCGCAGCCGTCCTCACCGCCGACCGCGACGCCATGGCGGACACGGTCAAGCAGGCCGCCGAGGCCGCCGCCGTCCTCGCCGAGAAGGGCTCCGGCCCCGCCGCCGACTACGCCGCCTACGCCGAGATCGCCCGCCACTTCCCCGGCGACCCCGGCGTCATCGCCGCGATGCTCCTCAACCACGTACGCCTCCAGCCCGGTGAGGCGCTCTACCTCGGCGCCGGCGTCCCCCACGCCTACCTGGGCGGCCTCGGCGTCGAGATCATGGCCAACTCCGACAACGTGCTGCGCGCCGGCCTGACCCCCAAGCACGTCGACGTCCCCGAACTGCTGAAGGTCACCCGATTCGAGCCCGGCGACCCCGCCATCCTGCGCCCCGAGGCGACCGACGGCGGCGAGGAGGTCTACGCCACCCCGATCGACGAGTTCCGCCTCTCCCGCTACGTCCTCGCCCCCGGCGGCCTGCCCCGCACCCTGGACGCCCGCACGCCGCAGATCCTGCTGTGCACCCAAGGCGAGGCGACCTTGCGCGGCGAGGGCGAACTGCCGCTGCGGCGAGGGCAGTCGGCCTTCGTGCCCGCGGGCGAGCAGGCCGCCGTCACCGGCGAGGGAACCCTCTTCCGGGCCACCGTGGTGGCCTGACGCCTCCCGCGCCGCGCGCGCCTGCGACAATGGCCGCTCAGTAAAGAGAAGGTAATGCCGCAGGCCCGCGCGGCACGGCCGGACCGAGGGAGGGGAGCCGCAGCCATGAGCGCGTCGGGAGGAACCAAGGCGATCGTCGCGGCGCTGGGCGCCAACCTGGCCATCGCCGCATCCAAGTTCGCGGCCTTCGCCTTCAGCGGCTCGTCCGCCATGCTCGCCGAAGGCGTCCACTCCGTCGCCGACTCCGGCAACCAGGCGCTCCTCCTCATCGGCGGCAGACGCGCCCGCAAACAGGCGACCGAGCAGCACCCCTTCGGCTACGGCCGCGAACGCTACGTCTTCGGATTCCTCGTCTCCGTCGTCCTGTTCAGCGTCGGCGGCGTGTTCGCGCTCTACGAGGGTTACCGAAAGGTCCGCCACCCGCACCCGCTGGAGGAGTGGTACTGGCCCGTCGGCGTCCTCGTCTTCGCCGTGCTCGCCGAAGGGTTCTCCTTCCGCACCGCGATCAGGGAGTCCAACGAGCTGCGCGGCAAGCTCACTTGGGTTCAGTTCATCCGCCGCGCCAAGGCCCCCGAACTCCCCGTCGTCCTCCTGGAGGACTTCGGCGCGCTCATCGGCCTCGTCCTCGCCCTCGGCGGCGTCGCGCTGTCCCTGACGACCGGCGACGGCGTCTGGGACGGCGTGAGCACCCTGTGCATCGGCGCCCTGCTCGTAGCCATCGCCCTCGTGCTGGCCGCCGAGACGAAGTCCCTGCTCCTCGGAGAGGCCGCCGGTCCGGACGTCATCGAGAAGATCCGCGTCGCCGCCGTCGACGGCGAGGCCGTCACCGGCGTCATCCACATGCGCACCCTGCACCTCGGCCCGGAGGAACTCCTGGTCGCCGCCAAGATCGCCGTCCGGCGCGACGACACCGCCGCCGAGGTGGCCCGGGCCATCGACGACGCCGAAGCCCGTATTCGCGCCGCGGTCCCCATCGCCCGCGTCATCTACCTCGAACCCGACATCTACAGCGA
>CAYNNX010000065.1:0-23415 GCA_964398515.1 uncultured Streptantibioticus sp. | reverse complement strand
CGAGGATCTCGGGATCGACCGGGTCGGCCGCCATCACCTGCTCCCACTTGGGCCACTCGGTGTTGCCGACCATGATCGCGACCGGCGAGCCGAGGGTGCGCCCGTGGCGTACACCGCCGAGGAAGGTGACCTCGTCACGCTCGAACTTCATCCGGGCGCCGCGCCCGTAGCCCAGCCGCCGCCGCGCCAGCTCGTCCGCCACCATGTCGGTGGTCACCGGCACGCCGGCCGGCAACCCCTCCAGCGTCGCCACCAGTGCGGGGCCGTGCGACTCCCCCGCAGTCAGCCAGCGCAACCTGCTCAACGGAGCTCCCTCTTTCCTGCGCCCGTCTAACGTTCTCGCACTGATCCTCCCACGCTTCGCGGACATTCCGGGTCGGGTGTCCAGCGGTCGGACGCCGGTTCGGGACGGCGGGGGGCCGCCGCTCAGCGTGCGGCGAGGGCCGCCTCGCCGGCCGCGCGCATGGCGGCGAGCGGGGCCGGGGAGCGCCCGGTCATCCACTCGACCTGGAGCACGGCCTGGTGCACCAGCAGGTCGAGGCCGCTGACCACGGCGCCCCCGCGGGCGCTCCAGGCATCGGCGAGCCGGGTCGGCCACGGGTGGTAGAGCACGTCGAAGAGGGCGCCGGGGCGCTCGGGCACGGCGTCGGCGAGGGCGTCGGTGGCGCCCGCCGGGGTCGTGGAGACCACCAGGGGGGCGGTGAACGCGCGGGCCGCCTCCGACCAGTCCCGGGTGCGGACGGGCACGCCCAGCCGCTCGCCCCAGCGGCGCATCTCGGCGGCGCGCTCGGCGCTGCGGACGTATGCGGTGACCTCGCCGTCGCACATCCGGGCCAGCGCGGCGAGGGCGGAGGAGGCGGTGGCGCCGGCGCCGAGGATCGCGGCCGAGTCGGTGCGTTCGATGCCGCGCTCGCGCAGGGCGGCGGCGATGCCGGGGATGTCGGTGTTGTCGCCGAGGCGTTCGCCGTCGTCGGTGAAGACCACGGTGTTGACCGCCTCGACGGCGGCGGCGGTGTCGCTGATCCGGTCGAGCAGCGGGATGACCGCCCGCTTGAGCGGCATGGTGAGGGAGAGCCCCGCCCAGGGCAGGCCCGGCCCGCCCAGCGTGTCGAAGAAGGCGGGCAGCCCCGCCTCGTCGACCTCGTGGCGCTCGTAGACCCAGCCGGCGAGCCCGAGGGCGTCGTAGGCGGCGCGGTGCAGCACCGGGGAGAGCGAGTGGGCGATGGGCGACCCGAGGACCGCCGCGCGTTTGGCAGTGGCGTTCATCAGCCGCCGTGCTCCTGCTGGTACCGGTTGAAGTCCTGGACGTTGCGCTGGTGCTCCGCGTAGTTCGCGGTGAAGCGCGTGTCACCGGGCTTGACGGTGACGAAGTAGAGCCAGTCGCCGGCCGTCGGGTTGAGCGCGGCTTCGATGGCCTCGTGCCCGGGGTTGTCTATGGGCCCGGGCGGCAGTCCCTTGTGCAGGTAGGTGTTGTACGGGGACGGGAAGTGGGTGTCGGACTGCGTGGTGTTCAGGGTCGACCGGCCCTTGGCGTAGTTGATCGTCGAGTCGAAGCCCAGGGCCATGTTCTGCGCGAGGCGGTTGTAGATCACCCGGGAGACCCTCCCGAAGTCCTGCGGCTCCTTCGCCTCGGCCTGGATGAGGCTGGCGATCACGATGACCTGGTAGGGCGTCTTGCCCACCTTGGCGGCCGCGGCCTCCAGGCCGTCCCGGGTGTATTCGGCCTGCGCCTGCTGGACCATCTGCTTGAGGATGTCCTCGGGTTTGCCGCCCTTGCCGACGCTGTAGCGGGTGGGGAAGAGGAAGCCCTCGGGATTGCCTCCCGCGTAGGCCGGCAGGCCGAGGTCGGCGGTCTTGGCCGCGGCCGCGGTGGTCCCCGGCTTCAGGCCGAGTTTCGCGTCGAGCTTGGCGTAGATCCGGGTGGCCCGCAGCCCCTCGGCGACGATGAGCGTGTTCTGGGCGCTCGGGTCGAGCATCATGGCGACGGCCGCGGCGGCCGACATCTCCTTGTGGAGCGTGTAGATGCCGCCCTGGATGGTGGCGCCCTTCGGGTTGGCGGCGGCCGCCTTGGTGAAGGCTTCGACGCTCTCGACCACGTCGTTCTGCTTGAGGATGTTGCCGATCCGGACGAGCGAGGCGCCCTTGGGGATGTCGACCTGGACGTCGCCGCCGCCCTGGCCCGCGTAGTCCGGCGGCGCGGCGAAGTGGCTCTGCCAGTAGCGGTAGCCGAAGTAGCCGCCGCCTCCCACGACGCCGCCGAGCAGCACCAGGAGGAGCAGGCACGCGGTGCCGCTGCGGCGCTTGCCGCCGCCCCGGCGCTCCTTGTCCTTGCGTCCGCCGCGGCGGCCGCGCTGCGGTTCCTCGTCCTCGTCGTCCTCGTCGTGGTCGCCGTCGGCGTCGGTGAAGAAAGGATGCGTCTCGGGCTCGTGCGACTCCTCGTCACCGAACTCCTCGAACGCCCGCCACTCGGCGGTCTGTTCGGCCGCGGCCTCGCCGTGCTGCGGGTGCGGTGCGTACTCGGATCCGGGCTCCTGCTGCGGATGCTGCTGCTGCGCATACTGCTGCGGCTCCGCGTAGCCGCCGGGCCCGTACGGATCGGCGTACTGGTACCCGTGGGGATCGGTGTGGCCGGAGTCGTACGGCATCGCGTCAGGCTGCTGCCAGCCTGCGTACTGCCCGGTGCCGTAGGGCTGTCCGGGCTGCGCGCCGCCGTCCCAGTTCTGCTGATGCCCGTACTGCTGGTGTTCGTACTGCTGGTGTCCGGGTGCGTACTGCTGCTGCCAGCCGCCCGGTGCCGCCTCGTCCCCGTACCGGCCCCAGCCGTGCTGGGGCTGGCCCTGCTGCCCGGTGTGGCCGCCCAGATCGCCGAAGAGGGGATCGTCGGGGTGCCACGGCTGCGGAGCGGGGCCTCGCCCGTAGTCGGTCATGGGTCTCCTGGTGAGGCGAGGCGGGTTGCGGACCGGCGCTTGGGGGTGGCCGGCGTCGGCCCGCCTGTTCGGCCCGGAACGTTACCGTATCGCGATCAGATGACCACTTCGACGGTCTCGCCCGGCGCCCGGCCGGAGGTCTGTTCGGTCTCCAGCGCGCTCTGCAGGATGACCACGGCGGCCGCCTGGTCGACGACAGAGCGGCCCTTCCTGGACTTCACGCCCGAGGCCCGCAGCCCCTGGGTGGCGGTCACGGTGGACATCCGCTCGTCGACCAGGCGGACCGGGACCGGTGCGATGGCCTTCGCCACATCGCGGGCGAAGGCCCGCACCTTGGCCGCCGCCGGACCCTCGCGCCCGCTGAGGGACTTGGGCAGGCCGACGACCACCTCGATGGGCTCGTACTCCGCGACGATGGCCGCGAGGCGGCGGCGGGCCGCCGGGGCGTCCTTGCCCGGGACGGTCTCCACGGGGGTGGCCAGCAGCCCGTCGGGGTCGCAACTGGCGACCCCGATCCGGGCATCCCCGACATCGACGGCGATCCGCCTGCCGCGTCGCATCGCTACCGCTCCCTGCCTCAGGCCTTCTCGGCGACCAGGCGGCGCACCGCTTCGACGGCCTCGTCCACGGCGTTCGGGTCGCTGCCGCCGCCCTGGGCGACGTCGTCCTTGCCGCCGCCTCCGCCGCCGAGCGTCTTGGCGGCGGTGCGGACGAGTTCACCGGCCTTGATGCCGCGCTCGCGGGCGGCCTCGTTGGTGGCGATGACGGTCAGCGGCCGGCCGTTCGCCACGGTGAACAGCGCCACGACGGCCGGACGGCCACCGGTGATGCGCTGCCGCACGTCCAGGACGAGCTTGCGCAGGTCGTCGGCGCCGGTGCCCTCGGGGACCCGGCCGGTGACCAGGGCGACGCCCTTGACGTCCTCGGCGGACTCGGCGAGCCCGGCCGCGGCGGCGAGCACCTTCTCGGCGCGGAACCGCTCGATCTCCTTCTCGGCCTCGCGCAGCTTGGTCAGCACCCCGGAGATCCTGTCCGGCAGCTCCTCGGGGCGGCCCTTGACCAGGTCGGTGAGTTGCGAGACGAGGGTGTGCTCGCGGGCGAGGAACTTGTAGGCGTCCACGCCCACCAGTGCCTCGACGCGGCGCACGCCCGAGCCGATGGACGACTCGCCGAGCAGCTTGACCAGGCCGAGCTGGGCGGTGTTGTTCACATGCGTGCCGCCGCACAGCTCCTTGGAGAAGTCGCCGATGGTCACCACGCGCACCCGCTCGCCGTACTTCTCGCCGAACTCGGCGATGGCGCCCTGCTTCTTGGCCTCGGCCATGCTCATCACCTCGGCGGTGACGTCGAGTTCGCGGGCGAGGACCTCGTTGATCTTCTGCTCGACGTCGGTGAGGACCGTGCCCGGGACGGCGGTCGGCGAGCCGAAGTCGAAGCGGAAGCGGCCCGGGGAGTTCTCCGAGCCGGCCTGGGCGGCGGTCGGGCCGAGGGCGTCGCGCAGCGCCTGGTGGGTCAGGTGGGTGGCGCTGTGGGCGCGGGCGATGGCCCGGCGGCGCACCAGGTCGATGGCGGCGTGCGCACTCGCGCCCACCGTCACCTCGCCGACCTGGACGACGCCCTTGTGCACGCTGACCCCGGGCACCGGCTGCTGCACGTCGCGGACCTCGACGATGGCACCGGTGTCGGTCTTGATCCGCCCGGTGTCGGCGAGCTGGCCGCCGCCCTCGGCGTAGAAGGGCGTGCGGTCGAGCACGACCTCGACCTCGTCGCCCTCCGAGGCGGCGGGCGAGGGCAGCCCGTCCACGAGCAGGCCGACGACGGTGGCCTCGCCCTCGTGGTCGGCGTAGCCGGTGAAGACCGTGCTGCCGGAGGTGTCGGCGACCTCGCGGTAGGCGGACAGGTCGGCGTGGCCGGTCTTCTTGGCCCTGGCGTCGGCCTTGGCGCGCTCCCGCTGCTCCTTCATCAGGCGGCGGAAGCCCTCCTCGTCCACGGTGAGGCCCTGCTCGGAGGCCATCTCCAGGGTGAGGTCGATCGGGAAGCCCCAGGTGTCGTGGAGCAGGAACGCCTTGTCGCCGGGGAGGACCGTGGAGCCCTTGGCCTTGGTCTCGGTGACGGCGGTGTCGAGGATGTTGGTGCCGGTCTTGAGGGTCTTCAGGAACGCGGACTCCTCGGCGAGCGCGACGGTCTCGATGCGGCCGCGGTCGCTGAGCAGCTCCGGGTACTGCTGGCCCATCGTGTTCAGCACGACGTCGAGCAGCAGGCCGACGACCGGCTCGGTGGCGCCGAGCATGCGCATGTTGCGGATCGCGCGGCGCATGATGCGGCGCAGCACGTAGCCGCGGCCCTCGTTGCCGGGGGTGACGCCGTCGCCGATGAGCATGGCCGAGGTGCGCAGGTGGTCGGCGACCACGCGCAGCGACACGTCGGAGTCGTGCGCCTCGCCGTAGCGGACGCCGGTGAGCTCGGTGGCCTTGTCGATGACGACCTTGAGGGTGTCGGTCTCGTACATGTTGTTGACGCCCTGGAGGATCATCGCCAGGCGTTCGAGGCCGAGACCGGTGTCGATGTTCTTGGCGGGCAGGTCGCCGAGGATCGGGAAGTCGGTCTTGCCGGAGCCCGGTCCGCGCTCGTACTGCATGAAGACCAGGTTCCAGATCTCCACGTAGCGCTCGTCGTTGACGGCCGGGCCGCCCTCGGGGCCGAACTCGGGGCCGCGGTCGTAGTTGATCTCGGAGCACGGGCCGCAGGGGCCGGGGACGCCCATGGACCAGAAGTTGGGGCCCATGCCCAGGCGCTGGATGCGCTCGGCGGGGACGCCGATCACGTCACGCCAGATGCGCTCGGCCTCGTCGTCCTCCTCGTAGACGGTGATCCACAGCTTCTCCGGGTCGAGGCCGTAGCCGCCGGCGGCCTGGGGCGTGGTGAGCAGCTCCCAGGCGTACTGGATGGCGCCTTCCTTGAAGTAGTCGCCGAAGGAGAAGTTGCCGCACATCTGGAAGAACGTGCCGTGGCGGGTGGTCTTGCCGACCTCTTCGATGTCGGGGGTGCGTACGCACTTCTGCACGCTGGTGGCGCGCGGGAAGGGCGGCTTGACCTCGCCGAGGAAGAACGGCTTGAAGGGCACCATGCCCGCGTTGACCAGCAGCAGCGTCGGGTCGTCCGCGATCAGCGACGCCGACGGCACGACAGTGTGCCCGCGCTCCTCGAAGAAGCGCAGCCAGCGCCTGCGGATTTCTGCCGACTCCATCAGTGGCCTTCTTTCTGCTTGTACACGTGTCGCTTGGGCGTGTGCGGCTCGTACGCGTCTTCCCCGGCGCCGTCCGCCCGGTAGCCGATCTCGGGGCGCCGCCGCCCGGGGAGCTGGGCGGGGCTCTCGTCCAGGCCCAGCGCCTGGTGGAGCTCCCGTTCGCGCTCGGTCATCCCGGCGCGCACCTCGAGGGCGAACCTCCGGGCGCGGCCGCCGAGTTCGACGGCCCGGTCGGCCGCCGCGGCGGCGAGGCTGTCGGGGGTCAGGCGGCGGGCTGCCCGGTGCACCTTCGTGGTCGCCCAGGTGCCGGCCGCGATGCCGGCGGCGAACCAGAACAGGCGGCGGAACATCTGTCGTATCAGCCCTTCCCTCGGTTGCGGCGCAGACCCCGGCGGGCCGACGGGATCGCCTTTCCGGTGATCACGGTACGCCGTGCGGCCCGGTCCGAGTCCGGCTCGCCCGGGCCCTGCCGGCCGACGGCGCGGCGCACCCCGTAGCCGAACGCGGCGACCTTGACCAGCGGG
This sequence comes from uncultured Streptantibioticus sp., assembly GCA_964398515.1. Classification (GTDB taxonomy): domain Bacteria; phylum Actinomycetota; class Actinomycetes; order Streptomycetales; family Streptomycetaceae; genus CAYNNX01. Next base: position 16,717 of record CAYNNX010000065.1, on the reverse strand, counting down.
CCGCCGAAGGTGGAGGCGACGGTGGAGGAGAGCGCCGAGGCGTTGGCGGTGACCTCCTGGACGTCGGCGGTGATGGTGTCGACGCGGTCGAGCTGGACGTGCGCGGAGCGGACCGCGGCGGTGGCCTCGCCGAGCAGCGGGACCGCCTGGTCGGTGACGGCCGTGACGAGTTCGGTGGTCCGCTTCAGGGTCTGTGCCAGCCGGGCCAGGGCCACGGCGAGGAAGGACACCAGGATCGCCCAGAAGACGGCCACAAGGAGGCCGGCCACCTCTGCACCGGACACTGCTGCGCGCTCCTTAGGTTCAAGGTCATGGGCGGCCGCTCGCGGGCGGTGCCCGGCGGGGACCGGGCGGACGCGACCGTCCGGCGGCCCCGCCCGGGGCTTGCGGTTCGCACGGGCGGCAGGGATATCGACCCTACCGCGCCGGACTTGGCTCGTCGTACCGCATTCCGCACGCGCGGGCCCGTGGCGTGCGCCGCGCCGGGCACGCCGCCTCACGCTGCGCTGATGTCCGGGCACCGTACGTTCGCGCCGGTACGCCGCGGCCCGCCGGCTCCGCGCCGGGAGGGCGGGGAGGCGGCGGGCCGGGCGGGGTGCGGCGCCGGTCAGCGGGCGTAGTACTCCACGACGAGCTGCTCGTCGCATATCACCGGGATCTCACGGCGGTTGGGCTCGCGGTCCAGCCGGAAGGCGAGCGCCTGGAGGTTGACCTGAAGGTACTTGGGCGTCTCGCCGTCGCCGGCCCAGCCGCCTTCGCGGGCGACCTGGAACGGCGTCTTGGCGCGGGAGCGCTCGCGCACCGTCACCACGTCGTCGGGGCGGACCCGGAACGACGGGCGGTCGACCTTGCGGCCGTTGACCTCGATGTGCCCGTGGACGACCATCTGGCGCGCCTGGTAGATCGTGCGGGCGAAGCCGGAGCGCAGGACGAGCGCGTCGAGCCGGCGCTCCAGCTCCACGATGAGGGCGTCGCCGGTCTTGCCCTCGACCTTGCGTGCGCGGTCGTAGGCGCGGCGCATCTGCGTCTCGCTGATGTCGTACTGGGCCCGCAGACGCTGCTTCTCCAGCAGGCGGACCTTGTAGTCGCTGTTCTGCTTGCGGCCGCGACCGTGTTCGCCCGGCGGGTAGGGGCGCGCCTCGAAGTACTTGACGGCCTTCGGGGTGAGCGCGATACCGAGTGCGCGGGACTTCTTGACCTTGGGACGCGACTGGTTCACGTGCTCCAGACCTCCATGTAAGTTAGGTAAGGCTTACCTTAGCGGAGGAGATCGCATGTTTCGACCTGGGAACCCCATGCCCGGCGCCGGCCGCCGCTCAGCGGAAGGCGAGGCCGGGCGTGGTCAGCCGCGTCCCTTGGACATCGAAAACGCCCGGGTGCCTTCGGCAGCCGAGCGCGTGCGATCCCTTGTCGAGGGTAACTGCTCGGCGCTCCTGCTCATTCCCGGCCCCGGCGGTCCCGGCGGCCTCCCGGCCGAGCTGATGACCCCCTACGTGCGCACCTGCGGGCGGGACGGGGACGTGCTGCTGCGCTTCGCCCCCGACTCCCCCGCGGTGCGCGCTGCGACGTTCGCCGAGGACGACGAGCTGCCCGCCGTGGTCGAGCTCACCGACGTGGCGCCGGTCGCCGTGGCGCGGCGCATCCGCGGGCGCGCCCGGATCGGCGGCTGGCTGACCCCCTGGCACCGGCACGCGGGACCGGGGTGGCTTCGCCTGGAGGTCGGCGAGGCCTGGGTGGACGACCTGTGGGGCGCGGACCACGTCGAGCCGGACGACTTCGCCGCCGCCGCGGCCGACCCGCTCGCCCGGCAGGAGGCGGAGCTCCTGCAGCACCTGGCCGCCGCCCACGGCGAACAGGTGGGCCGGCTGTGCGCCCTCGCCGCGTGCGGGCGGGGCGCCGGCCGCTGCGGCGCCCCGCACACCGCCGTACCGCTGGCGCTCGACCGCTTCGGCCTGCGGGTGCGCTTCACCGGCGACGACGGCACATTCGACGCGCGCTTCGAGTTCCCGGAACCCGTACACGGCCCGAACGATCTGCGCCGCGCCATGCACGCGCTGTTCGAAGCGGCCCACGAGTGCGCCGTGCGGCGGCCCGGCACCTGAGCCGGTCGCCGGCGCGGTCCGGACGGGCCGGCAGTGTGCGCCGCCCGCCGCACGGGCCGCGCCGGGCGCGGCGTAAGGTGCTGATCATGTTCGTGCTGGAACTGACCTACACCGCGCCGCTGGAGCGCGTCGACGCCCTGCTCGCCGAGCACGTGTCCTGGCTGGAGGAGCAGTACGCGGCCGGGTTCTTCCTGGCCTCCGGCCGCAAGGTCCCCCGGGACGGCGGCGTGATCCTGGCGGAAGCCGCGGACCGGGCCGCCGTCGAGGAGCTGGTCGCCGGCGACCCGTTCGTCACCGGCGGCGTGTGCGAGTACCGGATCGCCGAGTTCGTCCCCACGAAGACCGCGCCGGCCCTGGCGCCCTACCGCCGGCAACTGCCCGCCTGACAACCGGGGTTCACCGGGTTCACTCCCCCGACAGCCTGCCCCGGACGCGGTCGAGCACATCGGCGTAACGCGCCTCCGCGCCGTAGCGCGTGGGCTGGTAGTAGCGCTTGCCCTGCACCTCGTCCGGGGCGTACTGCTGGGCGGCGATCGCGCCGGGCAGGTCGTGCGGGTACTGGTAGCCCCGGCCGTGGCCGAGCTTGCCCGCGCCCTGGTAGTGGCTGTCGCGCAGATGGGCCGGGACCGGTCCGGCGAGCCCCTTGCGCACGTCGGCGAGGGCCGCGTCGATCGCCAGGTAGGCGGCGTTCGACTTGGGCGCCAGCGCCAGCGCGATCACCGCCTGCGACAGGGTTATCCGGGCCTCCGGGAAGCCGATCATGGCGACCGCCTGGGCAGCGGCGACCGCGGTCTGCAATGCGGTGGGGTCGGCCATGCCGATGTCCTCGCTCGCCGAGATCATCAGCCGCCGGGCGATGAACCGGGGATCCTCACCGGCCTCGATCATGCGGGCCAGGTAGTGCAGCGCCGCGTCCACGTCGGAGCCGCGGATCGACTTGATCAGCGCGCTCGCCACGTCGTAGTGCTGGTCGCCGTCGCGGTCGTACTTCACCGCGGCGCGGTCGACGGCCGACTCGAGGGTCTCCAGCGTGATCTCGCTCTCGCCCTTGGCTATCGCCGAGCCCGCGCCCGCCTCCAGCGCGGTCAGCGCCCGTCGTGCGTCGCCGCCCGCGATGCGCAGCAGATGGTCCTCGGACTCGGCGGGCAGCGCCACCGCACCGGCCAGCCCGCGCGGATCGGCGACCGCGCGGCGCAGCAGCCCGCGCAGGTCATCGTCGGTGAGCGCCTCAAGGGTCAGCAGCAGCGAGCGGGAGAGCAGCGGCGAGATCACCGAGAAGTAGGGGTTCTCCGTGGTGGCCGCGATCAGGGTGACCCAGCGGTTCTCCACCGCGGGCAGCAGCGAGTCCTGCTGGGCCTTGCTGAAGCGGTGGATCTCGTCCAGGAAGAGCAGGGTCTCGCGCCCGTACGCGCCCGACTCGCGCTTGGCGCTCTCGATGACCGCACGGACCTCCTTGACGCCCGCCGTGATCGCCGACAGCTCGACGAACCGCCGCTGGGTGGCCCGGCTCACCACGTAGGCCAGAGTCGTCTTGCCGCTGCCCGGCGGGCCCCACAGGATCACCGAGGCGGGGCCGGCCGGGCCCCCGGTGCCCTCGCCGACGAGGCGGCGCAGCGGCGACCCCGGTTTCAGCAGGTGCTGCTGGCCCACGACGTCGTCCAGGGTGCGCGGGCGCATCCGGACGGCCAGCGGGCTGGCCCCGGGCTCCTTCTCCTGGCGGTCCTCGGCGGCGGCGGTGAACAGGTCGGGCTCCACGTCACGGAAGCCTAGGACACGCCTGTGACACTCAGGGCCTCACAGCAGGGTGCTCCAGTACGACCACCAGCGGGTCAGGATGAGCATGGCGATCACGCCGTACCACAGCACCGGGACCGCCCAGTGGAACTCCAGCACGATGCCGCGGGCCCCCTCGGGGACCGGGATGATGCGGTGCCGGATGTTGTGGACGGCCGTGTACCAGAAGGTGGCGATGGTGACGACCCAGGCCAGCGAGCACCACAGGCACAGCGAGCCGATCGAGTACAGCGACTGGTACTGCAGCCACGTCACGAAGCCGACGCCGAAGAGCGAGCCCGCCTGCAGCCCCAGCCAGAACCAGGGGCGGTAGCGGGCGCCGGCGAGCACGCCCATGCCGATGCAGATCACCACGGGGTAGGCGACGAGGCCGATCATCGGGTTGGGGAAGCCGAACACCGCGGCCTGCGCACTCTTCATGATGTTGCCGCAGGAGATGATCGGGTTGAGGCTGCACCCGGGGACGAACTTGGGGTTCTTCAGCAGCTCGAACTTGTCGATGGTGATCACCCAGGAGGCGAGCAGGCCGAGCGCGCCGCAGACCACCAGCAGCAGGCTGAACGCCCGGCCCGCGCCGACGAGTCCCGCCTCGTCCTGCGTCTGCTCGTCGTCGCGGGTCTCGTCAAGCGCCGTCGTCGTCATGTCGCCTTCTACTCGCCGTGTCCGCCGGGTTGTCTGGTGCGCCCCCGTGTTCAAGCCTGCCTCATTGTGCACCAGGGCGCCCCGGCGGTGACCGGGATCGTCGTGTGAACGGCACGACATCGAGTTGACGACGGGGGCCGGGGGACGGCGGCGGACGACGGCGAAGGCGGAGGTCGTCCCCCGCGGCGCCGGGACGAGCGCCCGGCCTCCTTCGCCGCTGTGACCTGCGGCTGCGGCTCAGGCGAGCCGCTCGCGCACGGCGTCGACCACGGCGTCGAGCGCGACCGGGTGCTGCTCGCCGCTCTCGAGGTCCTTCAGCTGCACGGTGCCCTCGGCCAGATCGCGCTCGCCGGCCACGATGGCGTAGCGGGCGCCGGAGCGGTTCGCCGACTTCATCGCGTTCTTCAGCCCCTTGCCGCCGAAGGCGAAGTCCGCGGCGACCCCTTCGCGACGCAGCCGGGTGACCACGGCGAACAGGGCACGCCGCGCCTCCTCGCCCAGCGGCACGGCGAACACCTCGGTGGCCGCGGGCAGTTGGAGCTCGATCCCCTCGGCCTTCAGCGCCAGCACGGTGCGGTCCACGCCCAGCGCCCAGCCGACCGACGGCAGCGCAGGGCCGCCGATCATCTCCGACAGGCCGTCGTAGCGCCCGCCGCCGCCGACGGCGGACTGCGAACCGAGGCCGTCGTGGACGAACTCGAAGGTCGTACGCGTGTAGTAGTCCAGCCCGCGCACCAGCCTGGGGTCGTCCTCGAAGGCGACCCCGGCCGCCGTCAGCAGCTCGCGCACCTGCTCGTGGTAGTCCTTGCAGGCCTCGCACAGGTGGTCGCGCATCATCGGGGCGCCGACGAGCTGCTTCTGCACGGACTCCCGCTTGTCGTCGAGGACCCGCAGCGGGTTGATCTCGATGCGCCGCCGGGTGTCCTCGTCCAGGTCGAGGCCGCGCAGGAACTCCTGGAGCGCCGCACGGTAGACCGGACGGCACTCCCGGTCACCGAGCGAGTTGAGCAGCAGGCGGAAGTTGCTCAGGCCCAGCGAGCGGTACGCGTCGACCGCCAGGATGATCAACTCGGCGTCCAGCGCCGGGTCTTCGGCTCCCAGCGCTTCGGCGCCGACCTGCGAGAAGTGGCGGTAGCGGCCGGCCTGCGGGCGCTCGTAGCGGTAGTACGAGCCGGAGTACCAGAGCTTGACCGGCAGCGCGCCGCGGTGCAGGTTCGCCTGGAGCGCCGCCCGCAGCACGGAGGCGGTCCCCTCGGGGCGCAGGGCGAGCACGTCGCCGCCCTTGGTGGTGAGGGTGTACATCTCCTTGGTCACGATGTCGGTCGACTCGCCGACACCGCGGGAGAACAGCTCCACCTGCTCGAAGCCGGGGGTCTCGATGTAGCCGTAGCCGGCCCGCTTCAGCGGTGCCGCGATCGCCTCGCGCACCGCCAGGAACGCCGCGGAGTCCGGCGGGATCAGGTCGTACGTGCCCTTGGGGGCGGAGAAGGTACTCAACGGAACTTTCGTCACAATCCTCGTCGCGGAGCCTTGGACCCGGCTCCGAGGCCGCCGGCGCGGGCCAGCTCGCTCAGGAACGGGTTGGTGGCGCGCTCGCGGCCGATGGTGGTCTGGGGGCCGTGGCCGGACAGCACCACGGTCGAGTCGTCGAGCGGCAGGCACACTCGGGCCAGCGACTCGAGGATCTCGGCGTGGGAGCCGCCGGGCAGATCGGTGCGTCCGATGGAGCCGGCGAAGAGCAGGTCACCGGAGAACAGGACCGGGGGGATCTCGGCGTTCTCGGGCAACCGGTACGTCACCGACCCCCTGGTATGGCCGGGTGCGTGCGCCACGGTCAGCTCCAGACCGGCGAGCCGCAGCACCGCGCCGTCGGTGAGCTCCCGGACGTCGTCCGGCTCGCCCACCGTGAGGTCGCCCATCAGCTGCTGCCCCACCGACAGGCCCAGCGCCTTCTCCGGATCGCTCATCATGTAGCGGTCCTCGGGGTGGATCCAGGCCGGCACGTCGTGGGCCCCGCACACCGGGACGACGGAGGCGACGTGGTCGATGTGGCCGTGCGTGAGGATGACGGCCACCGGCTTGAGCCGGTGCTTGGCGATGGTCTCCTCGACGCCTCGGGCCGCCTCGTGGCCCGGGTCGATGATCACGCACTCCTCGCCCGCGGCGGGGGCGACCAGATAACAGTTGGTCCCCCAGGCCCCGGCGGGGAACCCGGCAATGAGCACGATCGTCCTTCTGTCGTCCGCGTCGGTCCGCGCAGTCGGCGGTTTCTGCAGTCCAAGAGCCTACCGGCGGCACGGAGCCGATCGCTAACCCATATGGTCACAGGGTCGGGCGTGGCGCCGGTACTGGACTGCGCGGACGCCGGGCGCCAGGATCGGCGACCGGCGTCCGCAACCGCAGCCGGGGAGCGCGCCGCACACCGGGCCATCACTCGTCGGAAGGGCTGAAGTGGCAAGCAAGGAGCAGCGGCGACGGCAACTCGCCCGCGAGAAGTACGAGCGGCAGCAGCAGCGCAGAGCCGAGCAGCGGGTGAAGGCGCGGCGGCGCAACGTGGTGATCGCCGCCGTCCTCGCCGTCGTGGTGGCCGCGGGCGCGGCCGCCTGGGCGTCGACCGGCCTGGGCGGCCACGGATCGGCGGCCTCCGCCGCGCCGTCCTCGAAGCCCGCCGATCCGTGCGCCAGGCCCGCGCCCGGCTCGCCCGGCACCAAGCAGTGGAAGAGCGAGCCGGCGATGTCGATCGACACCGGCGCCTCCTACACGATGCAGCTGCACACCACGTGCGGGGATGTCGGCGTGAAGCTCGACGCCGCCGCCGCGCCGCACACCGTCAACTCGTTCGCCTTCCTGGCCGGCCAGGGCTTCTTCGACCACACCAAGTGCCACCGGCTGACCACCTCCGGCATCTACGTGCTCCAGTGCGGCGACCCCAAGGGCACCGGCCTGGGCGGCCCGGGCTACACGATCCCGGACGAGAACCTCAAGGCCGCCTCGATCGCCAAGGGCGTCTACCCGGCGGGCACGATCGCGATGGCCAACACCGGCCGGCCGCACACCGGCGGCAGCCAGTTCTTCCTCGTCTACAAGGACAGCCAGCTGCCCGCCTCCTACACCCCGTTCGGCACGATCGACGCGGCCGGGATGAAGGTGCTGCAGAAGATCGCCGCCGCCGGGGAGTCCTCCGGGCAGGGCGACGGCGCCCCGACCGCGACCGTGGTGATCGACAAGGCGACCGTCACGCGATCGTGAGCCGCTGCGGGCAGTTCGCGGGTGGCTGCGCCAATTCGGGCAGCGCCGGATGCGGACAGCCAGGGCGCCGGTCGCCTATGTTGGCGGTGTATAGGCTGCCCTGTACGCCGACGGCCTGCGGACCGTGACCGGAGCCGGAACGGCACGTCGGACCGGTCGGGCGAAGCCCGACCGGGGAGAACTGTGGACGATGCCCACGCTCCGGGCACCGGAGGGGCATCACGTGGAGGAGGCGCTGTGAGCAGCGACCCATGGGGACGCGTCGACGAGACGGGGACCGTGTACGTGCGGACGGCCGACGGTGAGCGGGTGGTCGGCTCGTGGCAGGCAGGCTCTCCTGATGAGGCGCTGGCCTACTTCAAGCGCAAGTACGAAGGGCTCGTCGTCGAGATCGGCCTCCTCGAACGCCGGGTGCGGACCACCGACCTGTCGACGAAGGACGCCACGACGGCGATCGAGCACCTTCGGGCGTCCGTGGTCGACGCCCACGCCGTCGGCGACCTCGACGCGCTCGCCAAGCGCCTCGACGCACTCACCGCGGAGGTCGAGTCCCGCCGCGAGCAGCGCAAGGCCGCCAAGGCGAAGGCCGCCGACGAGGCCCGGCACGCCAAGGAGGAGCTGGTCGCCGAGGCCGAGCAGCTCTCGGTGAGCGAGCAGTGGCGCTCGGCCGGGGAGCGGCTGCGGTCCCTGGTGGACACCTGGAAGAGCCTGCCCCGGCTGGACCGCAAGACCGACGACGAGCTGTGGCACCGCTTCAGCCACGCGCGGTCGGTCTTCTCCAAGCGGCGCAAGGCCCACTTCGCGTCGCTCGACGCCCAGCGCGAGGAGGCCCGCAGGGCCAAGGAGCGCCTGGTGCGCGAGGCGGAGGAGCTCTCGGGCTCCACCGACTGGGGGCCGACGGCCGCCCGGTACCGCGAACTGATGGCCGACTGGAAGGCGGCCGGGCGCGCGCAGCGGGAGGCCGAGGAGGAGCTGTGGAACCGCTTCCGCGGTGCGCAGGACGTCTTCTTCGCCGCCCGCGCCGAGGTCTTCGCCGAACGCGACTCCGAGCAGCGCGAGAACCTCACGCTCAAGGAGGAGCTGGCGATCGAGGCGGAGAAGCTGCTGCCGGTGACCGATCTGAAGGCGGCGCGCGCCGCGTTCCGGTCGATCAACGAGCGCTGGGAGGCGATCGGGCATGTGCCCCGGGACGCCCGGCCGCGGATCGAGGCGCGGATGCACGCCGTCGAGCGGGCCATCCAGGACGCCGAGGAGGCCGAGTGGCGGCGCACCAACCCGGAGGCCCGGGCGCGCGCCGAGGGGCTGACGGGTCAGCTGCAGGCCGCGGTCGACAAGCTCACCACCCAGGTGGAGGCGGCCCGCGCGGCCGGCAACACCGCCAAGGCCGACAAGCTCGCCAAGGAGCTCGAAGGCCGCCAGGCGCTGCTCGACCAGGCTCTCAAGGGCCTCCAGGAGTTCGGCGGCTGACAGCCGGGCCGCTCGAACGCGGCATCCGTCCGGGCCCCGGCACGTCCGCGCACCGCGCGACGCGTGCCGGGGCCCGCGCGTTCCCGGGGGCGCGGTGCGGGCAGGGGCGCGGGACGCGGCGCCGCCCGGTGACCGGACCGCCGGAGGCTATCGCTGGCCCTGGCGGCCCGAGGTCACCCGGTAGACGTCGTAGACGCCCTCCACGCCGCGCACCGCCTTGAGCACGTGGCCCAGGTGCTTGGGGTCGCCCATCTCGAAGGTGAAGCGGGAGGTGGCGACGCGGTCTCGGGAGGTCTGGACGGCCGCCGACAGGATGTTGACGTGCTGGTCGGACAGGACGCGGGTGACGTCGGAGAGCAGCCGGGAGCGGTCGAGCGCCTCGACCTGGATGGCGACGAGGAAGACCGACGACTGGGTGGGGGCCCACTCGACCTCGATGATCCGCTCGGGCTGCGACGAGAGCGAGTCGACGTTGACGCAGTCCGCACGGTGCACGGAGACGCCGTTGCCCCGGGTGACGAAGCCGATGATCGGGTCGCCGGGCACGGGGGTACAGCAGCGCGACAGCTTGACCCACACGTCCCGTTCGCCCTTGACGATGACGCCCGGGTCGGCGTTGGCGCGGCGCTTGGTGCGACTGCGCGAGGGGGTGGTGACCTCGGCGATGTCCTCGGTCGCGCCCTCCTCGCCGCCGAGCGCCTCGACGAGCTTGTGCACCACCGACTGGGCGGTGATGTGCCCCTCGCCTATCGCCGCGTACAGCGCCGAGATGTCGGGGTAGCGCATCTCGTGTGCCAGTGTGACCAGCGAGTCGCCGGTCAGCACGCGCTGGATCGGCAGGTTCTGCTTGCGCATCGCCCGCGCGATGGCTTCCTTGCCCTGCTCGATGGCCTCCTCGCGACGCTCCTTGGAGAACCAGGCGCGGATCTTGTTGCGGGCCCGGGGCGACTTGACGAAGCCGAGCCAGTCCCGGGAGGGGCCGGCGCCCGGGGACTTGGAGGTGAAGACCTCGACCAGGTCGCCGTTGTCGAGGGTCGACTCCAGCGGCACCAGGCGTCCGTTGACGCGGGCGCCGATGGTGCGGTGGCCGACCTCGGTGTGGACGGCGTAGGCGAAGTCGACCGGCGTGGCACCCGCGGGCAGCGCGATGACGTCGCCCTTGGGGGTGAAGACGAAGACCTCGTTGCGGGAGAGGTCGAAGCGCAGCGACTCCAGGAACTCGCCCGGGTCCTCGGTCTCCTTCTGCCAGTCGAGCAGCTGCCGCAGCCACGCCATGTCGTTGACGGCGTCGTCGGCCTTGGCGCTGCGGGGGCTGTCGGTGCGCACCTTGGAGGAGCCGGCGACGGCCTCCTGCTTGTACTTCCAGTGCGCGGCGATGCCGTACTCGGCGCGGCGGTGCATGTCGAAGGTACGGATCTGGATCTCGACCGGCTTGCCGCTGGGCCCGATGACCGTCGTGTGCAACGACTGGTACATGTTGAACTTGGGCATCGCGATGTAGTCCTTGAACCGTCCGGGCACCGGGTTCCACCGAGCGTGGATGGTGCCGAGCGCCGCGTAGCAGTCGCGGACGGTGTCGACGAGGACGCGGATGCCCACCAGGTCGTAGATCTCGGCGAAGTCGCGGCCCCGCACGATCATCTTCTGGTAGACGCTGTAGTAGTGCTTCGGGCGGCCGGTGACGGTCGCCTTGATGCGGGCGGCGCGCAGGTCCTGCTGGACCTGGTCGGTGACGACCGCGAGGTACTCGTCGCGCTTGGGCGCCCGTTCGGCGACGAGGCGGACGATCTCGTCGTACATCTTGGGGTAGAGGATCGCGAAGGCGAGGTCCTCCAGCTCCCACTTGATGGTGTTCATGCCCAGCCGGTGGGCGAGCGGGGCGTAGATCTCCAGGGTCTCGCGGGCCTTCTTCTCCTGCTTCTCCCGCTTCAGGTAACGCATGGTGCGCATGTTGTGCAGGCGGTCGGCGAGCTTGATGACCAGCACGCGGGGGTCCTTGGCCATCGCCACGACCATCTTGCGGACCGTCTCGGCCTGCGCCGCCTCGCCGAACTTGACCTTGTCCAGCTTGGTCACGCCGTCGACCAGCAGCGCGACCTGCTCGCCGAAGTCGCGGGAGAGGGCGTCCAGCCCGTACTCGGTGTCCTCGACGGTGTCGTGCAGCAGCCCGGCCATCAGCGTCGCCGGGTCCATGCCGAGTTCGGCCAGGATGGTGGTGACGGCCAGCGGATGCGTGATGTAGGGGTCGCCGCTCTTGCGCTTCTGGCCGCGGTGCCAGCGTTCGGCGACCTGGTAGGCGCGCTCGATCTGGCGCAGCCCCGAGGAGTCGATCTTGGGGTCGTTGTTGCGCACTATCCGCAGCAGTGGCTCCAGCACCGGGTTGTACGGGCTGGAGCGCTGCACTCCGAGGCGGGCCAGACGGGCCCTGACCCGGTTGGAGGAGCCGCCGGAGCGCGCGGAGGTGAGCGAGGGTCCGGACCGGACGTTGCGGGCGCTGGGCGCGTCGGTGGACGGCCGGGCCCCGTTGCGGTCCACGGGCGTGCCGGAGGCGCCTGGCGCGGACGACGGCGTGTCGGTCCCGCTACGGGCGGTGAGCGGTTGGGCCTCGTCAGGCAAGGGCACTCCTCAAGGCGCTCCGGCCCCGGTACGGGCCGGACTCCCATGGTATCGATCCGGCAGCCGGAGCAACGGCCGGTCAACCTCCGGCGGGCCCTGCGGAACGCCCCGGGCGCACGCCCGGCACACGCCCTGGCGCCTTCTCGCGGCGATACGCCGCAGGGGGGAACGCCGCGAGGCGGGCACCGGCGTGGGCCGGGCCCGCCTCGCACGGCGGTGTCTTCGGTCAGACGGTGACCAGCGCCTCCAGGGGGGCACCCCCGAGAGCGGGAGCCAGCCGGGCGCGGCCGCCGAGGAAGCCCAGCTCCAGCAGGACGGCGGTGCCGGCGACCTCGGCGCCCGCCCGGCGGATGAGCTCCAGGGAGGCTTCGGCGGTGCCTCCGGTGGCGAGCACGTCGTCGATGACGAGGACACGGTCACCAGGGTCGAAGGCGTCGCCGAGGACCTCGATCTCGGCGGTGCCGTACTCGAGCTCGTAAGCCTGGCGCAGGGTGGCGCCCGGCAGCTTGCCCGCCTTGCGGACCGGGACGAAGCCCAGTCCGGCCCTGGCCGCCGCCGGTGCGGCCAGGATGAAGCCGCGGGCCTCCAGGCCGACGACCTTGTCGGCGCGGTGGCGCACGCACAGCCCGGCGAGGGCGTCGATCAGGGCGCCGAAGGCCGCCGGGTCGGCCAGCAGCGGGGTGATGTCCTTGAACACCACACCGGGCAGCGGGTAGTCGGGCACGTCGCGGATCCGGCTGAGGAGCAGCTCCCGCAGCCCGGCGTCCGTCATGTCCGCCGCGGTCATCGCAGTCTCCTCGCTCTCTACCGGCGCTTGCCGGAGGGCCGGCCGCGGCCGCGGTTGCGGGACGTGGGCTGTCCCCTGCGCTGGCCGCCGATGCCGGCTCCCGCGGTCTCGGTCCCGGTCGGCTCGTGGTCGGCCGGGACGGCGTCCTCGGGTTCCTCGCCCTCGGCGGCCGCCGTGCCCTCATCGCCCGTCTCGCCCTTGGCCCGCTTGGCCAGCACGCGGCGGGTGAGCGCCTTCATCTCGGGGGTGCGCTCCTTGAAGGAGGCGACCAGCGGGGTGGCGATGAAGATCGAGGAGTAGGCACCGGCCGCCAGGCCCACGAAGAGCGCGAGCGCGATGTCGTTGAGCATGCCCGCGCCGAGCAGGCCGCCGCCGACGAAGAGCAGCGCGGCGACCGGCAGCAGCGCGACCACCGTGGTGTTGATCGACCGCACCAGCGTCTGGTTGAGGCTGCGGTTGGCCAGTTCGCTGTAGGTGTAGCGGGTCTGGCCGGTGATGCCCTTGGTGGACTCCTTGAGGCCGTCGAAGACCACGACGGTGTCGTAGAGCGAGTAGCCGAGGATCGTGAGCAGACCGATCACGGTGCCCGGGGTGACCTCGAAGCCGACGAGCGCGTAGACGCCGACCGTGATGGTGAGGTCGTGGATGAGCGCGACGAGGGCGGACAGGGCCATGCGCCACTCGAAGGCGATCGCCAGGTAGGCCACCACGAGGATCATGAAGATCCCCAGGCCCAGCCAGGCCTTCTGGGAGATCTCCTTGCCCCAGCTGGGGCCGACGATCTGGGCGTCCACGGACTTCACCCCGAGTTCGCCTGCGACCTGCTGCTTGATCCGGTTCGCGGTGTCGCTGTCGACGCCGCTGACCTGGATGCGCAGGCCGCCGGTGCCCAGCGACTGGACGACGACGTCGTGGTGGGCGCCCGCGAGGCCGGCCACCCGGCTCTGCGCCGAGGCGGTGGAGACCGAGGTCTTCGGCGTGGTGAAGACCGCGCCGCCGGAGAACTCGATGCCCTGGTTCAGCCCGTTGACGGCGAGGCCGATGATCGCCACCAGGGTGATGACGAGCGACACGCCGTACCAGATCTTGCGCTTGCCGACGAAGTCGTAGCTGACCTCGCCCCGGTGCAGTCGGTGACCGAGATTGCCGAGCCGGGACATCATGCCTCCTTGGCTTCGGTTCGGGCCGGACGGCGGCCGCGGCGGAGCGGGGCCTGGACACCCAGGCTCTTGGGGTTCAGGCCGGACCAGGGGTGGCCCTGCGCGTAGAACTTGCGGCGGGCCAGGATGGTCATCAGCGGCTTGGTGAACAGGTAGACCACGACGACGTCGAGCAGGGTGGTCAGGCCGAGGGTGAACGCGAAGCCCTGGACCTTGCCGACGGAGACGATGAACAGCACCGCGGCGGCCAGGAACGACACGAAGTCGGAGACCAGGATGGTGCGCCGGGCGCGCGGCCAGGCACGCTGCACCGACGGCCCGAGGCTGCGGCCGTTTCGCAGCTCGTCCCGGATCCGTTCGAAGTACACGATGAACGAGTCCGCGGTGATGCCGATGGCGACGATGGCGCCGCAGACGGCGGGCAGGTTGAGCGCGAAGCCGATGGCCTGGCCCAGCACCGTCATGATCGCGTAGGTCAGCGCGGCGGAGACCATGAGGCTGACGATCGCCACGAAGCTCAGGCCGCGGTAGTAGGCCAGCAGGTAGAGCACCACCAGCGCGAGGCCGACGGCGCCCGCGACCAGGCCGCCGTGCAGCTGCTCACCGCCGAGCTGCGGGGAGACGGTGGTGACGTCCGAGGTGGTGAAGGAGAGCGGCAGGGCGCCGTAGGAGAGCACGTTGGCCAGGTCGCCGGCGGTCTGCTGGGTGAAGCTGCCGTAGATCTGGGCCTGGCCGCCGGTGATCGGCTGGGAGACCGAGGGCGAGGAGACGACCTGGTTGTCCAGCACGATGGCGAACTGGTTGTTCGGCGGCTGCTGCTTGGCGAGCCCGGCGGTCGTGTCGGCGAACTTGCGGCCGCCGGAGGAGTTGAAGTTGAGGGTGACCACCCAGCCGGAGCCGCCCTGGGTGTCGTAGACGGCCTTGGCGCTGGTCACGTCCTTGCCGTCGATGGCGGCGGGGCCGAGGACGTACTTGGTCTTCCCGTCCTCACTGCACGCGACGGTCTTGTCCTCGGGCCTGGCTCCGATCCCCGCGTTGGCCCGCTGATCCGGCTTGCTGCAGTTGAGGGCGGCGAACTGCTTCTGCAGGGCGGGCGGGACGGAGGCGTCGCCGACGCCCGCGGCCGCGGGAGGGGTGGGCGTGGCGGCCGTGGGAGCGGACGGCTTGGCCAGGGGGGTGGCGGACGGCGCGCCGGAGGCGGCCGCGGTGAGCGCGTCGGTGACGGGCCGGCCCTGCTTGGTGGAGCTCGGCGTCGGCGTGGCGCTGCCACCGGACTTGGCGCCGGTCCCACCGGAGGCCGTGGGCTTGCCGGACGGGGAGGGCTTGCCGGAGCCCGACGGGGCCGGGGCCGGGGAGCCCGAGGGGGTGGTCGCGGGCGTGTTCGCCGCTTCGGTCACCACGGTGCGGAAGTAGAGCCTGGCGGTGGTGCCGACCTGCTTGACGGCCTGGTCGGTGTTGGTGCCCTTGGGGATGTTGACAACGATGTTGCTGTTGCCCTGCGTCTGCACCTCGGCCTCGGAGACGCCGAGACCGTTGACCCGCCGGTTGATGATGTCGACCGCGGTGTTCATGTTGGTCGCGTTGATCGCGTTGGGCTGACCGGGGACGTTCTTCGCGGTCAGCGTGATGCTGGTGCCGCCCGCCAGGTCGATGCCCAGTCGCGGGGTGGTGTGGCCCGAGACGAACATCGCGCCGACCAGCGCAACCAACGCCACGAGGATCCCGGCCAACGCACGGCCGGGATGCCCCTGCGCGCCCGGGGACCTGCGCCCCTTCTTGGCTGTTGCCACCTTCTCGTTTCTCCCTGTCCAACCGCTCCGCGTCGTGCGGTGGCGCGGGCGGCCACCAATGTTGTGAGGACGCACCGGACGCGCTCGGGGTGTGAGGCGCACCGGGCGTGCTCAGGCCGGGGTCCGGCACACCACTGAGGTGTACCGGACCTCACACGCTACTTGCCCTTGCCCTCGGCGTCCTTCGTCGCGTCCTTCGCGTCGGTCGTGTCCTTCCCGTCGGCCGCGTCCTCGGTGGTCTGCGGAGCCTTGTCGGAGGCCTCGGCCGCGGGCTTGCCGAGGTCGGTCTTCTCCTCCGCGGCCTCCGCGGCCTCCGCGGCCTCCGGGGCGTGCTCCGCCTGCGCGACGGGCGTGCCGTCGACGGCGGGCTCGTCGAAGGAGAGCGGCACGTCGTTGTGGACCACGCGGTCGTACTCCTCGTCGCTGAGCACGGCACCGATGGCGGTCTTGGCGTAGATCGAGTGCACGCCGGGGGCGATCTCCAGCAGGACGGTGGTGTCCCGGACCTCCTTGACGCGGGCGATCATGCCGCCGATGGTCCGCACACCGGACCCTGGCTGCATCTGGTCGCGCATCTGGGCGGCCTGGCGCTGCTTGTTCTTGGCCGAGCGGGTCATGAGGAACATGACGCCGATGATCAGGATGAAGGGGAGAAGCGTGGCGATGTTCACGGCCTGGGGGGTTTCCTTCGCGTGGCCACGTTGGGTGCGGCCTTGTCTACGGGATGTTTCGCCCGTCCTGGGAGGAGGGCGTCGGCGGAGTCTAGGGGAACCCGCGCCTCGGTAACAACGCCCAGCATGGCACCCAGGTTCCGCGAACGACGAATCCCGGCCTGCCCGGCACCCCGCTCGCCGGGCGCGTCAGACCCCGAACAGCCCCTGCTGGCCGCCCGCGCCCTGGCCCTGCGGCGGCACCAGGCCGAGGTGGGCCCAGGCCGCGGGGGTGGCGATGCGGCCGCGCGGGGTGCGGGCCAGCAGCCCCTCGCGGACCAGGAACGGCTCGGCGACCTCCTCGACCGTCTCGCGCTCCTCCCCCACCGCGACGGCCAGGGTGGACAGGCCGACCGGACCGCCGCCGAAGAGCCGCAGCAGCGCGTCGAGCACCGCCCGG
>CAYNNX010000064.1:5640-23600 GCA_964398515.1 uncultured Streptantibioticus sp. | reverse complement strand
GTCGTCCAGCCCAGCTCTGCACGGCCGGAAAGCGGGGTGAAGAGCTGTTTGCAGCAGTTGGCGTTCCGGCGGTAGGCGGGGGTGAGAGTCTCCGCCGAACTGGAGGAACACACTTTTCAGTGACGGGGACACCTCAACCCTCGTACGCGGGGATCTCGGAGCCCGCGATGGCGGTGAGCGCCTGGGCAGTCGTGGTCCGGTACAGGGTCGGTACGACACCGGCGAGGGGCTGTGGGCCGACGAGGGCGGTGCGGGTTCCGGCGCGGTGGCCGGCGTCGATGTCGCAGGCGGAGTCGCCGACCAGCCACGAGGAGGGCAGGTCACAACCGAGGTCGCCGGCTGCCCGGTGGAGCATTCCCGGGGCGGGCTTGCGACACGAACAGGCGATGGAGAACCGCCGCACGGTACCGCCCGGATGGTGCGGGCACAGGTAGATCCCGTCCAGCCGGACCTGGTGGCGGGCCAGGAGTTGCCGCAGCCTCTGGTGCATCGGCGCGATGGCGGCCTCGTCGATCAGGCCGCGGGCCAGTCCGCTCTGGTTGGTGACCACGATCAGGGCGAAACCATGGTGCTGGAGAGCGCGCAGCGGTGGCCCGATGCCCGCCTGGAGCACCAGGTCCTCGGGGCGGGACGGATAGTGCCGGGGTTCGGTGAGGGTGCCATCGCGGTCGAGGAACACCGCCGGCCGCCGAACGGCGCTGGTGCGCTCCGGGCCGGTCATGCCGCTGCACGGGTGCCGACGGCGTGGAACGGTTCGGCCGCCCCCCATGAACGCGGTGGCTGGACGGAACGCACCCTCAGACCGCCTCCTTGGGTGCGCTGAGCGGCGGGGCATGGCGAACGGACGGGCTGATCGTCGCGCCGACCGCGGTGACGACCATGATGGCGGTGAGCGCGAGGACGGCACCGTTGGGGCCCGCGGCGGTCAGCACCAGCCCGGCGCCGAGTGAACCGATGGGCATGACGCCCCAGGCGAGGGTCATCGCGGCACTGGTGACCCGGCCCAGGATTTCGTTGGGGACCAGGAGGGCGGTGTAGCTGAAGATCACGACGTTCCACACCGGTCCGATGAACGAGGTTGCCGCGCCGATCACCCCGATCTGCAGGGGGTCGGTGGTGAGCAGGAAGAGCGGCAAAAGCGCGGCCCAGATCCAGTTGACCCCTATGATCACCATTTTGGGCGTGAAGTAACGGTGGGCCCTGCCGGCGACCAGGGCCCCGACGAGCCCGCCGCCGGAGTAGATGCCGAGCATCGTTCCGACGGCGCCGGGAGTGGCACCGTGGCGTTGGGCGAGAACGACGACAGTCAGGACGAGCGCCTGGAAGACCAGGTTGCTGGCGGTGATCAGCAGGATCGCGGTGCGGATGAGCGGGTGGCGCCAGATCCAGCGCAGTCCTGTCAGGGTCGCCTGCCACAGCGGCTCGGCCGGCACGGTCGTCTTGCTCTGAAGGTCCTTGCGGAGGAACAGCAGCGCGACGGATGCGGCGGCGTAGGAGATCGCATCGGCCAGGAAGGGCAGGGCGCGGTCGATTCCGAAGAGCAGGCCGCCGAGCGGTCCACCGGCCAGAGCGGCGCCCCGGCTGCGGGCTTCGTTCCGGGCCACGGCCGCGGGCAGCAGGACGGCCGGCACGATTCTGGGAAGTGCGGCCGTCTCCGCCAGGCTGAAGAACACGAAGCACAGCCCCTGGACGAATGCGACCACGATGAGCTGAGTGACCGTCAGCATCCCCAGCCACAGGGCGAGCGGAACGGTGGACAGAGCCAGACCGGCCAGGATCTCACTGGCCAGCAGGATCCGGTGCCGGTTGTACTGGTCCACCAGCGGTCCGGCCGGTAAGTAGGCGACGAGAAAGGGCAGCGTGCCGGCGGCTCCGACAAGGCCCGCGTCGGCGGGCGAGCCGGTCGTGGCCAGTACGAGCAGCGGCATCGCTGTCGCGCTGATCCGGGCGCCGAGGGTGGAGACGACCTGACCGCTCCAGAGCGTGACGAAGTCGCGGTTGCGCCACAGCGACGGCTCGGCGGCCGTGGAGGTCACGACCCCTCCGTCGGGTCGGGGGTGACAGCGGCACGGAACAGCGCGGCGACGTGCCGTAGGCCGGAGACGGGTGCACGGTGCTGGCGGTTGAGCAAGGCGATGTACTCCTCATCGAAGGTCCTTCCCAGAACGCTCCGGTCACTGACGACCGGTAGCGGAGGCGACCGCTACGGCCTCGGTGTCCTGCCCGACGGACCCGCACACGGCCGCCTGCCGCAGCGCACGCGGTGGCCGGTCAGCCGCGGTGAGAGGAATTCTCCGGTTCATCGGTGGGACGGCGCGTGAACTTTGATCACCTCGCGCAGGTAGTCGGCTGCCCCGGCGGTCTCGGCCAGGAGAATCGACGGCACACAGTGTGGTTCGAGCGTGAGATGCCCGTCGTAACCCGCGGTCGCAAGGCTTCCGATCAACTCCGGCCAGTCCAGTTCCCCGGTGCCGAGAGGCGCCGTGTCATAGGCCCTGCCGTGATCGGTGTAGCGGATCCAGCCGTCGCGCGGGGTCTGGGCCACCGACGCTCGACGCACGTCTTTCACATGGGCATAGCGCACCCACGGCAGGAGCAGGGGCAATGCGTCGCGGGCCGGGGAAACCGCCGCGCAGAAGAAATTCGCGGCATCGAAGTTCAAGCCGAACCAGGGCGAGTCGACCCGAGCGAACAGCGCCGCCAGCGCTGCCGGCCGCCTGCTGATGTCGGACCCGACCGGGTCCCATCCGAACGCGTCGAACTCGTTCTCCAGCACGATCACCACGTTCTCCGTGGCGGCGTGGTCGAGGACCGGTGCCAGCGCGCCGGCGTATGCCTCGATCGCACGCTGGTCGTCGACCAGCCGCGCGTGACCGAAGTAGGTGTTCACGCGACTGCTACCGGTTCGTGCCGCTAGCGTGATCGCCTCGTGGAGAAGCGCGACGGAGTCCGCTTCGCCGGTGCCGTAGAGCTGGCTGGAGGTCGACACGCAGGCTGTCCGCAGCCCGGCACGGTCCAGCTTGCGGAGTGCGGCGTCGACACCGTCGCGCAGGGCGTTTTTCGGATACCAGAATTCCACCGCCTCGCACTGAGCGGACCTGGCCATTTCGATCAGTCCGTCCACGCCGTCGGTGTCCGTGAACTCGGTGCCGGAAACCGCGATCGACATTCCCTGCATCGGGATTCCCTCTCTGCGCGCTGTCTCTGGTGTCTGTCACCCGGCGAGTACCGCTCCCAACCGCTTGCTGAGCGCGAGCGTCGTCATCGACGGATTCGCCGCTCCGGTGCGCGGCATCACCGACGGCCCACACGCGTACAGACCCTTCACGGCGGTGAACTGGTGGTTGGTGTCGAGGACTTCACCGAAGGCCAGCGTCCCGGCTTCGTGTTGCTCGGAACCGAGCGGGAAGCTGTAGGTCAGTGGTGTCGGTCTGCGGACCGCTGTCAGCCGGTCGGCCAGGTCGGGCGAACCATGCCGCGGCGAGAACTGAAGCGGGTCGGCCGGAACGCCGAGGAGCCGCGCCATTTCGGCCCACAGTTCGCCGAGGAGGTGTCGCTGAGTCGTGAGCACCGTCTCATCAGCCGCATCGAACGGGGCGTGCACGGTCGTCTGCCAGGGCCATGCGCCGTGGCCGTCGCACCGCACCTGGCCGTGCGGGCCGCGGCGCTGCTCGCCCATGGTCCAGCTGTCCAGATTGACCGTGCCGTTCACCCCTTCGGTGAAGCGCACGAAGTGGTTGGACCGGGTACTGGCGGTACCGGTCCGATGGTAGACGTGGCCCTCGTGAGCGGCCGCCCGGACGGCATCGGGAAGCCGTTCGGGATCGGTGAAGGCGACCGTGAACCCCTGTGAGATCTTGTCCACGAGTCCCGGCAGCTCACGCGGCGCGGCGGCGTCGGAGTCAGCCAGTGCCTGGATCGCCAGCCGGCTGTTGACGATCGTACCGGCGGCCAGCACCACCCGGTTCGCACGCAGGTCGCGCAGCTCACCGTCGTCGGTGCGTACCAGCACGCCGGTCGCTCTGCCGTGTTCGACACGGACCCCCAGAACCTCATGGCCGGCGAGGATCGGCACGCGGCGCACCCTCGGGTCGCCGTCGTCGTCCCACCATGCCAACGGGCTGAAAGCGCTCCATTTTCCGGCGCGTTCCGTGCGGGTGGCGTGCGGCGTTCGATCGAACTCCATTGCGCCAAGGGTCAGCCCGGGTGCTCCAGGAGGCTCGGCGCCCCAGCCGACCACGTCGTCGACGACCCGCTGGTACAGCGACGGCCCCCCGTCCCACGTCTCGGTCAGTTCGGTGACGATCGCTTCCGGCCAGTGCTCGGAAAGGGCCCAGCGCTCGATGGGCAGCAGTACGCCACCCCAGTAGAGCGAGCGGCCGCCGACCCGTCGACGCAGGCCGGCCAAGTCGCGGTAGGCCCCGTCGGCTGTCTGATAGGGACGGCAGAAGTCGGGGTCGGTCTCCGGGCGCAGCCAGAGCTGGAGCGCTTCGGCCGAGGAGTATTCGTTCTGGATGTGCGTGCGGCCCCGGTCAGGCCCGGCCTCCAGTACGGCTACCGAACCCCGGCCCCGCCGAGCGAGTTCCGCCGCCGTTGCGAGGCCGGCCATTCCAGCGCCGACCACGAGTGTCTCGACGTCGGCCAACGATTCCACTGACACCCCAAGGTTGTTTGTGGTCCGAGTGTTGTCATCCGGCAGTGAGGCGACCGCCTGGGCGGTGCGCGTCGGTGCAGTCGGTACTCGAGGCGCACACATCGGCGATGCCGGAGGTGCCGGGCGATCGGCGATCCGCTGTGGCGAGGGGAGAGCACACGGCCGGTGGCGAGCATGGCCGCCGGACTCCGGCGACGCGGCCCGTGACCGAGGTTCCCTGAGCAACGGGGTCACACCCGGCACGGTCGCTCCCGACTCGCCGTCATGGTGTGCGCGCGGCTGCAGGGCAGTTCGAGCTTGTAGGCGTAGGCACCGCGCGTCAGATCGAAGGTGTCCGTCCCTTGGGCGGCGAGTTCGCTGACCATCGCGGCTGTCAGCAGGTGCCCCGGCGAGTCGCGACCGTGGCCCAGGTCGTAGGCCGCACGGTAGGCGTAGTAAGTGCGGTCGTGCCAGAAGCCGAACCATCCGGCGATCAGGGTTTCGTCCAGCCACAACTCGTGTAATCGCGCGGTGCTGGACGGCTCGGCCGCGACGGCCGCGAACGTCCGGTCGACCACGCCGCCGTCGAACGGCGCCACCGCGTCGGGCCGGTCACCCCACTGCTGAGTATGCAGCTCGATGAACGCCGGCAGGCGGGCGGCGAGCTGCGCCGAGGTGTCCGCGCAGGTGAGCCGGAGCTTGCCGAGTCGCCCGATCCTGCGGCGTTTTCGCCGCATGTCCCGCCGCTCGCTGACGCGTCGGACGACGTCGGGGTCAGCGAGGTCGAGGCGGAATACCGTGTCTGACGGCCGGAGCGTGGCGCCCAGCTCGGACACGGCGCGCAGCAGCGGTCCATCGGCGATCAGGTTGCTCAGCTCCAGCCGGGCGCCGAACTCCCGCTGACACCGGTCGATCGCCTCGGCCAGCCCCCCGATGTCGGGCTCGTCTGCTGTGGGCGGCCCGTCGCCCACCTCGGCGACCTCGTGATAGTCGGCCCACGGCCAGGACAACGGGCGCAGGAGCGTCGTGCTGCCGTCCTGGTGCAACTGCAGGCCGACCACCAGGGTGGGCCGGTCGGTACGGGTCATGCGGACCAGTACCGGGGTCGTTCCCTCCGCCTCCGCCGCCTCACGAATCCACGCCCGCCACCAACCGCGCGTCTGGAAAGGCGTCCGCACCGAGAGCCGGTGCGCGTCCAGGAAGTCCGTCGCCGCCCGCGCACCGTACTCGAACGCAACGGCATTCATCCGGTGTGTCCCTTCCACCGCAACGCCTGCTCGGTGTGGGCCGACAGTGCCGCTTCCGGCCCCACATGCGTGCCGACTTCCCGGCCACGCGGTGCGACGGCCGGTGGCGGGGTTATCGCGGCCGCTTCGGATTCGGAGCCGGGATCCCGTGCCCCACTCATGACGCTGCCTTGGCCACGTCCTCCACCGTGGTCCTGAACAGCCGCGCCGCTGCCTCGATCGTGTCGTCCCCGGCGGTCACGTCGATGCCCACTCCGCTGCCGAGATAGGAGTCGACCACCCCGACGCTCAACGCGATGCTGCGGCTGAGCAGATCGTCCGTACGCGGCAGGCTGCCCGGGGGATAGGACCGACGCAGGACGGCGCGATCCGGCCTGCGCGTCCCGGAATCCGACGGGGCAGCCAGGTCCGGGCGCAGCTGGGACATGTTGGCGTAGTTGTGCTTGCCCGACCGGCTCAGGGTGATCGTGCCCAGCCGGGCTGCCACCTCGTCGGCCATGGCCGCGGACGCGAACGTGTAGGCGAGCACCGTGGCGCAGTCGCCGTCCGGATCGTGCAGTCGGCGACGCGTCGCTCCGGGCAGATCTCCGATCGCGTCCGCGAACTTGTCCCGGTTGGCTCGCAACGTCCGCAGAATGTCCGGCAGTTTGCGCACCTGGGCGAGCGCGAACGCGCCGGTCAACTCGTGCATCCGTAGATTCAGGCCGAACAGCGGCGGCCCGTCGGTGACGCCCTGCCGCAAGGGCGCGGCGCCATGGTCGTGCAGGGCGAACGCGGTCTCGTACAGATCGTCGTCGTCGGTGAGCAGTATGCCGCCGTCGCCCGCCGTGAAGGTCTTGAAGACGTTGAGACTGAACGCGCCGAATCCGCCGACCGTCCCCAGGTGCCGGCCGCGGTACATGCCACCACCGGACTGCGCGCAGTCCTCCACGAGCAGCAGCCCGTGCTCACGTGTGACGGCGTCCAGGGCGTCGAGGTCGCACGGTGCCCCGAGCATGTGCACGGCGATCACCGCCTTCGTGCGCGAGGTGATCTTCGCGGCCACGTCCTCCGGATCGAGAAGCAGGCTCTCGTCGATCTCGGCGAGCACCGGCTCGGCGCCCGTATGGACGATCGCGGCGATCGAGGCGATGAAGGTGTAGCCCGGCACGATCACCTCATCGCCCGGGCCGATACCCGCGGCCAGCAGCCCGGCGAACAAGGCACTGGTGCAGCTGTTCATGCCCAGGCAGTGGCGCGCACCGGTCAGGGCGCGGAATTCCTGCTCGAACTGTGAAACCTTCGATGGCAGCGCGGACCCGTCGTGGTCGTCGAAACGGTACCGGCTCAGCTCTCGCTCACGTATGACGCTCAGCACCTCGGCCTCCTCTTCCGGGCCGATACGGGAAACTCCTGGTCCTCCCATGGCGATCCCTCCTCTCCTCCGACTCTGTCCTGCTACCTGTGCCCGGCCGCGGTCCGCGGTGGCTCGGACGACCTGCTGGCCAAGTCGCCCGGGACCAGATCCATCAGCAGCGCGTCCCGCCACGTATCGCGGTGGCGTTCGTACGCCCTCATCCGGCCGACGTGCCGGAAACCCACCTTCTCCAGGCACCGCACGGCAGCCCCGTTGTCGGAATTGGGCGCCGCGGTGATGCGGTGCCCGCCGCCGGTGAAGACGGACCCGGCGAACAATCTCAAAGCCCGTGTCCCGATCTCCCGGCCCCGGTCGGCCGCGTCGGACACTGCCAGCGCCTCGACCCGGATGTGGTCGAAATCCGGATCAGCCTCCTTGCGGTACTCCAGGAAACCGACGGGGCGATTCCGTTCGAGCATCACCAGGCAGCGTTCGTGCTGGAATCGGCTGAGCACCCCGTCGGTCGGTTCCAGCGCTCGCCACGCCAGCACGTCGGCGTCGCTGAACGTTCGGCGGAACAGCTCAATGTCCTGCGGTATCGCACGTCGCAGCCCGATACCGCTCTCGTCGACCTGGTCGTCCTCGACAACGGCGGCACCGGGCCGTACCGATGCCTGCTCGCCGGCCTCGATCAGGGTCTCCAGCAGGTCGACCAGTTCGGCGGCGTTCTCCGGCCGCGGGTCCGGCACGACGCGACACGTGGGCGCCGCGAACGCCTCGGCGGTCAGGAACGGGTGGTTGCCCAGAACCAGCAGCGGGCGTCCCGTGTCCAGGGCGAGACCGATCTCGGTGAGCGTGCCGTAACGGCCTTCGAACGCGATCATGCCGTCGCCGCACCAGTTGAGGATGTTGCTCCGGGCCAGGTCCATCGACGTGGGCAGGGCCCAGGTGGTCCCGTCCTCGGCGTCGGACAGACGGTTCCACTTCAACAACGCGAGGGTGTCGCCGCCGACCGCCTGGCAGCCTTTGTTGGCCGCGGCCGCCACGCCGCCCTCGCCGCCGCTCACCAGGCCGTAGCCGCGCTGAGCGAGCTCCTTGCCGATCATCTCCGCCAGCCGGAGGACGTCGGCTCCCGCATTGCCGGGCCGGCCTCCGAGGACCGCGATCGCGCGCCGGCGGGTCATTTGACCGCCTCCCGGTGACCGACTTGCCGCATACTCCACTCCAGTTGGTCCAGTTCGCTCAGCACATCAGCCGGTCGGACACCGGCCGCGCACGGCGCCGGACAGCCGGTGTAGTAGCGCCGGCAGGTGCCGTTCGGCTTCATGTAGGAACAAGACAGCGCGACCGCGCTCTGCACGACCCGCGAGACCTCAGGGGCCGCCATCGGTGACCAGATGTCACCGTCGGTGGCCAGGTACAGCGTGACCACCGGGCAACCAAGCGCGGCCGCGAGGTGTGCCGCCAGCGTGTCGTTGCTGACCAGCACGTCCAGTCCGGCGATCCAGTCACGGAGGGCTTCCAGCGAGTGCAGGAACACCGTGTCGGTGACGCCCGGCGTCGACGACAGCCGCCGTGCCAATGCCTGCTCGTCCTCTGCGAGGCCGACCGCGACTTCGACGTCGAGCCCTCGGTCGTCCAGCCGCGTGATCAGAGTCGACCACTCGTCCGCGGGCCAGCGTTTGACCGCGGCACTGGCACCGACGTAGCAACCGACCACGCCGGGACGTGGTTGTCGCCGGTCGGCGAGCCAGGCCGGGTTCAGGTCGACGGGGACGTTGTGCGCGCGCAGGAGTCCGGCGGCCTGTTCACCGAAGGGCAGCCGTTGCGGCCGCTCGCCGAGTTCGTGCAGATCCCAGCACTCGACTCCCCTTTTCGTGGCCTCCGCCCGGAACTCGAAGTAGTTTCCGTCCTCTTCGGCGGACTCCATTCTGAGGTTGACGACCAGTTCCACACCGTTGCGATCGAGGAAGTTCCACAGTCCCTCCCTATGAGCCGGCAGGAACCGTCGCCACAGTGCCGGGAAGGTCCCGGAAGCACCATGCATGCCGACCGCCGTGCGTACCCATTCGGTGTCGAGTGCGATGTTCGGTGCCATGAAGTAGCGCCATCCCGGATCAGACCGCTCGAACGCCGCCAGCAGTGGCGCCGCAATAATGCCATTGCCTACGCCTTCGTTTATCACGACCATTGCCGTACGCATTCTTGCCCTTCCAAGTCAGCGTCCATGGACGGGTTGATGGCCGGCCCACCTGGCTCGTACGCGTGCGCATCGTGGTGGCGTGGGCGCGGCTGTCGTCAGTCGAGTTCCGTCAGCGCGGCACGGATGACGTGCTAGCCGTCGGCTCCCGGTCGGGCACTGAGACGGCTGAGGAGCCGGGGGGTGGCAAGTTGGTCCAGGTAGTCGGGCTCGTCGCGCACCCGCTCGATGGCGGGACGAAGGTCCAGGAGGTAACGCACCGAGTCCACTTCCTTGCAGCCGACTCCCAGTTTCTTCGCCATACGGTCGTAGAGTTTCCGCGCGGGATGGTTGTCCGGCTCGGTCTCGCCTTCGGCGAACTCGTAGCCGCGCCGCATCGCCTCAACGAACCCCGCGGCCACCAGAAGTGCTCCGATGCCCCGGCTGCCACGAAGGGCCTCGGTCACATAAACGTCGTGCACATAGGCCACCTTGTCGGCGAACTGGAGGTTGGGAAGGGGATCGACCATCACCAGGCCCACAGCGACCCCCTCTTCGACCGCCATGATCTGGAAGCTCGCCTCCTGGCCGACAATGCCCTCGAAGAAGGTGCGGGTGCTGGCCAGGTCGACCTCCTTACCGCAGTCATGCTGCTGCTCGACGATCAGAGGCATCAGCACGTCCAGTTGATCCTTGCTCACCACGACCGTTTCCAGACCCACGTGATCTCCATCCTCCTGCGGTGATTCCATCGATCGGCTCGTCCCGGGCGTCGGCTGACGTACCTTCAGCCATGGTTTTCCATGTTCTTGAAATGCAGGTACAGCTCATGGGCAGCGCTCCGCAGATCGTCCAGGCCAGGCCGGGGCCGCGTCGGGAGCGCTGTGTCCAGAGCGGACATGTCGGCGCAGGTCCAGTACTGATAACGGCCGATGTGGGGGTTCGGGACCAATCGCACGTTCAGCGGTGCCTCCGCGAAGTCCGAACACCAGCGGAGCAACTCGGCGAAGCTGGTCGCGTGGCCCGAGCCGAGGTTGAAGATGCCGGAGGGCGCTGCGGGATCAGCCATGAGGACGCACGTCTGCGCGACTGTGGCGACGGGAACGTAGTCCCGGGACGCCTCCAAGGTATCGGCGAAGAGCCTGAGCGGTTCCTGCCGCGCGGTTGCGAGGAGCAACTGGCCGATGATGGAAGCCATCGACGTCTTGTGCCGCTCCCCGGTGCCGAAGACGTTGGTGAACCGCAGTCCCGCCCATCCCGGTCCGCCGCCGACGTCGGACCGCGTGGTCATGTGCGCGTCGAACAAGGCCTTTGACCGGGCATAGGCGTTCAGGGGCCCGGAGCACGCGGAAGACCCCAACGCGGTTTCCGGCAGCGGCCGCCGGTCGGTGATCTCGCCGTAGACGCTCGACGAGGAGGCGTAGACGAAACGCGTGCCGCTGCGCTCACAGCGCTCCGCCAGCGCCGCAGGCCCGGTGACGTTCGTCTGCTCCAGCGCCGGCCAGTTCTCCTCGACAGTGCTGCTGATCGCGCCGAGGTGCACCACTGCCGTGAACTGGCCGACGTCCACGGCGTGGAGGATCGCCGGGTCGTCGAACGAACCGGTGTGGACGGTGGTGTCCCGGCACACGTCGGATGGCGGCGTGGCGAGGTCCACCGTGGTCACCCGGTATCCGGCGTTCAGACAGGCCCGTGCCACGTGCCTCCCGATGAAACCGGCCGCTCCGGTGACGAGCACGCTCTGTTGGCTCACGCCTGCCGCCCTTGTGGTCCGGTCCGCGTGGCCGGACGGGGAGAAGCCGTGCGGAAGTGAAGGGGATGGAGTCTCGTCATCACCGTGTCCGTGCCGAATCGATCAGCGACGACGTCGACCAGCCGGCGACGAAGGGGACGACCACGGTTCGTCCGCCCAGGGAGCTGACCAGCTTGTCTTCCGGGATCTGCATCCCTGAGTAGTCGCCGCCCTTGACCCAGATCGCGGGTCGCAGCGCGCGTATGGCCGCTTCAGGGGTGTCCTCTTCGAACACCAGGACGGCGTCCACGGAAGCGAGTGCTTCGAGCACGAGAGTGCGTTGTGCCGCCGGTACGATCGGGCGCGATGGGCCTTTCAGCCGGGACAGCGAGTCGTCGCTGTTCAGGCAGACGATCAGGCAGTCACCCAGTTGGCGCGCTTGTTCGAGGAGCCGGACATGCCCTGCGTGCAACAGGTCGAAACAGCCACCGGCGGCGACCACGGTACCGCCCCTGGCGCGGACCGCGTCGGCGAGCTCGATCGCCCCTTGAGTGCCCGTCGCGGGCCCGGCGCTCGAAGGCCCCGTCATGGGTGAGCCGTCGTCGGGCGGGTAGTCCACGGACCGGGGACCACCCGCCGCGACGTACGCCGAGGCTGCCTCCACCGCCGATGCCACCGCCTCGCTGGGTAACTTGCCGCAGGCCAGCATGAGGGCGAGGTGACCGGCGAAGAAGTCGCCGGCACCGCAGGGGTCGGCCTTCACTCCCGCGGCAACCTTCGTGGGGACGACCAGCGGCGGCAGATCCGCGTCGGCGAGCAGGACAGCGCCATGCTCGTGCCGGGTGAGCGCCACCTGGACCGGCCCCCACTCGCGCCCTACCGCACGCGCCGCTTCGACGTCGTCGGACAACGTGTCGCCACCCGTGAAGGAGGCGATCACCCGGGCTTCCCGGCTGTTCGGCGTCACGACCGCGGTATGGGAGACCGGCACCGCACCGCGCGGATGCGGATCCCAGACCAACGGGGTTCGCCGGCCCGCCTCAGCGAGTACGGCACGCAGGCCAGTGTGCGCGGCGACGCCTCGACCGTAGTCGGACACCAGGACGCCGCCGGCCGCGATCAGCACGCGCCGTGCGGCGGCCAGTGCTGTGTCGCCCTCCCGCCCGACCGGCGGGCAGACGTCGTTCTCGTCCAGCATCATCACGGTGCGCCCGGCGGCGCGGATCCGCGTTTTCACCGCGGTCGAGCCTTCCAGCCCTAGATCGACCACCGTGACTCGCGCGTCGTCCAGCAGCGTCCGCAGCTGGTCGCCGACCGTGTCCTGGCCGAGCGCGGTGACAAGGGTGACCGGGAAGCCCTGTCTCGCGCTCAGTACAGCGGCCAGCGCGGCACCGCCGGGACGCACGTGCGTGGTGCCGCCGGTCACGACCAGGGCCGGCTCGTCGGACGCGACCCGCTCCACACGGCCGAGGTGGTCGCGGTCGAGGAAGGCGTCGCCGACCACCACAAGGTTCGTGCGGTCTCTGCGTGCCGCACCCGGCCGGCCTTTCCCCACCGGCTCCGATGACGAGGCGGACGAGGGCGGGGGCGCCGACGGGGTGGAACCGACGACGTCCGTGGCAGTGTCGTCCCTGGCGGCGACGGCGGCGTCCATGGCAGCACACATCAGGTGAATCACCACGAGGTGGCATTCCTGCACCGTGGACAACGCCTCCGCCTCCACGGTCACCGCTTCGTCCACCACCGTTGCCAACGGGTTGGGTGCCGGTCCCGTCAGAGCCCAGGTCACCGCGCCGACCTCACGCGCGGCCTCCGCGGCGCGCAACAGATTTGCGCTGCGGCCGGAGCCGGACATGAGCAGCACGATGTCGCCCAGCCGCGCGTGCGCCCGGACCTGCCGGGCGAAGACCTGCTCGTAGCCGTAGTCGTTGCTGATCGCGGTGACCGAAGACGTCTCGGCGTGCAGCGACAACGCGGACATCGGCTCGCGTTCCGTCTGGAATCGGCCCACAAGTTCAGCCGTCAGGTGTTGGGCTTGCGCCGCGGACCCGCCGTTGCCGGCCACCAGCAGGCGCCGGCCGTCGCCGCCCAGCCGAGCCAGCCGTGCCCCCCAGTCGACGACCCGGGGCAGGTTGAGCTCGGGCAGGGCCGTGGTGAGCTGTTTCAGGTGGTCCGTAGCAGTCGAGGTGTCGGCCGTCATGCCGGTGCTCCTACTGTTGGGCGCCCCAGAAAGTCGTTGAGTTCGATGGTGTGACGATCGGGGTCGGCCACGAACGCCACGGTCTCCTGCTCGATTCGGTGTGGCTCGGTGACCACTCGGTAGCCGAGCGCGCGAATGTGTTCCACCAGTGCCGGAACGTCGGCGACGCGAAACGCGACATGGTGAGTAGGGTGCGGCGTGGGCACGAGGTTTCGCTCTTGCCACAGTTCCACACCCGCTGGCCTGCCGTCTGGCGCCATCTGCAGGATGACCCGATCGGCCAGCTCATAGCGCACGACGATCGACAGCCCAAGCGCCTCGGCATAAAATCGTTCGGCAACGTCGATGTCCGCTACGTCCAGCCTGATGTGGTCGAAGGCCGTGACCGAGGTAGCTGCGTGGGCACGGTCCAGCGACTCGCTGCCCAAGTCGCGATCTTCCTTCACGAGTGACGGAGTCTCTCCATCTGAAACGTCCGCATCCGATTTCACGGAGCCCAAGTCACCCTCCGGTTGCAGGCTGGCAGGACTTGAAAAACGGCACTCTGCGAGGTACTGCATGCCGTGCGCATGCACTGGTTGTCGCAGTGGTGTCCCTGGGGCACAAGGTCGGCAGGCCGGATTCGGCCGTGCACATACCCGATGGCAGAAGCGGGTCTCTTTTACGCCAGTCGGCGAGACATCCAGGATGTGCCGTCTCGATACGGTGGGTAAACGAGCCAGAACTTCTGAAGAAATCCGCCGGTACGACCGCCCCATCCCCTTCCCTCATGACGCAAAGGGCACGTCACCAACCATGGCAGGCTAGCCCATTGTTCGTTGCCTGGGGAACAACTCTAGGCACTCAAGTGGAGAGCAGTTGACCAAAGTTGCGCATTCCATGGCCGATGTTGCGAGTGATCGTACGGGCCGTCTGATGACACGGACCGGTGTATGCGCAGTTGAGAAGGCATGTCGAGTCGGCGATCCAGGCTGAGGTGTGCCGGCGCCTGTGCCGGCGCCGGCGAGGCTGCTCGCCGACGTCCCCGCCCTGCCATCAACAACCCATCATGATCAGGGAGAGTTCACCGGCTCCGGGGCTGCCGGGTCCATGAGGGCGTTGATGGTCCACAGGTCCCCGGTCAGCGCGATCGCCACGGAAGGTCACCCTACGGCCATCCCCGGGCACAACGGCCACATGCAGGGAGTCACATGTCGTCGGACGGTCCACACGGTCACTCGCAACATCGGTCATGGACTGCGCAACTCCGGTCAACTGCTCTCCACTTGAGTCCCCAGGGCATGGGTGTCTACGGCAGTTGTCACGGCTGACGGATTTCATCAAGACAGAGTGAGTGCCTCGCCGGCCGATCCGTGCATGGCAGCCCCGGCTGGCAGAGACGACGGAAGCCAATCGGAACCGCAAGAGACCGGGGGTTGACAGGCACGGCGCCGAAACCGGAGGATTCCCGCAACGCAACGCCGGAATAAGGTTTTTACGCGAACGCCGCCGCCTGGCGGATGACGCAGGAAAGAGACTCGCCTGCGTCAAGGCCGGTCTCCAACCCTTCAAAGCCGCCCGCAGGGCCCAGGGCAGGTCTCCGATACCAGCTCGATATTCAATCCACCCCCAGGTGGAGAAAACGCGTCACTCCTAATGAAGAGGCACGGCAACCTCGGTCACTGCATTCGACATGCCCGCCTCACTCACCCGGACGGTGCTTCGTTGGGACGGCGTGCGTCGAGCCCCGGGACACACTCGGCGGCGATCGGCCAGCCTTTCGCGTCCCGGTCACACCACGCCCCCCGATCCGCAGGCCGCATGCACGGACCCGACGAACTCAGTAGGGAGAACCACTGTGTCGACATCTGATCTCCCCGCAGATCTCGCCGAATGGCAGTGGCCCGCGGCACCGGACACCGATGACCCGCATTGTCGGGTGGTGATCGTCGGAGGTGGGCTCGCCGGCCTCGAAGTGGCCCGGCACCTGGCCACTCTCGGTGTCGACGACGTCCTGGTCATCGAAGCTGGACCCGCGCGGGATCTGTTACACATCAACTCTGCGCACAACCCCGATCAAGCACTGCGCACCTTCCTCGATCCCGCCGACGACCCGCACTTCCAGCGTAGTTGGACATCGGAATCCGCCCCGCACTACGCCGTCAACGCCGGTCTGCGCAAGCGCCTCGGTGGACGTTCGCTGTACTGGTACGGCGCGTCCCTGCCGGTTGAGGACTGGGCGCTGGCCGACTGGCCGGAGTCGGTCGTGACGGACCTGCGCGACTCTTGGCAGGGCGGTGGACCGCTCTACGAGCAGGTCGCGGCAGACCTCGGAGTGGATCCGAGCCGACTCGACTCGCAGGAACCGGTGCTGAAGGTCGGAGGGTTCCGTCTTGTCCGCACCCCGCAGGCCGAAACCCGGTTCGGTGACGATGGCCGCTGGTACGCCTACTCGCCGCTGGACCATTGGCGGCACCCGGTAACGGGCGCCGCGCTGGACGGCCCGCGCGGTATCCGGTTCCTGTGCGACACCGAAGTCCTCTCGGTCGACATCAAGGACGGGCGGGCCGGCGGCGTCCACGTCCGGGAAACCGGCACGAACGCCAAGGGCCGCCGGATCACCGCGGACTCGGTGGTCCTGGCCGCCGGGACCATCGAGAGCAGCAGACTGGCCATCCAGGCGCTTCGTGCGATCGACCCCAGCCGCCCGCCCCGGCTGGACGGGCTTACCGACCACATCGTCCAGGGCTTCTTCCTGCGCGTGCGCGACTCGGGCGACGACAGGGCATCGCGTGGCCTGTCGGATGTCGCACCCGGCTCGTATGTGACTGCGTGCGAGGAGGGAGCCCGGTCGAACCTGTTCATCACGGTCGAACGGCCCGAGCCCGGCGTCCTTCTGTTTGACGTGCGGCTCACCGGGGAGCAGGTGCCCGGGACCGGTAGCCACGTCACATGCGAGCCGACCGGCGCGTACCCGTGGCGCACAACCGTCACGGCGGACCTGGCCCACGCCGACCGGGACGTCATCGAACGCCAGCGCCAGGTGCTGGACGAGGTCTGGAGCCGGCTGGCCGCCGGGTTCGGTCTCACCGCCACGCCCCTGGCTTTCGACGACTTCGACCACCCGGTTCGGACCAACGCGTTCGTGCTGCCGGAGTCGATCGGCGCGGAGACGTCCGAAGGGCCCTTCACCTGGTCAAGCCCGCTGGGTACCGAGGACCACGAGGGTTGCACGCTACCGCTAGGGGGCGTACTCGACGATCGCCACGCGTTCGCCGCCGTCCCGAGCCTCTACGCCTGCGGGCCGGCGACCTTTCCCCGCATGGGTGCTGCCAACCCCTCGCTCACCACCCTGGCTCTCGCGCGGCGACTGGCCCATGTCCTGGCCGCCGCTCACAGCCGGCAGGCACACCTGGTGACATCGGAGGTGGACGCGTGATGCTCACGGACAAGCGCGTCCTGGTCACCGGAGCCTCCAAGGACATCGGCCGGGGCATCGCGCTTGACCTGGCCAGGCACGGAGCAACCGTCGTCGGCACTTACAACACCGGCGCGTCCGACGCGCAGGAACTCCTTGCTCTCGGCATCAAGGAGATGGTCCACCTCAACCACTTGGACCGGGAGGAATCAGCGGCCACGCTCAGCCGATTGGCCGCCAGCGGCCCGTTCCACGGGATCGTGAACAACGCCGCAGTGATCGAATTTGCTTCCTGGGAGTCCAGTTTGGACTCCTGGGACAGGGTGCTGGACGTCAACCTCCGGGGCCCGCTGGCCACCGCGATCGCACTCGCCCCCGGCATGCCGCCCGACAGCTCAATCGTCAACATCTCCAGCACGGCCGGGACGACAGGCTCATTCACTTCACTCGCCTACTCGGCGAGCAAGGCCGCGCTCACCAACCTGACGAAGAGCCTCGCCAACGTGCTCGGGCCGTCCGGGATTCGCGTCAACGCCGTCTCGCCCTGCTACGTCGATGCCGACGCACCCGCGGAATCAGCCGGATTGACTCCCCTGCGGCGCAACGCGTTCCCGAACGACATCGCCTCGGTAGTGGCGTTTCTGCTCACCGACGGCGCTCGCTTTGTCACAGGCACGGAAATCACTGTCGATGGTGGCTACACGGCTGCGGACGCCCTCGCGAAACGTGCGTATGAGGTAGAGCGGACTGACCGATCCACTGCCGATACCCCGTAAAGCACAGACGCCGTGGTCACCGACACGGGCACCTCGACCCCGCTCGGGTCGTGCACCGGATCCGGACACGGCGGCTGGATCGCAGCCAGGAAGCCGCACTCATCGCCGCCCGTGGGGCGTGGGCGGGTGCCGGCCCTCCGGACGTAGGTCCGCTCCAGCCGGCCGTGGTGGGTACAGGCGTCGGCGGGATACTGACGACGCTCGATCAGAACGATCGGCTCGAAGCACTCGGACCGAGGTTGCTGTCGCCTCACACCATCCCGCGTCCGATGCTCAACGGCGGTGGCGGTCGTGAGCCTGGAGGCCGAGCCGGAACCCGTGGCGCCAGAACCTCGACCACTATCCGGCCATGGTCAAAGGATGGATGACCCACGCGTATGTGCCGTGGAAAGAGGGCCGTACTGCGGGAAGGTGCGCGCACTGCCGGGCGCAGGACCAGGGCAGGCGACGACCCGACGAG
>CAYNNX010000064.1:0-5540 GCA_964398515.1 uncultured Streptantibioticus sp. | reverse complement strand
GGGAAGGTGCGCGCACTGCCGGGCGCAGGACCAGGGCAGGCGACGACCCGACGAGCGAGCGAACCTGAACACCCGTCAACCGCTCTGACCAGCTGATCAGCGACTCCCGAGCATCGGGGGAACCTCAACTGGGCACCGGACGGATCAGCTCCTGTCATATCGGCCGGGCCACCAGGCGGACGCCGAGCCTGGCCAGGGTGTCCTGGGGGTATGCCGCGCCCACCCCACTGCCCGATCGCCACATACGAACGCGTGCCGCCACCACCGCGGAAGCGGCGATCAGCAGCACCTCCGCAAACGGGTGACACGCGCCACGGCGGCAGCGTGGGGCTGGCAGCCGTCGCCGGCCGATCGGCCGGCGACAGGCCTGAACTTTTCCCTATTTCAAGCGACTTGAC
Source organism: uncultured Streptantibioticus sp. (assembly GCA_964398515.1). Taxonomy (GTDB): domain Bacteria; phylum Actinomycetota; class Actinomycetes; order Streptomycetales; family Streptomycetaceae; genus CAYNNX01. The sequence goes on along the minus strand of CAYNNX010000064.1, from coordinate 5,142 downwards.
GAGACAGACGGTGGCAGACTGGCTGCATATCGAGGCTCCGGTTCAAGGCGACGACTGGCAGGGTCATCCGTCTGCAACGGGAGCCTCGATCTGTTCGCACCGCACCCACCGGACATCGTCACCACTCGGTAACCAGCCACTTCACCGCCCCAACCGGACCTTGAAAAGGCCCTGAGGCAGTGGGTGTCCAAGCAGTAGCTACCAGAAAGGCGACCGGAAATGGCCGACCCCCGCGGCGTCCCGCTCTGGAATTCACTGACAATCGAGAGGCGATTTATCCCTGATCAGACGCGTATGATCTATCAGCCACGCCAGGACTGGTTCACTATCGTGGCTCCTCTGCAGGGCTTATGCCAGTTTGAATACCCGGACGGTTCAGGCTGGCACCAGACCACACTCGCCTCCGGAGACACCTCTCGCCTCGTCGGCAAGAGCGCGGTTCGGCTCTGGCGGCCGCGGTCGGGGAAGCAGCGCGTCGAGGTGGCGTTCATCGCACTGCCCACGCAGCACTTTCGGTACTACGCGGACGAACATCCCGAAGTCACCCTTCGTGACCTGTCGGCTCTGGAGACTCCGCGGGTTTTCGACCCCGTGGCCGCGGCCATGGCCCCCGGTTTACTGCACGCCCGCGATGCGGGGGTGGGCGAGCACTACGCGTACAGAGCGGCGCATTACCTGACCGCCCATCTGCTCCACCCGCACCACGACATACAGTCGGACACTCCGGGCTTGAATCCGGAGCGGATTCTCGCGGTGACCAACTACATGCACGAAAACCTGGCGTCGCATATCACACTCGAAGACATGGCCAAAGAGGCCCTGCTCAGCCGCTACCACTTCGTACGCCAGTTCGCCGCCGCCACGGGAAAAACGCCCGTACAGTATCTGACCGAGTTACGTATCGATACCGCGTGTCGTCTCCTCACCACGAGCAACGAACTCATATCCCAGGTCGGCAGTCGCTGCGGCTTCCCTAATCCGGAGAATTTCGCCCGCGTCTTCAAAAAACACCTGGGCTGCTCACCGCTCCAGTACCGGCACCGATCCCTTCCGGCCTGACGCTCCCGAGCCACTGTCCCCCGGTCACGCCCGGTGGCAGTGAAGCGCTCCGGGATGGGTGGATCCGCCATGGGCCCCGGAGCGCTTCAGCGGAAGCTGATCGGAAAATCGAGATGCGGGAGGGGAGGCGGCAGCATCCGGGCCGCTTGCGGACCGGATGTCGGTGGGGGCGGACAGGATGAGGTCGGGGGTGAGGGCGGCCTGGTGGCAGAGGGCCTGGAGCCGGCGGACCAGACTGCGGGTCTTACGGAGCGGACCTCGACCGCGTTCTGTTCTGCAGCGCAGACGTAGGTGCAGGGGACCGAGGCGTCGCGCCAGCGCCGTGGCGTCATGCCGACGGTGGCGGAGCATCTGCGGCTGTGCCGGGGGACCATCGGCCCTGAGGAGATCGCCGCCCCGCCCGAGGCCGTAGCGGCGGTTCCTTGGCCACGGACGCCGCCGAGACGGGTGTCCCGTCCTGCGGACGCCAGCCGGGGCTGCGGAACACGCGACCGACCCGGTCGCTCCAGCTGTCGGCCATCTTCACGTCCTTGGCGATGGCCATGTACTCGTGCGAGGCCACCTTCAGCGGGTTGTACGTCCGAATGTTCTTGGTCAGCCCGTAAACGGGCCGCTCGGTCTCCGCGACGAACGATCCGAACATCCGGTCCCAGATGATGAGGACCCCGCCGTAATTGCGGTCCAGATAGTTGCCCTGGGACGCGTGGTGCACACGGTGGTGCGACGGCGTGTTGAAGACGAACTCAAACCACCGGGGCATCTTGTCGATGCGCTCGGTGTGGACCCAGAACTGGTAGACGAGGTTCAAGGAGTTGCAGAATGCCAGCACCGCCGGGTGCACACCGACAGCGACCATCGGGAGGAAGAAGAACCCTACGGTGAACGTCATCCAGGGTTGGCGCAGCGCGGTGGTCAGATTGAACTTCCGGCTGGAGTGGTGGACGACATGGCAGGCCCACAGAATCCGGATGACGTGGTGGCTTCGGTGGGACCAGTAGGAGAGGAAGTCCTGCGCGAGCAGCATCAGCGGAAGGGTCCACCACAGTAACGGCACACGCAGCGGCGTCAGTTCGTAGATGACGCCGTAGATCGCGACATCCTGCAACTTCCACAGGAAGCCGAAGAAGATACTGCCGAGCCCCATGCTGACACTGGTCACCGCATCCTTGGCTTCGTATCCGGCGTCCTCCTCGTCGGGGTGCAGCCGGACGAGGACGATTTCGACGACGGTGAGCAGAGTGAAGGCAGGTATGGACCAGAAGACGACGTCGGGGAGGTTTGGCATGGACAGGAATGATAGGCTGCCCTCCCACCCGGGAGTTGACGCATGTTGCCTGTTGGGCGCCTGGTATTGCTGCCGCAGTGCGGGCCTTCCGTCCTGACGGCCCGCCAGACACGGCCGGTGAGGTCGGGTTGCGGAGTACGACGTGGCGAAGCTCCTGGTGGACGAGGCTGTCGACCAGGATCGGCCTTCTGCGCCAGAAGCTTCGCTTGCTTGTGTCCCCTCGGCGATCGATCTGTCCACTGCGCACTTACGCCATCTCGCGTACGTGATCCTGGACGGCACGCTCCTGCCGATCGACCGGCTCGCGGCCGGCTGACCCCACTACTCCCGGAAACACAAGCGCCACGGCATGAACGTCCAGGTTCTGACCTGTCCGTTCGGGCGGCTGCCGCGCGAGGACGACGGTCACAGGCACCAATGGCAGGCCTGACCCTGTGGACGGGACCGTCCCCGCGCGCGCTCCGTTAAAGAGGCCCAAGGTCGGTGAACAGGGTTTCGATCCACGTGGGTTGATTGATCGGGTGATCGGTCAGTATGCCCTCGGGAACGGCAAAACCGTCGACCAGGGTCGCGGCATCGGGCTCCAGGCTTTCGATGACCGCTTGCCTCTCGTCGTGGAACATCAGGGCCTGCGTGCCGGTCACGCGCCCCTGGGCCAGCAGTATTCCGGCATGGGGCATGATGCCGCCGAGGGCGAAGAGGCGGTGCAGCGCGGTGAGCAGGTGCCGTACCCCGGGGTCGGCGGCCCGGCTGGCGGCGAGGAGGGCTTCGGCGGCCAAGCGGTGGGCGCGGGCGCGAACCATGGTCACGCCAGGCAGAACCCAGGCGTTGAACCGTCCAAGGGGGTCGCCTGGTGGTGCGGCGCGCAAACGCGTCTTGGCGCGCGCGTGCCAGTAGCGCTCGACGTCAGCCAGCAGATCCTGGAGAAACGCCGGGTCAGCGAGATCGCGGTGGGCCGGCTCCAGCGAGTGGGAGGGCTCGGGGACCAGTTCCCTGAGGAGCGTTTCACCCGCCGCCTTGACCCATATGACGAGGTTGTCGCCTTCTGCTGTGATCGCGCCCTCCGTCGCGGTCTGCAGGCCCGCGATTCTGTTGGCGAGGAGCAATCCCTGCGCGCCGCACCGCTCGCGGCATGTGGTCAGGACGTCCCTGGCCTCATAGGTGATCCACCCCTTCGCTATGGCGGCCAGCCGTGCGCCCTCCTCACGCTCGACTTCTTCGGTCGCGCGGGACCACTGCTGGACGGCCGTCCGCTGCAGGAGAGTGGCGGCGTATGTGGTGGCGACGGCCTCGACCAGCGGAGCGGCGTGATTGCGCAAGGCGAGCAGAGGGATGGTGGTTCGAGCCGTCATTCCGGAGGTGCGCCGGGACAGGGAATGACGTACAGCGACCGCCAAAGCGTGGCGCATCACACCGACAGCGTATGCGGACATGCAGAGTTTGCCGGTTGTCACACGGTCGATCGATCCTAGGAAGCGTTTGAGACGGTTGCCGAAGGTGCTGGTGAAGACTCCGTCTCGGGTGAGGCGTGCGTGGTCGGCCTGCAGGAGTGCCTCGTAGGGAAGATGGACGGTGTCGAATCGGGTGGCGCAGTGGTCCAGGGGACTGGTGGTGGTCTGCGGCAGCGGGGCGATGTGCACCCCTGGCAACGGTGCCCCCGTGTCGTCGCTGAGGGGTGTCACGAAGAGGCAGACACCCTGGTCCTCGCCATCGGTGATCAGGCGGGCCGCAACAACGCCGGTCTTGGCCCCGCCGATGCCGGACGTGTTCGGCATGAATTTGGCTGCGGCCGGTCGCGGCGTTGTGAGGACGAAACCGCCGGTGGTCTTGTCGTAGGTGGCGGTGGTCTCCATGTGGGACGCGTCGTTGCCGTGGGAGAACTCAGTGCACAGAAAAGCGCCTACGCGCCGCAGCTCGGAGAACTGGCTGAGATCGCGACCATCGTGTTCATGGTCGAGAAGAGTGCCGAGCACCAGGTTGTAGTGGATGCTGGCCGCTGTCGCCATCCCCGGGTCGACGGGCCCGGCCCACTCATGAAAAGCGGTCAGTCGTTCGACATCCTTCACGAAATCCACGGGGTCGAGGACGTCGTTGACCAAGCGCAGTCTCCGGTAGGAGAGTGCAGCGCGCTCCCGGGAGGTCAGCCCTTCCTGGTGGAGAAACGGCGGGGTGCTGAACAGCCCCCTCCAGGGCTGGTGGACCCGTTCCATCTGCTCGCCGAAGAGCACTCGCGCGAGGCGTTCTGCGGTCGAGTGGCTTTGATCCACGGCTAGTTGAAAGCACGTCACGGGGCTGGAAGCTATAACAAGCCATTTCCCTTACCAGCGTGACGTACGACACGATTGGCAGACCTGTGACTGTGGTATCTGCCCCACCAGCAGCAGCGCCATGCCGTGGCGGTAGCGGACCGCAATACACCGTCGGCGCTACCCGTGCCGCCATCCCGGCGACCGAGCCGGCGGCCAGCCCTACCAGGCCACAGAAGACTCCAGGGCCCCCGGCGCGCATTTCAGCCAGCAGGCCATGGTCACGGGGCGCGTCTCCTGGCGGAATACGGTTGCGACGACATCGCTCCAGTAATGACGCCCTCAAGGCGGGGTCGCGCGGCACCGGTGGACTCGCCGCAGGTACCCGCTGATCAACCCCAGGACGCAGCCGCGCAAAGCGAACGGCATGCCGATCCCGGCGGGACGGCGTCCCGGTAGCCTCCACGGCGGTCCGGCCATCCGGCGCGGCCGTGGTCAGGAACTGGACCACTTCTGGTTGGGCTGGCCGCTGCACTGCCACAGTTGCAGCAG
>CAYNNX010000063.1:0-23684 GCA_964398515.1 uncultured Streptantibioticus sp. | reverse complement strand
TCTGCAGGTAGAAGACTCGGGGCAGTTCGAGGGAGAGGTAGCCGCTCTTGGCGTTGGCCTGGAAGCAGTAGGCGCCCTGCTTGTCGGCGCCCTCGCCCTGCACTGTGAGGACCTTGATCTGCGAGGCTTTGTCGTCGCAGTCGGCCAGCGTGATGTGGCCGTCGCCCTTGATGAGCTTGATGCCCTTGTCCCGCAGGATGGCCGCCGCGTTCGGGTAGGCGAAGTCCTCGACCGCGGAAGGCGGCGCCGTGTCCCCGGCCGCGGCGGCCACCGGCCGCGAAGCGCCCCCAGAGACCGGGTCGGTCGAGGCCAGTGCCGGTGCGCCGAGGAGTGCGACGAGTGCGGTAGCGCCTGCGAGGGCGAGCAGATGATGACGAGCGCGGGTAGTCACCCGTAAGTCCTTCCAGGCATGGGTGAACCAGCGCATCCGCGGCCCCCCAGGCACAGATGTAAGTAAAGAGTAAAGGTCGGACAGACCGTAACCTCTGTCCGACTGTGACGGCAACGTGACTAAACCCACAGGTAGTTCACAGACTGCGGCGAGGGTGACGCCCCGCCGTGTCGGCGACAGTTGCGGTGAGACCACCCAAACCCACGGCTCAGAGCCGGCAAGTGAGCCGGCGCCGCTGTCGGGGGTTGGCGGTGACGCTGTCCTCGGGATCACCGCCCTGCGCTACTTAGCCTCGATCCACCGACGTGGTTTGAAGGTGATCTTCTGGTGGGCTTCGGTCGGGTTCTGTGCCCAGTGGGCTGGGTGTGGGTAGGTGGTATCTGCTGGTCTTCCCAGCTTTTCCACAGGTTGGGTTCCGGTTGGGGCCTTGGCGGGCGGGTTGGGCAGGGACTGTCAGGCGGGGTCAGGCGGGGCGTGGAGTGTGTCGAAGAGGTGTGTCCAGGCGTGTTGCCAGGGCCAGTTGTGCGGCAGGTGCAGGGTGATGCGCCGTGCGGAACGAGCGATCCGGGCTGGGACGTGGATCAGGTGGGCACGAAGGGTCGCGGTGGTGGCCCTGGCATGGAAGGCGGAGGTCAGTGCGCCGGTGGCACGCAGCAGGTTGTAGGTGACGGCCCACAGGGTGAGCCAGGCGGAGTTGGCGTGAAAGTGTCCGGAGGGCAGGTGGGTCAGGGCAGAGGCTTTGCTGTCCGCGATGACCTGTTCGACGACGGCGTGGTGGCGGTGTTCTCGCTCCGCCTGGAGCGTCGCAGCGGGGTTGTCGGTGAAGAACGGGTGGTAGCGCCAAGCCGGGAACAACTCACCCTGCTCTCCCACGACGGCGGGTTTGGCCAGGTCACGGACCCGGCGCACGATCAGGCGGGCGGTGACCCGCTCTGCTTTCTTGCGGCTGGCGAACGCGGTGTAGGCGGGTATCTCGGCGACTTCGGCGTCCGAGATGAGTTCTCCGGTGTCCGGGTCGGGCACCGCGGTCGGGTACGTGATCTGCTGCCATGCCTCGCCCGGGATGCTGAGGACGGCCCGCTTGATGGAGGGGTTCATACCGGTCGTGATCGAGAAGTGGGCGTCGGCCCGGCGGCAGGCGGCGATCACCGCGGCGTTGTAGAACTGGGAGTCCGCGCGCAGGATGCGGGTGCCGGTGCACCCGGCCTCCGCGGCAGTGGCCAGAGCTTCACTGACGAACTTCGGGGCGCCGCGGGAGTCGGCTGCCTTGCCACGGCGCATCCGCGCCCCGGCGATCACCGGCCGGGACTGTGGAGTGCAGATGGTGGCCAGCAGCGGGTGGAGGGTGCGGATGCCCTTGAACCGGCCGTACTCGGCGCCCTGCTTGGTCCGGCCGTAGACGCGTTCGTGGGTGGAGTCGACATCGATGAATGCCATCTGATCGGCCCCGGGCAGCAGCGGGGTATGTGCGGCCAGCGCACCCAGGAACCTCCTGTGCACGGCATGGAGTTGGAGGGCATGACCGTGAGTGAACGCGCGCAGGAAAGTGCCGAGCGTGGAGGGGGCACGGGTACCGCCGAACAGGGCCGGCATCGCACCGTGCCGTAGGACGTCGAGGTCATCGATGCTGTCCGCGCCCGCGGCCATGCCGGCCACGATGCTGGTCACCTTCGCGTCCGCCGCCGCACCCGCGCCGTTCTTCGTCCCGGTCAAGTGGACCTTCTCCACCACCAGTCGCGACAGACCACACCGCTCGGCCAGCCGCATCACCGGGACCAGCCCGGCATGCGCGATCAGATTCGGGTCATCGAACGCAGCGGAGACCGCCGCCGGCGTATGGGAAGCTTGCATCTCGGAAGTGCCTTGCTGATTGTGCGTGCTGGAAGCGTGAAGAACTCCCATCATCGCAGGTCACAAGGCACTTCTTTATTTTCCCAAGCGTCATCCACAGGCATCGGTCGGTGGATCAGGGCTAAGGCTGCCGGGAAGAAGAGTGGGCAACTCCCGCTGCGCGAGCTGGTCGAGGGCATCCTGAGCGACCACGCCGGTGAGCCCCTCATGGTCAGGGAGGTGCGCGCCGAGCTGGACAAGACCCACTCCGACCGGGCGGCGTCCGCCCAGGTCGTGCGCAACACCCTGGAGGCCCTCGCCAAGAAGGGCAGCATCGAGAAGGGCAATCAGCAGGGCTCGGTGATGTATACCAAGCCCACGCCCGGTTCCGCCGCGCGAAAAGCGGCGGCCGACGGGGCCGCGCGCAAGGAGGCCGAGAAGGTTCCGGCGCTGGCCTAGTCGGCGCGAAGGCACACCGCCGCCGCAGCGCCGTTGACTCCGGTACCGAAGTGTCGCAAGCACTTGCCTTCCAACCGAAGGCGGGGTTGGTCAGAAAGTCGCAGAACTGGATTACCGCGTCTGCGTGGTGCCCGGCGGTGTGCCACCTTGCAAGTCGACCGGTCGAAGCGCACGTACGTGTTGCACCGCTCGCACGCCGGGACGGAAGACCGGGTGCGCACCAACAAGGCGATGAGATGGGTGCGGCTGATCCCGGGCACCATGCGCTTCCGCCTCTGCCACCTGCCCGCCCGCCTCGCCGAGACGCCCGCCACCGCCGGCTCCGGGTCGAGGCGACCCGGCCCTGGGCAGAAGCGTTCACCACTTGCTGGCAGCGGCCGACCGCCCTGCCGAACGTCACCTGAAGGCCACTTCCCCGCCCCGACGAGACCAGGGAAGGAGCACACGCACCATTACCGGGTGCCGTGGAACCCCGGCGCAGCCGCAGCGACACGCGAAGGCCACGCCCGCGATCACGCAGGACAGACAAGGCGAACCACCAACCCGGTCACACCCTCGCGACCGTTGACGAATTGGGGTCAGCGGGTGCTCACGGGGCGGATTTCCACGCCGGCAGACGCGCAGCGATCGCGCGCTTTCCGCATCTCCACTCTGCTGAAGAGCCCGGAATCACCAGGGCAGGATGGGGCGCGACGATTGGGCAGATGGGAGCAGTAGCCGGCAGCGGCTTTGCCATGTCGTACATGGCGGTGAAGCGGATGAGACTTGGGTCACACATTTAACGCGAGAATGACGCTCTCGCCGGTGATCCTGACGATTTCCTAACGCGCTGGTGGCTGATTCGGGTGTGGACATGGCCGAATCCCTGCCTAGGATCGCCTGCCGTGACGATGCTCCCCAAGCAGTTCCTGGTAGGCCGGCCGCTGCGTACGACGCAGATGAGCGAAACGCTCCTCCCCAAGCGGCTGGCCCTTCCGGTCTTCTGCAGTGATCCACTCTCCTCCGTGGCCTACGCCACCGAGGAGATCCTCATGGTTCTCGCCCTGGGCGGCGCGGCCTTGCTCACCTTGACGTGGTGGGTGGCGGCGGTGATTGTCCTGCTGCTGGTTGTGGTGATCGCCTCGTATCGGCAGACCTGCCACGCCTATCCGAACGGCGGTGGCGCGTACATCGTCAGCGCCGACAACCTGGGCGAGAACGCAGCACTGACCGCAGCGAGTGCGCTGCTGGTCGACTACGTGCTCACCGTGGCGGTCTCCGTGGTGGCCGGTGTCGCGGCGATCACCTCGGCCGCACCGTCGCTGGCACCGCACGCCGTGTCGCTCTCGGTGGCCTTCACCGTGCTGCTGACCGTGATGAACCTGCGGGGCGTCAAGGAGTCCGGGCGCGCTTTCGCCATCCCCACCTACGGCTTCATCCTCGGCATCTATGTGATGTTCGCCTTCGCCGCGGTGCGGATGGCGACCGGGACCCACATACGTGCCGAATCCGCACACCTGGCGATCCACCAGACGGGGACCTACGCGGGCCTGGGACTGCTGCTGCTGGGGATGCGGGCCTTCGCCTCCGGCTGCACCGCGCTGACCGGCGTCGAGGCGATCAGCAACGGCGTGCCCGCGTTCCGTGAGCCGAAACCGAAGAACGCCGCGATGTCGCTGGTGATCATGGGCGTGTTCTCGGTGACCATGTTCATCGGGATCACCATTCTCGCCCTGGTGTTCAAGGTCCATGTGGCCGAAGACCCGACCCAGCTCGGACTGCCGGCCGGCACCTCCACGCCGACCGCCCTGGCCCAGATCGCCAAGGCCTCCTTCGGCAGCTCCACGTTCTTCTTCTACTACGTGCAGGCTTTCACCGCCGGCATCCTGATCCTGGCCGCCAACACCGCCTTCAACGGCTTTCCGCTGCTGGCCTCGATCCTCGCCCAGGACCGGTTCCTGCCCCGTCAGCTCCACAACCGCGGCGACCGCCTGGTGTTCTCCAACGGTGTGATCCTGCTGGCACTGGCCGCGGTCGGGCTGATCATCGCCTTCGACGCGGACGTGTCGTCGATCATCCAGCTGTACATCATCGGCGTGTTCGTCTCCTTCACCCTCTCCCAGGTCGGCATGGTCCGGCACTGGTCGAGGAAGCGCACGGAGACCTCCGAGCCCGGCGCACGCCGCCGGATGTGGGGTTCCCAGCTCATCAACGCCACCGGTGCCGTCTTCACCGGCGTGGTGCTGGTGATCGTGCTCATCAGCAAGTTCACCGGCGGCGCGTGGATCGTGTGCATCGCCATGCCCGCGCTCTTCCTGGCCATGAAGGCGGTACGCCGGCACTACGACCAGGTCGCCTCGGAACTCGCGCTGCCGGAAGAGGCTCGCCCCGAGCCGCCGTCGCGCAACCACGCCGTCGTCCTGGTCTCCAAGCTCCACGCCCCCACCCTGCGGGCGATCGGCTACGCGCACTCCATCCGGCCCGACACCGTCGAGGCGCTGACTGTGAGCGTCGTCCCGGAGGACGCCGAGGGCCTGCGGGCCGAGTGGGACGCCCGCGACCTGGGTGTGCCGTTGAAGGTGCTCGACTCCCCGTACCGGGAGATCACCCGCCCGGTCCTGGAGTACGTGCGCGGGCTGCGCCGGGAGAGCCCGCGGGACGTGGTCACCGTCGTCATCCCCGAGTACGTCCTGGGCCACTGGTGGGAGCAGATCCTGCACAACCAGAGCGCCCTGCGGCTGAAGGCCCGGTTGCTCTTCACCTCCGGCGTGATGGTGATCAGCGTTCCCTACCTTCTCAGCTCCGCGCAGCGACGCAAGGACCGGGAGAAGCAGCAGCAGGGCATGGCCGCCCCCCGCGCCTGAGGTCCGCATCACAGCAGGGGGCGGCGAGCCCGTCAGGATCGCGTCAAGACTGCCCTGACCGCCGCCCCCTGTCCGCTATGTCGCAAAGTTTCGGATCAGGATTGGGCCATGAAACGCGGCACACTGCGCATCTACCTCGGCGCGGCGCCCGGCGTCGGTAAGACGTACGACATGCTCTCCGAGGCCCACCGGCGCCTGGAGCGGGGCACCGACGTCGTCGTGGGCTTCGTCGAGCACCACGACCGGCCGCGCACCGAGGTGATGCTGCACGGCCTGGAGGCGGTGCCCCGCCGGGAGTTGGAGTACCGCGGCAGCCGGTTCACGGAGATGGACGTGGACGCCGTCCTGGTGCGCGCCCCCAAGGTCGCCCTGGTCGACGAGCTCGCCCACACCAACGTGCCCGGCTCGCGCAACGCCAAGCGGTGGCAGGACATCGAGGAGCTCCTGGACGCCGGGATCGATGTCATCTCCACGGTCAACATCCAACACCTGGAGTCGCTGGGCGACGTGGTCGAGTCGATAACCGGCATCCGCCAGCGCGAGACGGTTCCCGACGAGGTGGTGCGGCGGGCCGACCAGATCGACCTGGTCGACATGGCGCCGCAGGCACTGCGCCGCCGCATGGCTCACGGAAACGTCTACAAGCCCGACAAGGTCGACGCGGCGCTGGCCAACTACTTCCGGCTCGGCAACCTGACCGCCCTGCGTGAGCTGGCCCTGCTGTGGGTGGCCGACCGGGTCGACGAGTACCTCCAGCAGTACCGCGCCGAGCACCGCATCTCCGCCACCTGGCAGGCCCGTGAGCGGATCGTCGTCGGCCTGACCGGCGGTCCCGAGGGGCGCACGCTGATCCGGAGGGCGGCGCGGCTGGCGGCGAAAGGCTCGGGCAGTGAGATCCTCGCCGTCTACATCGCGCGTAGCGACGGCCTGGCGCCGAGCTCGCCGAAGGAACTGGAAGTCCAGCGCACTCTGATCGAAGACCTGGGCGGAACCTTCCACCATGTCGTGGGTGACGACATCCCCACCGCGCTGCTGGACTTCGCGCGTGGGGTCAACGCCACCCAGATCGTGCTGGGCACCTCGCGGCGCAAGAGCTGGCAGTACATCTTCGGCCCCGGCGTGGGCGCCACCGTCGCCCGCGAGTCCGGCCCCGACCTGGACGTGCACATCGTCACCCACGAAGAGGCCGCCAAGGGCCGCGGTCTGCCGGTGGGCCGCGGGGCGCGGCTCGGGAGGGTCCGGATCCTCGCCGGCTGGGTGCTCGGCTGCCTGGGCCCGGCTCTGCTGACCTGGATCCTCACCAGGGGCGAGCCCGACTTGGGCCTCGCCAACGACATGCTGCTCTTCCTCACCCTCACGGTGGCAGCCGCCCTGGCCGGGGGCATGCTGCCCGCCCTCGCCTCCGCGGTGGTCGGATCCCTGCTGCTGAACTGGTACTTCACCCCGCCCGTGCACACCTGGACGATCTCCGATCCCCGCAACATCGTCGCCATCGGCGTCTTCGTGGCGGTGGCGATAGCGGTCGCATCCGTGGTGGATCTCGCGGCCCGGCGCACGCATCAAGCGGCACGGCTGCGGGCGGAGGCGGAGATCCTCTCACTGCTGGCGGGCAGCGTGCTGCGCGGCCAGACGTCACTGGACGCACTGCTGGAGCGGGTGCGGGAAACCTTCGCCATGGACTCGGTGGCGCTGCTGGAGCGCGGGGAGGAGTTCACCGCGTGGAGCTGTGCGGGCAGTGTCGGGCCGCGGCCGTGCGGGCGTCCCGAGGACGCCGACGTGGACGTGCCGGTGGGCGACCGGATGTCGCTGGCGCTGACCGGGCGGGTGCTGCCCGCCGAGGACCAGCGGTTGCTGTCCGCCTTCGCCGCGCAGGCCGCGGTCATCCTCGACCGCCAACGGCTGGTCGGCGAGGCGGAGCAGGCCCGTGAGCTCGCCGAGGGCAACCGGATCCGCACCGCGCTGCTCGCCGCGGTCTCCCACGACCTGCGCACCCCGCTGGCCGCGATCAAGGCCGCCGTCTCCTCTCTGCGCTCCGACGACGTGGCCTGGTCCGCGCAGGACGAGGCCGAGTTGCTGGAGGGCATCGAGGACGGTGCCGACAAGCTCGATCATCTGGTCGGCAACCTGCTCGACATGTCCCGCCTGCACACCGGCACGGTGACCCCGCTGATGCAGGAGGTCGACCTCGACGAGGTCGTGCCCATCGCGCTGGGCGGCGTGCCGCCGGACGCGGTCACGCTCGACATCCCCGAGACGCTGCCGATGATCTTCGCCGACCCCGGTCTGCTGGAACGCGTGGTGGCCAATGTCGTGGAGAACGCGGTCAAGTACGCCCCCGACGGCGACCGCGTTCTGGTCTCCGCCAGCGCCCTGCACGACCGCGTCGAACTGCGCATCGCCGACCGCGGCCCCGGCGTGCCCGAGGAGGCCAAGGAGCGCATCTTCGAGCCGTTCCAGCGCTACGGCGACGCCCCGCGCGGCTCCGGCGTGGGGCTCGGGCTCGCGGTGGCCCGGGGCTTCACCGAGGCGATGGGCGGCACCCTGGTCGCCGACGACACCCCCGGCGGTGGCCTCACCATGGTCCTGACTCTCCGAGCCGCCGGAACGCCGGCTACCCCGCGGCTCGAGCTGACCGCCGAGGCCGCCACATGACGCGAAAGGCACGCGCCATGCCGCAGTCCTCCCCGGGGCGCGCCCAGATCCCGGCGCGGGTGCTCGTCGTCGAGGACGAACCGCAGATCGTCCGTGCGCTCGTGATCAACCTGCGGGCCCGAGAGTACGAGGTGGACACCGCCCCCGACGGCGCCACCGCGCTCCGACTGGCGGCCGCCCGCCGCCCCGACGTGGTCGTGCTCGACCTCGGCCTGCCCGACATGGACGGGAGCGAGGTGATCACGGGACTGCGCAGTTGGACCCGCGTGCCGATCATCGTGCTCTCCGCCCGCCAGGCCTCGGATGAGAAGGTCCTGGCGCTCGACGCCGGCGCCGACGACTACGTCACCAAGCCCTTCGGCATGGACGAACTCCTCGCCCGCCTCCGCGCCGCCGTACGCCGCGCCCAACCCAACCCTGATGACGCGAGCCAAGAAGTAGTCGTCGTTGAGACGCCGTCGCTCACCATCGACCTGGCTGCCAAGAAAGCCACCCGTAACGGCACCGACGTGCGCCTCACCCCCAACGAATGGCACCTGCTGGAAGTACTCATCCGCAACACCGGACGTCTCGTGGACAAAAAGCAACTGCTGCAGGAGGTGTGGGGGCCGGCCCACGAAACACGAACCAACTACCTGCGCGTGTACATGGCACAGTTGCGCCGCAAACTGGAGGCCGACCCGGCCCACCCCGAACACCTCATCACGGAACCGGGCATGGGCTACCGATTCGAGCGCTGACTTCGCGCAGCCTGTAGGCAACGTGAGACGACGGGGGCCCTGACTCGCTGCTTGTGGCGGCGCTGGTTCCGCTGGCTGTCAGCACGGTGCTGCTTCCGTTGCGGGGCCACCTGGCTTCGGTTTTCGCAGTGGCCGCGCCGGGGCGCCGGCCGGCCGAGGCGGTCGCCGCGCTGAGCGCCGCCGCGTGGTTCGACTCCTTCTTCACCCATCCCTGCAAGCGCTTCACCATCAGCAACTCCTCCGACATCGCCACCGCAGTGCTACTGCTGGCGTCCCCCTGGCCGTCTCCCAACTCGCCGCCTCTGACCGCCGTTTCCGAGTGGTGGCCAGCACCGACGCCGGCTATCCGGCCCGGATCGTGGAGACTAGGCAGGCTGATCAGCAGGGGGTCGCAGGTCGAACCCGGTACCCACGGTCCACCGATCGGCATGCTTTCTGCGCATGCCCCGCCGCGGTGTAACGGCGCTCAGCCAGTCGCCGCCCTGCCCATCAGTGCGGCCTCCGACCGGGGTCGGAGGCCGCACACGGGCTGCTGATGCCGTCGTGGCGTCAGCCGGTGAAGGCCGTTGGACCGTTGGGCGTGCCCCAGCCGGTCGGGCCGTCGTAGCCGGGCTCGGCGGTGCACAGGTACGCCGGGGAGCAGGCGGCCGTGGCGCCCGTCGTCACATCGTTGAGCGCGCTGGTGTGGGCGTAGGGAAAGGAGGACGGGTACGAACCGGAGGACGGCGCCCCGGCGTCCGCGTAGACGCCCGCGATCAGCGGCGAGGCCACGCTGGTGCCGCCGTAGACGGTCCAGCCGGAGCCACCGTACGTCTGGTAGACGGCCACGCCTGTGGCGGGATCGGCGACGGCGGAGACATCCGCCACCGTGCGGTTGGCGCACCCGCTGTCCGTCTGCCAGCTGGGCTTGGCGTCGTACGACGAGCAGCCGGAGCCCGCGCCCTCGGTGCTCGACGTGGACCAGACGCTCTCGCTCCAACCACGGCTGCTGGAGCTCCTGGTGAGCGATGTGCCGCCGACCGCGGTGACGTACTTGGAGGCAGCCGGGTACTGCACACCATAGCCGCTGTCGCCAGAGGAGACGGTGATGGCGACGCCGGGGTGGTTGAAGTAGCTTGAGTCGTAAGTGGTGTCGGAGGAGGACTCGGAGCCGCCGTAGCTGTTGGAGACGAACTTCGCGCCGAGCTTGACGGCCGTGTTCACGCCCGTGCCCAGGTCGGTCATGTTCGCGGTCTTGGCCTCGACCAGGATGATGTGTGCGTTGGGCGCGATGGCCGAGACCATGTCGAGGTCGAGGGAGATCTCTCCGGCCCAACCGGTGCTGCTTCGCGGATAACTGGTGCCGCCGTTCTCGTCGACCTTCTTGAAGCAGCCGTTGGCCGTGGTGCAGGCGGGCAGTCCGTACTGGCTGCGGTAAGTGGCCAGGTCCGACTCGGCGTTGGGGTCGTTGTACGCGTCGACGATGGCGACGGTCTGGCCGCTGCCGCCGCCGGAAGGCAGGTTGTACGCGCTGAGCAGGTCGCTCGGTCCGTACCCGGAGGGGGTGGCGTGGGGGGTGACACCCCTGGCGCTGACATGCTCGGAGACGCTGGTCACATGGAGGGCATTGCAGGCCATGGCACCGGGCGTGGTGGGTGCCGCGCAGGCCCGGGCCCATGACACGCCGTGGGAGATGCCGGTTTCGGCTCCGGCGGGAGCTGCCACGGCCAGGCCGGAGACAGCGAGCGCCGCGGCGCCGACGACGGAAAGGGCGATGCGGCGTGTGGACGTCGATCTGCCGGCTGGCGATTCGGGAGTTGCCGGTATGGGGGTGCGCAACGTACTGCCTCCTGAGACTGGATGAACCGGAAGCGGTGCAGGGACCGCAGGCACGGTGGTGCCGGGCGGGTGACGCTGTGCAGAACGGCCGTGCTGCTCGGGTATTGCTGCCACCCCGGCCAGTGGTGACCGGCAAGTGGTTGGCGCAGACCGTACTGTTGATGTACATCCGTCAACAAGATGCGGCAGGGAAGATCGACCTCCGCTTTACCTTCGGCAGAATCCACTCCCAAGACATGGGAATGTCTTGGGGAGTTCATGGGGATCGGCTACGCATGACGAAGGGACCGGCGGCGGGTGCCGGCAGCCCGCCCGGCCGGGGGCGTCAGGTGCCGCCGCGAGCGGTGATCCGGTGCAAGCCGAAACCGTCGTGTTCGGGGTCCCAGACGACACTGCCGGGCGGCCGCTGCTGGAGCTCATACGCGCTTTGCATCTTGCCGACGCCGCGAAGGCCCGTTGATCCATAAGGGCGTGCCCGACCCTACCGGCCGTTTCCACCACGCTGCCGGAATCGGGCCGGACCGCTGCCGCGGCCGGAGAGGACGAGAGGGTAGCCTTGATCCAGGACAACCCCCTACGGCCCAATGCCACAGGCGGACCGTGGAGCGATCATGAGCGCCGCGAGGAGTCAGGGACCCCGTCCCACGGAGCCGCCGGGTGATGAGAGCGGCGACCTGGCACGGTTCGGCTACAGCCAGGAGCTGGCGCGTTCCCTCGGGCCGTTGTCCAGCTTCGCCGCCGGATTCAGCTACATCTCGATCATGACCGGCGTGTTCCAGTTGTTCGGTTTCGGCTTCTCCTCCGGCGGCCCGGCCTTCATCTGGAGCTGGCCGCTCGTCTTCCTCGGACAACTCACGGTCGCCCTGTGCTTCGCCGAGCTGGCGGGCCAGTTTCCGCTCGCCGGCGGCGTTTATCAGTGGTCCAAGCACATCGCCGGACCGGCCACCTCGTGGATGGCCGGATGGATCATGGCGATCGGCGCGGTCGTGACCGCGGCCGCGGTCGCCGTCGCCTACCAGGTCATCCTTCCCCAGGTCTCGCCGGCCTTCCAGATCGTCGGTGGTCCCGCCGACGCCGGCCTGACCACCACGTCCAATGGCGCCAAGAACGCCATTTTGCTGGCGCTCGGTCTGGTGGTCTTCACCACTGTGGTCAACGTCATCGGCATCCGGCTGATGGCGAAGATCAACAACCTGGGCGTGGTGGTGGAACTGCTCGCGGTTACCCTGCTGATCGTCCTGCTGGCCGTGCACATCAAGCGGGGACCGCTGGTGATCCTTCGGTCCGCGGGCACAGAGGCGGGTCATTCCTGGGGCTATCTCGCCGCCTTCCTGGTCGCCTCCATCATGAGCGCCTACGTCTTCTACGGTTTCGACACGGCCGGTTCTCTGGCGGAGGAGACCAAGGAACCGCGACGGCACGCCCCACGCGCCATCCTGCGCGCACTGACTGCGGCGTTCCTCGCGGGCGGGCTGCTGATGCTCGCAGGCATGATGGCGGTCGGCGACATCAACGCGCCGGAACTCGGCACCCTGGGCATGCCGTATCTGGTCAAGTCCACCCTCGGCACCGGCCTCGGTGATGTCTTCCTGGTCTGCTCCGCGATCGCCGTCAGCGTGTGCTGCCTTGCGGTGCAGACCGCGGCGATCCGGCTGCTGTTCTCCATGGCCAGGGACGGCCGGCTGCCGTTCAGCGCGGCCATCGCCAGAGTCTCCCCATGGTCGAGGACGCCGACCGTGCCCGCCGTGCTCACCGGAGTGCTGACCATCACGCTCCTGCTGGTCAACATCGGTAATCAGCGGGCCTTTTACATCCTCACCTCGGTCGCCGTCATCCTCTTCTACGTCCCCTATCTGATGGTGACCGGTCCGATGCTGCTGCGTCGGCTGCGCGGCCAGTGGCCCCGGCCCGAGCACGGCCCGTACTTCTCCATGGGCCGCTGGGGACTGGCGGTGAACGCCACCGCCGTGCTGTACGGGGCGGCCATGATCGTCAACCTGGCCTGGCCGCGGGCGAGCGTGTACGGCAGCGACCGCTGGTACTTCCAGTGGGGCGCCCTCATCTTCCTCGCCGTCATCTGGGCCGTCGGCGGACTGCTGTACTTCCGCTTCCGCCACATCCGTCATATGGGGACCGCCACGTCGGCCCGTCCGTGACGGCGGACCGACCAGTTCCCCGGTGGACCTGCCTCAGCCGCCACCGCGATGGCGGTAGAACTCGACGTGTTCGGGGGGCAGCGGCGTGTTCCCCAGAATGATGTCGGCGGACTTCTCGGCGAGCATCATGACCGGCGCGTAGATGTTGCTGTTCGTGACGTACGGCATCACCGAGGCGTCCACGACGTGCAGTCCCGCCAAGCCGTGCACCCGCATCGTGTCCGGGTCCACGACCGACATTTCGTCGGCGCCCATCCTGCAGCTGCACGAGGGGTGGAGGGCGGTTTCGCCGTCGCGTGCGACCCAGTCCAGAATCTGATCGTCGGTCTCGACGGCCGGCCCCGGGGAGAGTTCACCGCTGCTGAACTCCTCGAAGGCGGGCTGGCCGAGAATGCGCCGGGTGACGCGGATCGCCTCGACCCACTCCCTGCGGTCCTGCGCGGTGGAGAGGTAGTTGAAGCGCAGTGCCGGATGCGCGCGCGGATCGCCCGTCGTGATCTTCACCGATCCCCGTGCGTCCGAGTACATGGGGCCGACGTGCACCTGATAACCGTGCCCGCCCGCGGGCGAGGAGCCGTCGTAGCGGACGGCCATGGGCAGGAAGTGGAACATGAGATTCGGGTAGGCGACGTCCTCGTTGCCGCGGACGAAGCCGCCGGCCTCGAAGTGGTTCGTCGCACCGGGCCCCTGACGCAGGAACAGCCACTGCGCCCCGATGAAGGGCCACCGCCACACCTTCAGCGCGGGCTGCAGGGACACCGGTTGCCTGCTGCCGTGCTGCACATAGACCTCGAGGTGGTCCTGGAGGTTCTCGCCGACGCCCGGCAGGTCGTGGACGGGTTCGATGCCGAGGGATTCCAGCTCGTCGGCGCTTCCCACGCCGGAGAGCTGCAGCAGTTGGGGAGAGTTGACGGCGCCGCCGCACAGGATCACGTTGCCGCCTCGGACGCGCCGCGGTGCGCCGCGACCGTGGGTGTATTCCACTCCCACCGCCCGATTGCCCTCGAACAGGATCCGGGTGGCCGGCGCCCGGGTCCGTACCTCCAGATTGCGCCGACTCATGGCGGGGCGCAGGTAGGCGTCGGCCGCGCTGAGCCGGCGCCCGCGGTACACATTGCGGTCGAAGGCGGCAAAGCCCTCCTGACGGAAGCCGTTCACATCGTCGGTCAGCGGATACCCCGCCTGCTGGACGGCCTCGAAGAAGGCGCGAAACAGCGGGTTGGTGGCCGGTCCGCGTTCGAGTACCAGGGGCCCGTGATGGCCGCGGAAGACGTCCTCGCGGTCGGCGAGACAGTTCTCCATCCGCTTGAAGTACGGCAGACAGTGCGCGTAGTCCCAGGCCCTCATGCCCGGATCGGCGCCCCAGCGTTCATAGTCCAGGGGATTGCCCCGTTGGAAGATCATCCCGTTGATGCTGCTGGATCCGCCGAGTACCTTGCCCCGGGCGTGGCGGATCCGCCTCCCGTACATGAACGGTTCCGGCTCGGACTCGTACTTCCAGTCGTAGAAGCGGTTTCCGATCGGGAAGGCCAGGGCCGCCGGCATGTGGATGAGGACGTCCCACCGGTAGTCGGGCCGTCCGGCTTCGAGGACCAGTACGCGGTTGGCGGGGTCGGCGCTGAGTCGCGCTGCGAGCGCGCTGCCCGCGGAACCTCCGCCGACGATGACGAAGTCATACCAGTGATCCGAAGCCATGATCTCCTGCCTGGTGATGGGCGGTCAGTGCCCGGGCAGTGGCTGCTCGGCCCAGATGACCTTGCCGACCGGGGTGTACCGCGTACCCCAGCGCTGGGCGAGTTGGGCGACGAGGAACAGGCCGCGGCCGCCCTCGTCGGTCATGGCGGCCTGCCGCAGATGCGGCGATGTGCTGCTGGTGTCGGAGACCTCGCAGATGAGCGTCCTGTCGCGCAGCAGGCGCACCTGGATGGGTCCGGTCGCGTGGCGGATGGCGTTGGTGAGCAGCTCGCTGAGGATCAGTTCCGTGGTGAAGCAGGTGTCCTGCAGCTCCCAGCGGGCGAGCCGCTGGACGACCTCGCGACGGATGTCGGACACGATGGCCGGATCGGAGGGCAGGCCGTCCCAGCAGGCGATGTCGAAGGGATCCAGACCGTGCGGACGGACGACGAGCAGGGTGACGTCGTCCTCGCGCGGCTGGGACGGCAGGCTCTCGATGACGGCCCGGCAGGTCTCCTCGGGTGTGCGGTCGGGGTGACCGAGCGTCCGGCGGAGGTCCTCCAGCGAGGTCTCGATGGACCGCTCGCGGTCCTCGACCAGCCCGTCCGTGTAGAGGACCAGCTGGCTGGAGTCGGGCAGATCGATGTCGACGGTCTCGAAGGGAAAGCCCCCCAGGCCGAGCGGCGGCCCGGCGGGAAGCTCGGGATAGGTCACCGTACCGTCGGCGTGGATGAGTGCCGGCGGCAGGTGCCCGGCTCGGGAGAGGCTGCAGCGGCGGGACGTCGGGTCGTATATCGCGTACAGGCAGGTGGCTCCCATGAAGACGTCCGCCTCGCCTTCTTCCCTGGCCATCCGGTCGACCAGATCGTCCAGGTGCGTCAGGAGCTCGTCGGGGCACAGTTCGAACGTCGAGAAGTTGTGCACCGCCGTGCGCAGACGCCCCATGGTGGCCGCGGCATGGACGCCGTGGCCGACCACGTCGCCGACGACTACAGCGACGCGCGCCCCCGACAGGGGTATGACGTCGAACCAGTCACCCCCGACTCCTGCGTGTGCAGGCAGGTAACGGTGCGCGACCTCCAGGGCGTTCTGTTCGGGCAGGCCCCGGGGAAGCAGGCTTCGCTGAAGGGACAGGGCCGCGGTGTACTCGCGGGTGTAGCGGCGTGCATTGTCGATACAGACGGCGGCGCAGGCCACGAGCTCCGAGGCGAGGGAAAGGTCGTCGTCCTCGAAAGCCGGGGAGCCCTGCGCGCGGTAGAAACTCGCCACCCCCAGGACCACTCCGCGGGCGCTCAGCGGGACTGCGATCAGGGAATGGATTCCACGGTCGAGCAGTTCCTCGGCCCGTGTCGGATCCTGGGCCACCCAAGCGCCCGCCGCCTGCAGATCCGGCTCCATCGCGGGCGATCCGCAAGCGAGGCACTTGGCCTGCGGGGTGGTGGGGGCGAAGCTGACCTGCTCACCAACGGCATAGAAGGGGAAGCTTTCGCCGCCGCCCACCGCGGCACGGTGCATCAAAGCACCGGCGGCCGAGGGCTCGTCCCCGCAGAGCACGGACGGGTACAGATCGACGGTGACGACATCGGCGAAATTCCGGGTCACCACCTCGGCAAGCTCCTCGGCGGTGCGGGCCACGTCCAAGGTGGTGCCGATCCGGCGGCTGGACTCGCACAGCAGCTCCAGACGGTTTCGTGCCGCGAGGGCGAACCTGCCGACGCCGGGCTCCCCGACCGCCAGCAGTCGCCCGGAGCGCCGCCCGTCCACCCCGTCCACCCTGTCCTCAGCGGAACCGTCGGCCGCCCCGAGGGGCTCCGGCGGCCGGAGGGGCGGGGTGGCCACGATGGGCGGGGCGGTAGCGAGGGGCGTGGAGGCCGCGGCGCCCGGGCCCTCGGCCGCCCCGCGCCTCAAGCCGTTCGATGCGCCGGCGGGCAGGTCGCCCGCCGGGGAAACCGACGCACCGACAGGCATGATCACCTCGACCGCCACACCGTCGAGCCCGTCGGCCACCGGCTGTGCCACGAGCGTGGCCATCCGACCGCCGGACAAGGGCACGTCCATGGCACCCCGGTGACCTGAGGCGATCAGTTCGGCTGCCTTCACCTCCAGAACGAGCCGGTCGGAGCTCTCCAGACCGTCCTGCGCGGGCGATCCGAGGTCGAGCCGCCGTCGGTCGTCGAAGCCGGGTGTCCGCGCGCGGTCGGCGGCGCTCAGATAGCTCTGCAGCAGAGCACGCTCCCGGTCCGTCTTCTGCGCCAGCAGTCTCCGTTCGACCGAGAGCGCCGCATTACGGGCCAGGTTCTCCAGCATGGCGCTGAATTCGGATTTGCGGCATGCGAGGTCCAGGACACCGACGATCCGCCCGCTGAGCGGATCACGCACGGGAACGGACACACACCCTTCCACGGTCCATGCCTCAGCGAAGTGCTCATGGCCGTGAACGCGACTGATTTTCCGTTCCACGAGCGCGAGGCCGATGGAATTGGTACCGGCGAGCGATTCGTGGAAGCTGAACCCGGGTGCGCTGCCGCCGGCCTCCTCCAGATACCTGGCCACTTGCGGTTCACCGGCCAGGCATTTGAGCACCACACCCGCGCTGTCGGTGAGGGTCACGGTCGCCCAGGTCCCCGCGATCACGGCCGACAGCCGGTCCAGCACAGGCTGCGCAGCGCGGACGAATTCGGTGTCCAGGTCAGGTTCTCCCTGGTAGGTGGAGTCGGCACCACCCGGCGTCAGGCCCAGCAACTGGCAGCGACGCCAGGAGCACAGGATGACGTTGCGCACCCCGGCGCCCGCCGGCTCACCCGCGAGGAACCGCTCACGGCTGCGTGCCATGACGTCATCGTTGGGATTCTCGTGCGCCACACGGATCACTTCCCGCTCGCGGGAGTTTCGGCGGTTTGGATCGAGGGTATACCGGGCTCTCCGCGAATTCGACACACGAAATGAGCGGAGCGGGCGGCGCCCCTCCGGGGTGGGCCACATTCGCCTCCGTCCCCCTCACCGCCCCACGGCTCAGGTCCTCGCATACTCCGACGCGGCGTCCAGCAGCCAGTCCGCCAGATAACCGGCGAAGGAGGAGCGGACCAGTACCCAGAAGCCCGGCTTGCGCTCATCCCGTCGGACGAGCACCACCTGGGTGCGGGCCAGTGTGGTCTGGGCGCAGCGCCCGGCGCCGAACGAGCGCCGGTGCAGGTCCAGCGGGCAGCCGTGGGCCAGCAGATCGCGGGCGCGAGCGCCTGCGACCAGCAGGGTGGTGCGCTGAGCGGACACATCGGTGACGGCTGCGGGCTCGTCGCCGACGGCCTCACGAATGCGGCTCTCCAGGCCGGACTCGCTGCCGGCCGGCCCGACGACCAGCCATTCGTCGGGCCCGAGCCACAGGGCACCCAGATCACCGGAGCGCACGGCGGTGTTCGGTTCGAGCGGCAGCTGGAGGCCCAGGGCCAGCCCGACCGCGTCGGCGGCCGGGCCCTTGGGGTCGAGCCGGACGTTGACCTGGGCGAGGAAGGGAATCTCGGCCAGGCGCAGATCGCCGCCCGAGGCGCGGGTGGCGGCTGCCAGGCGGCCCGCGGCGTGGGCCAGGGGGCTGTGGCGGGTTGCGGTGTCAGCCATCGCGGCGGGCTCCCTCGGGGTCGTAGAGGACGGGGCTTGCGACGGTCACCGGGACGAGACGGCCCCCCACAGGTGCGTAGAGCCGTTCGCCCATGCGCTCGCGGCCGCCCTTGACCAGGGCGAGGGCGAAGGTCCGGCCGAGCGCGGCGCTGCGGTAGCTGGAGGTGACATGGCCGAGCATCGGCACCGGCGGTTCGGGAAGCCGGTCGGTGGCGATCAGATGGGTGCCTTCGGGCAGCAGTACGCCGGGGTCCTCGGGGAGCAGGCCGACGAGGTGCTTGCGGTCGGGGCGCCCGGTGTCGGGCCGGGAGTACGAGCGCTTCCCGACGAAGTCGGGCTTCTTCTTCGACACCACCCAGCTCATGCCGAGATCCTGCGGCGTCACCGTGCCGTCGGTGTCCTGGCCGACGATCGGATAGCCCTTCTCGGCGCGCAGGACGTGCATGGTCTCGGTGCCGTACGGGGTGATGCCGAGCGGCCGGCCCGCCTCGTACAGCGCCTCCCACACGGCCCGGGCGTCCCACGGCGAGACGTTGATCTCGTACGCGAGCTCGCCGGAGAAGCTGATCCGGCACACGCGCGCGGGGACGCCGGCGACGGCTGTGTCGCGCCAGGCCATGAAGGGGAAGCTGTCGTTGTCCACGGCGAGCTCCCGGGCGAGCCCGCCGAGCACATCGCGGGAGCGGGGCCCGACGAGGGCGATGGTGGCCCACTGCTCGGTGACGGAGGTGCAGTGGACGCGCAGCTGAGGCCATTCGGTCTGCAGCCACTCCTCCATCCAGTCCAGGACGGCGGCCGCGTTGCCGGTGGTGGTGGTGACGAGGAAACGCTCGTCGGCGAGGCGGATGACGGTGCCGTCGTCGAAGACCATCCCGTCCAGGCGGCACATCACTCCGTAGCGGATCATGCCGGCCTTGAGGTTGCTCATCATGTTGGTGTAGAGCCGGTCGAGGAAGATCCCCGCGTCCGGGCCCTGCACATCGATCTTGCCGAGGGTGGAGGCGTCCATCATGGCGACGCTCTCCCGGGCGGCCCGGCACTCGCGCAGCACCGCCGTCTCCATGTCCTCACCGTCCAGCGGGTAGTACCAGGGGCGCTTCCACTGACCGACGTTCTCGAAGAGCGCGCCATGGGCGATGTGCCAGTCGTGGAGCGCTGTCACGCGCACGGGGTCGTGCAGGGCGCCGCGGTCGCGGCCGGCGAGGGTGGCGAAGGATACGGGGGTGTACGGGGGCCGGAAGGTGGTCGTGCCGAGGGCGGAGACGTCGAGGCCGAGGAGGTGGGCGACGACGCCGCTGGCCAGGACTCCGGAGGTCTTGCCCTGGTCATTGGCGGTGCCCGCGGTGGTGTAGCGCTTGGTGTGCTCCACCGAGCGCATACCGGCGCCTGTGGCGCGGGCGAGGTCGGCGACGGTGACATCGCGCTGGAGGTCGACGAAGTGGGTCGTGTGGTGCTCGGCGCCGGGGACGACGAAGACATGCATGGCCGGTGACCGCGGCTCGTCCTCGACGGTCGGCAGCCGCGGCGGCCCGGCGGCCGCGTAGCCCTCGGCCTGGGCGGCTCGCCGACCGGCTTCGGCACCCTGGGCGAGCGCGCCGGCCAGGTCGAGGAGGCCGCCCGCGGCGCCCGCGACCTCGAGCGCCTGACGGCAACTGTCGGGGACGAACGTGCCGAGCGCGTCGTCGTAGCGCAGCTTGCCGCCCGCCTGGCTGAACAGGTGCGCCACGGGGTTCCAGCCACCGGAGACCAGCAGCAGGTCGGCGGCGAACTCGCGGCGGGCCAGGCCCTCTCCGTAGGGAGCTGCGGCCACCCTGGAGAGCCGCTGGTCGCCTGCGGTGCCGACCACGGCGTGCCCGGCCAGCACCTCGATCCCGGCGGCCCTTGCGCGCAGGGCCCACTCCCCCGGCTCCGAGCGGGTGTCGAGGATCGCCGCGATGCCCACGCCCTTGGCCGCGAGGTCGAGCGCGGCGGCGTAGGCGCTGTCGTTGGTGGTGAACACGACCGCGTGCCGGCCGGGCAGGACACCGTAGCGGTTGACGTAGGTGCGCGCGGCGCCGGCGAGCATGATGCCGGGGCGGTCGTTGTCGGCGAAGGCCAGCGAACGCTCGTGCGCTCCAGTGGCCAGGACGACGCGGCGGGCGCGGATGCGCCAGACCCGCTCGCGGGAGACGTTGTCCGGTGCCGCGCCACCGAGGTGGCTGGTGCGGCGCTCGACGGCGAGCAGGTAGTTGTCGTCGTAGTAGCCGAAGACGGTGGTGCGCCGCAGCACGCGCACCTCGGGTGCCGCATCGAGTTGTTCGGCGGTCTGCGCTGCCCAGTCGAGCAGTCGGCCGGTGCCGAGCAGACTGCCGCCGAGCTCCGGCTGGTCGTCGGCGAGGATGACGCGGGCCCCGGTGTGGACGGCGGCCGCGGCCGCGGCGAGTCCGGCGGGCCCGGCGCCCACGACGAGGACGTCGCAGTGGGCGTGGACGGCGTCGTAGCGGGCGGGGTCGGGTTCGGTGGCGAGGCGTCCCTGACCGGGGAGGCTGGCCCCCACCAGTCCGTCGTACAGCTCGACGGTCGTGGCGGGCAGCATGGGCTCGGGGAAGGGGGCCTCGATCTGGATGACGGCGTTGGGCTCCTCGACCCCGGCGGAGAAGATCCCGCGCGGACGGCCGAGCTTGATGCTGGTACCCGCCTGGATGACGCCGTTGGCGAGCAGGGCGGAGGCGAGGGTGTCTCCCCGGTAGCCCTGGTACGCGGTCCCGTCGAAGACGAACCCCAGTGGCTGGTCACGGGAGATCCGCCCGCCCTGAAGGGTGCGGAAGGCTTGTGTGCTCATGAGGTCACCGGCCTCGGCTCGCCGGCCCGGTAGACGGCGAGGATCTCGTTGGTCGCCGTGTCCCGGACGGCGTTGAACCAGCGGCGGCAGCCGGCGCTGTGGCTCCAGCGCTCGGGATAAGGCCCCTTGGGGTTGTCACGGAAGAACAGGTAGCGCCCCCACTCCTGGTCGGTCAGCGCGGTGGGGTCTTCCGGGTAGGGCACGTGCGCCTGACCGCCGTAGTGGAATTCGGCCTCGTCGCGAGGCCCGCACCAGGGGCATGGGATGAGCAGCATCGCTTCGGCTCCTCAGTGGGCCACCGCGGCCGCGCCGTGCTCGTCGACGAGCGCGCCGGTGGTGAAACGGTCGAGCGAGAAGGGGGCGTTGAGGGTGTGGGGGGTGTCGTGGGCGATGGTGTGGGCGAAGACCCAGCCGACGCCCGGGGTCGCCTTGAAACCGCCCGTGCCCCAGCCGCAGTTGAGGTACAGGTTGTCCACCGGGGTCAGCCCGATGATCGGGGACGCGTCGGGGGTGACGTCGACGATGCCGCCCCAGGTGCGCAGCACGTGCGCCCGGGCGAAGACCGGGAAGAGCTCCAGGGCGGCGGACATCTGCTGCTCGATGATGTGGAAGGCGCCGCGCTGTGTGTAGGCGTTGTACGCGTCGATGCCCGCGCCCATCACCAACTCGCCCTTGTGCGCCTGACTGACGTACACATGGACGGCGTTGGACATCACCACGGTGGGGTGCACGGGCTCCAGCAACTCGGAGACCAGAGCCTGCAGCGGGTGGCTCTGCAGCGGCAGCTCGAAGCCCGCCATGGCGGCGAGCACCGAGGAGTGTCCGGCCGAGCAGAGCGCGACCTTGCCGGCCGCGATGGGGCCGCGGGTGGTCTGCACGCCGACGACCCGGCCGCCGGCGATGTCGATGCCGGTGACTTCGCAGTTCTGGATGATGTCGATGCCGGCGGCGTCGGCGGAACGGGCGAGGCCCCAGGCGACATGGTCGTGCTTGGCGATGCCCGCGCGCGGCTGGTACGTGGCGCCCATGACGGGATAGCGGACGTCTTCGGAGATGTTGACGATCGGGCAGACGTCCTTGACCTGCCGCGGGTCGAGCCATTCGGCGTCGACGCCGTTGAGCCGGTTGGCCTCGACGCGGCGCACGCTGTCGCGTACGTCCTGCAGGCTGTGGGCGAGGTTGAGCACGCCGCGCTGGGAGAACAGGATCGGGTAGTCCAGCTCCTCTGCCAGGCCCTCCCACAGCTTGAGCGCGTGCTCGTAGATGCCGGCGCTCTCGTCCCACAGGTAGTTGGAGCGGATGATCGTGGTGTTGCGGGCCATGTTCCCGCCCGCGAGCCAGCCCTTCTCCAGGACCGCGACATCGGTGATGCCGTGGTTCCTCGCCAGATAGTGGGCGGTGGCCAGGCCGTGACCGCCGCCGCCCACGACGACCACGTCGTACGAGCGCCTGGGCTCGGGGGTGCGCCACAGCCAGTCGGGGTGCTCGGGAAGGTCGGCACCGGGTCGAGGGATGCCAGGGCGAAGCCCTGTCGGGCAAGGGTGGTGGGAGACGGGTGGGAGGGGACTCATCGGGCGCCTCCGGACAGGTGCGGGTAGAGCGGGTGCTTGTCGGCCAGTGCCCGTGTACGGGCGCGGAGGGCGGCGATTTCGGGTGCGGGCTGGAGGGCGAGCGCGATGATGTCCGCGACTTCGCGGAAGTCCTCGTCGGTGAAGCCGCGGGTGGCAAGGGCAGGGGTGCCGATGCGCAGCCCGGAGGTGACCATGGGCGGGCGGGGGTCGAACGGCACGGCATTGCGGTTGACGGTGATGCCGATCTCGTGCAGCAGGTCCTCGGCCCGCTTGCCGTCCAGCGGTGACTCGCGCAGGTCGACCAGGACCAAGTGGACGTCGGTGCCCCCGGTGAGGACCTTGACCCCGGCTGCCGCCGCGTCGTGGCGGGTCAGCCGTTCGGCGAGGATGCGGGAGCCGGCGAGGGTGCGGGCCTGCCGCTCGGCGAATTCGGGCGAGGCGGCGACCTTGAAGGCCACGGCCTTGGCGGCGATGACGTGCTCCAGCGGACCGCCCTGCATGCCGGGGAAGACCGCTGAGTTGATCTTCTTGGCGAGGTCGGCGTCATTGGTGAGGATCACTCCGCCGCGCGGGCCGCCGAGCGTCTTGTGAGTCGTCGTGGTCGTCACATGGGCGTGCGGGACGGGGTTGGGGTGCAGCCCCGCGGCGACCAGGCCCGCGAAGTGGGCCATGTCGACCATCAGCAGGGCGCCGACCTCGTCGGCGATCCGCCGGAAGGAGGCGAAGTCCAGCTGCCGAGGGTACGCCGACCAGCCCGCGATGATCATCTTGGGACGGTGTTCCTTCGCCAGGCGCTCCACCTCGTCCATGTCGACCAGGTTGTCGGCCACGGCGACGTGATAGGGCACGACATCGAGCATCTTGCCGCTGTAGTTGATGCGCATGCCGTGGGTGAGGTGGCCGCCGTGCGCGAGGTCGAGGCCGAGGACGGTGTCGCCGGGCTGGAGGAGGGCGAAGAAGACGGCGGTGTTGGCCTGGGCTCCGGAGTGCGGCTGGACATTGGCGAAGGACGCGCCGAAGAGCGCCTTGACCCTTTCGATCGCCAGCCGCTCGGTCACATCGACGTGCTCGCAGCCGCCGTAGTAGCGCCGGCCGGGGTAGCCCTCGGCGTACTTGT
>CAYNNX010000062.1:0-24090 GCA_964398515.1 uncultured Streptantibioticus sp. | reverse complement strand
CCTGTACCACCCTGCGACCCGGGATCGCCGCCCTCAACTCCATCGCCACGTACGGCGTTGAGGCCCCGACGCCGGCCACGCGGTTGTTTCCGCTACCACCTGTAGCTGTCGGCTGGCTGCCCCGCCTGCCTCCGTATCGCGATCAGGCGCTGCTGGGCCTGACCGACGCGATCTCGGCCACCGTGCTGGCTCCGGCCCCGGACGGGGTCCACCGCCACCATCTGGACGCCGAGGCGGTGCACCGCATCGCGGTGCATCCGCGCGTATGGGGGTGCGCGAAACGACTGCAACGCCACCCGGCGTTCGGCGGCACTCTGCGGCCCGACCACATCACGTGGCGGCACCGTACGTACTGCCGCGGGCCGGAGGCCACCGGCGCCGCCGTTCCGCTCATGGACTGGGTTCAGCCCGCTCCTGAACGCGCTTGAACAGGTGCGGTAATGCCGCCGTCGGATTTCCCGCTGGTGTGGACCCGCGCGGATTTTCGATGGCGGACCCACGTTATCCATCCGGTATGCGAGACGGACAGTAGAATCGTTGACGCCGCATGCGTCCACTGCCATCCTGCTGGATGTGAGCCAGTCGGAAGGTTTTGCAGCGCGCTTGCACGTCGATCTGCGACGGCAAGCCAGCGCCATCTGTGCTACCGGTCGTTGATCCGATCCGCCGGTCAGCCGAGCTGACTCCCTCCACACGCGGCGTCCGACCGCATCCATAGGCCCCTTCCGGCAGGCCGGATCTCCCGTTCCATACCATGCCCGTGGCGCCCGGTCATTCCCCGGCCGGGCCGTCGGCGCACGTTCCGGCGCCAGTCGCGTCCTCCCCGTGAATGTGCGGCCATGCGGCTTCGCGGCGAATTCACCGCTTCTCGTCTCCGATATTCACCATGCCGTTTTCCGGTGAATTTTCGCGTTCGCCGACGCCTTCGGATGCGGCGTGCCCCTAAATACCTCATCGGAGTGTCAGATGACGTCCCTGCTCGCCCTGTCCGGAAGCACCTCGGCTGATTCGCGTACCGCCATCCTCACCGACCACCTGGTGCAGCGCCTCTCCCTGACCGGTTTTGACGCGGCGCATCTGCGCGTACGAGACCTGCCTGCGACGGACCTGCTGGCCGGTAGTGGGGACAGTCCGGCGGTGCGCCAGGCGCTGGACGCGGTCGATGCCGCCGATGGCCTCATCGTGGCCACGCCCGTGTACAAGGCCTCCTACACCGGCCTGTTGAAGACTTTCCTCGATCTGCTGCCGCAGACAGGGCTGGCCGGC
The DNA here is from genome assembly GCA_964398515.1 of uncultured Streptantibioticus sp. Taxonomy (GTDB): domain Bacteria; phylum Actinomycetota; class Actinomycetes; order Streptomycetales; family Streptomycetaceae; genus CAYNNX01. Next base: position 22,824 of record CAYNNX010000062.1, on the reverse strand, counting down.
AAGGCGGTCCTTCCGCTGGTGACCGGCGGCAGCATCGCCCATGTCCTCGCGATCGACTACGCCCTGCGTCCCGTACTGAACGCACTCGGCGCCCGGCACATCCTTCCCGGCGCGTTCCTCCTTGACCAGGCGATCGGCCGCGACGACAACGGCGCACTGCATGTGCAGCCGGAGGCGGAACTGCGGCTCGACCGGGCCGTCGACGAGTTCATCGCCGCGCTCTCGACGAGCTCGACGCTGGCCACGGCCACCAGCTGACCTCCGGCCGCCACACTCGCTTCCCGTCCCCACCTCCCTCGTTCGCACCGCCCGAAAAGGACCACCGCCATGCCTACACCTCCATCCCGACGACATTTCCTGGCTCTCCTCGGGGCTTCGGCCACCGCGCTGACCGCGGCCGGCTGCGGGACGGCCGGAGCGTCCGGCGGCGCGCAGAGCAAGAAACTCAGGTACCAGGGCTGGGCAGGCCAGGTCATTTTGCCCGAACTCGCCGAGCACCTCGGTTACTTGGGGGATGTGAAACTGGACTGGGTCGGCAACACCATCAGCGGGCCGCAGGACATCCAGTCCGCCGCCACCGGGCAGACCGACTTCGGAGGCGCGTTCAACGGAGCGGTGGTCAAACTCGCATCCCGGCACGCTCCCATCAAGGCCGTCATCAGCTACTACGGCGTCGACCGGCTGATATTCAACGGCTTCTACGTGCTCGAGGACAGCCCGATCCGCTCCGCGCGCGACCTGATCGGCAAGAAGGTCGGGATGAACACCCTCGGTGCCCACGACGAGGCCATGCTCGACATCTACCTCCAGCGCCATGGCCTGTCACCGTCGGAGATCGCCCAGGTCGAACCCGTGGTGGTGCCGCCGGTCAACACCGAGCAGTCGCTGCGTGCGCGCCAGATAGATGTGGCCGTGCTCGGCGACATCCTGCAGGACAAGGCGCTGGCGACCGGCGGCATCCGGGCCCTGTTCACCGACTACCAGCTCCTGGGTGCCTTCAGTGCCGGGACGTACGTGATGACCGACCGTTTCCTGAAGGAGAACCCCGGTACGGCACGAACCTTCGTCACCGGGGTGGCGCGCGCCATCGAGTGGTCCCGGAAGACACCGCGCGAGCAGGTCGTCGCCAGGATGGCCGACATCGTGAAGAAGCGCGGGCGCAACGAGGACACCTCGCCGCTGAAGTTCTGGAAGTCCGAGGGGGTCGCCGAGACGGGCGGCCGGATCACCGACGCGGAGTTCCAGCTGTGGATCGACTGGCTCTCCCGCCGCGGTGACATCGGCAAGGGGCAGGTGACGGCGCACGGCCTCTACACCAACGAGTTCAACGGCTACCGCGCGGCGGCGAGCCCGGGAGCCGCCGCATGACTGCCAAGATCGTCTTCGAGCAGGTGCGCAAGGACTTCGTCGTCCGCGGAGCAGCGGGTTCCCGCCGGCCCCGGCGGTTCACCGCACTCGACGGCATCGACCTGGAGATCGGCGCGGGGGAGTTCCTGGTCGTCGTCGGCCCCAGCGGCAGCGGCAAGACCACGCTGTTGGAACTCCTCGCCGGACTGGCCGAACCCACCAGCGGACGCATCCTGCTGGACGGCGAGCCCGTGACCGGGCCCGGCCTGGACCGCGGCGTCGTCTTCCAGCAGTACGCCTTGCTGCCCTGGCGCACCGCTCAGGGCAACGTGGAGTTCGGCCTGGAGGCCACCGGGGTGCCGCGCGGGCAGCGCGCCGCGCGGGCCAGGGAGTACCTCGACCTGGTGGGCCTGTCCGGCTTCGAGGACCGCCATCCGCGTGAGTTGTCCGGAGGGATGCGGCAGCGGGTGGCGATCGCCCGCAGCCTCGCGTACGACCCCGACGTGCTGCTGATGGACGAGCCGTTCGCCGCCCTGGACGCCCAGACGAGGGAGTCGTTGCAGGACGAGCTGCTGCGCATCTGGGAGCGCACCGGCAAGACCGTCGTCTTCATCACCCACAGCATCGAGGAGGCAGTCCGCCTCGGCCGGCGCGTCGCGGTCCTCACCTTCCGGCCGGGCCGGGTCAAGCAGGTGGTGCCGATCGACCTCGGCGGGCACCCGGCGTCCGAGGACCCGCGTTCCACCGCGGAGTTCGCGCACTACCGGCACGAGATCTGGAACCTTCTGCACGACGAGGTCGCCAAGGCACAGCGCATGGAGAAGGAGAGCGTTGCCGCATGACAACCGGGACCGACACCACCACCACCACCGCGGCCACCACCGCCACAGCCGTGGCCGGGCCCGCTGCCCCGGCGGAGGCGACCGCCACCTCCACCGAGCTGCCGACCCCCCGCTCGGCCAGGGAGAGCAACGCGGCTCGCACCGCGGCTCGCGTCCGCGGCGTACTCCGCGCACTGCCGGGCCTGCTGCTCACCACCCTGGCGAAGACCGCGGCGATCGGCGCCCTGCTGGCGTTGTGGGAGGTCGCGCCGCGCGTCGGCCTGGTCGACCGGACGTTCCTGCCGCCCTTCGACGAGGTCGCCCGAGCCTGGTGGGGCCTGCTGGGGGACGGACAACTCGCCGCCAACACCCAGGCCAGCCTGATGCGTTCGTTCAGCGGCTTCGGACTGGCCGTCGCCGTCGCCGTACCGCTGGGGCTGCTGATCGGCTGGTACCGGCCGGTCGCCAACCTTCTCGGCCCGCTGCTCCAGGTGTTCCTCAACACCGCGGCGCTGGCGCTGCTGCCGGTGTTCGTCCTGCTGCTGGGCATCGGCGAGACCTCGAAGATCTCGATCGTCCTCTACGCGTGCTCCTGGCCGATCCTGCTCAACACCATCAGCGCCGTGGGCGACGTCGACCCGACCCTGCTCAAGCTGGCGAAGTCGATGGACCTGTCCACCCCGCGCCTGTTCCAGAAGGTCATCCTGCCCGCGTCGGTACCGACCATCTTCACCGGTATCCGGCTGGCCGGTGCGATCTCCATCGTCGTGCTGGTGGCCGCCGAGATGGTCGGCGCCAAGGCCGGGCTCGGATATCTCATCAACGCGAGTCAGTACAACTTCGAGATCCCGCAGATGTACGCGGGCATCATCACGATCTCCGCCATCGGTGTCGCCTTCAACCAGCTCCTGGTGGCCGTCGAACGCAGGCTCAGCTCCTGGCGCGTGCCCGCCGGAAGCTGACGCATCCCCTGTCACCCCACCATCGAGGAGCAATGCCGTGACGGCGACCGGGAAACGCCAACTGCACCTCAACGCCTTCCTGATGAACGCCGGGCACCACGACGCGGCCTGGCGCCACCCCCGCACCCAGCCCGAACGCGTCACCGACGTACGCTACTTCCAGGAGCTCGCGCGGACCGCCGAGCGCGGCAAGCTCGACTCGATCTTCTTCGCCGACGGCCTCGCACTGTGGGGCAACGTCCGCCACAACGCCCTCGGCGGATTCGAACCGCTCACCCTGCTGGCCGCCCTGGCCACGGTCACCGAGCACATCGGCCTCATCGCCACCGTCTCCACCACGTTCAACGAGCCGTTCCACCTGGCGCGCAAGTTCGCCTCGCTCGACCACATCAGCGGCGGCCGCGCGGGCTGGAACATCGTCACCTCCGGCAGCGTCAACGAGGCGCGCAACTTCAACCGCGAGGAACACCTCGAACACGCGCTGCGCTACGAGCGAGCCCGGGAGTCCGTCGAGGTGGCCATCAAGCTGTGGGACAGCTGGGAGGACGACGCCCGGATCGTCGACCGGGAACGCGGCGTCTACGCCGACACCGACAAGATCCGCGAGATCGACCACCGCGGAGAGCACTTCGCCGTGCAGGGCCCGCTGAACGTGCCCCGCAGCCCACAGGGGTATCCGCTGCTGGTGCAGGCCGGGTCCTCCGAGGACGGCAAGGAGTTCGCCGCCCAGTACGCGGAGGCCGTCTTCACCGCCCAGCAGACCCTCGCCGACGCCCAGACCTTCGCCAAGGACCTCAGGTCCCGCCTGGCCCGCTATGGCCGAAGAGAGCACGACGTGAAGATCCTCCCCGGCATCTGCCCGATCCTCGGTTCCACCGAGGCCGAGGCCCGCGCGCTGGCGGAGGAACTGACCGAACTGCAGGTCCCCGAGTACGGGCGGGCCCAGCTCTCCAGCATGCTCGGGGTCGACCTGACCGGACTGCCGCTCGACGGCCCACTCCCCGACGACCTGCCCGACGAACGGGACATCAATGGCAACAAGTCACGCTTCACTCTCGTCGCCGAACTCGCCCGCCGCGATAACCTGACGCTACGTCAGCTCATCGCGCGGCTGGGCGGCGGACGCGGCCACCGCGTATTCGCCGGCACCCCCGAGCAGACGGCGGACCAGCTCCAGGAGTGGTTCTCCCAAGGCGCCGCTGACGGCTTCAACATCATGCCGCCCCACCTCCCGGGCGGCCTGGAGGACTTCGTCGACCACGTCGTGCCGATCCTGCAGCGCCGCGGCCTGTTCCGCACCGAGTACACCGGCCGCACCCTGCGCGACCACTACGGCCTGCCCAAGCCGGGCAACAGGCACGCGGCCTTGCTCCCGACCACCTCCTGACGTATCCGCCGACCTTCGCCCGATCGCGCCGCACGGCGGCACCACGCCGCCCCGTCACCGAAGGGACCCAGCATGACCTCCACCCATACCGGACTCGACGTCCGCCAGATCGGCGGCCGCATCGGCGCCGAAGTCCGCGGCGTCGACCTCTCCGTCGACCTCGACACCGGCACCGTGGCCGAGATCGGCTCAGCGCTGCTGACCCACAAGGCGCTCGTCTTCCGGGACCAGCACCTCGACGACGCCGCCCAGCTCCGCTTCGCAGGCCACTTCGGCGAACTCACCACGGCCCACCCGACGGTCCCCTCCGTCGACGGGCAACCCAACATCCTGCCGGTCGACGGCGACGAGGGCATCCGGGCCAACCAGTGGCACACCGACGTCACCTTCGTCCGTACGCCTCCGAAGGCGTCGACGCTGCGAAGCATCGTGGTCCCGCCCTACGGCGGCGACACACTGATCGCCAACGCGGTCGCCGCCTACCAGGACCTGCCCGAACCGCTGCGAGAGCTCGCCGACAAACTGTGGGCCGTCCACACCAACGACTACGACTACGCCGCCCCCAAGAACGAGAAGGCGGCCGAACACCGCAGGCAGTTCGTCTCCCGCAGGTACCGCACCGCCCACCCGGTCGTCCGCGTCCACCCGCAGACCGGCGAACGCGGGCTGTTCATCGGCGGCTTCGCCCAGAGCATCATCGGCTTCGGACCGTCCGACTCCCGTGACCTGCTGCGCATCCTCCAGTCCTACGTCACCCGCCCCGAGAACGTCGTACGGATCGCCTGGACACCGGGCGACCTCGTCCTCTTCGACAACCGCGCCACCCAGCACTACGCCCCCGACGACTACGGCGACCAGCCCCGCCTGCTGCACCGGGTCACCGTCGCCGGTGACGTTCCGGTCGGGGTGGACGGCAACCACAGCCACGTCATCGATGGCGACGAGGCAAGCCACTACACGCCCGTGCCAACCGCGGCCTGACCACAGCAGCGTGCGGAGCGGTAACGTTCCCCCGCCCCGCACGTGCGCAATGTAGGCCCTCCCTCCGCCACTGACGCAGGGTGGAAGGACACCTTGACTTGCGCCTGCACGAAGTAGTGGAGATCCTCGCGCGCTTCGTCACCCCGCCCGCCGGGCGTACGCCCGGACATCCGCGTCCGGGTCACCGGTCACCGACGCCAAGGCCTCCCGCACACCCTCGTGTGCCATGTGGTGCAGCAGCGCCCGCACCGCAGCCTTGCGGACATCGGCGTTCGCGTCGGACAGGGCAGCGCGCAGCGCGGGGACGGCGGTCGTGGGGGCGGCGGCCGACAGTGCCGTCGCCGCGCCCTGCCGGACCTGCCAGGCCGGGTCGGGCAAGGCGGCGATCACGGCGGTGTCCAGGGGCGGCGGGCAGCCGGTTGTGGCGAGCGCGGTCAGGGCCGCCGCGCGGACCAGGGGGTCGGCGTCGCCGAGCAGGGGTTTCACGTCCTCGGGGGCGCCGATCGTCGTCAGGCCGCTCGCGACCGCCACCCGGACCTCGCGCGACGGGTCCGCCACGGCTCCCACCAGAACGGCCGTCGCGTTGACGGAGACCAGAGCCCGTACCGCCTCGATACGGACCTCGATGTCCGTATCGAGGAGGGAGCGGGAGAACAACTCCGCCGAGCCCAGGCGCAGGGCGCGCAGCACCTCCAGCGCGGTCGCCCGCACCAGCGGATCGGTGCCCGCCAGCGCGACCGTCAGTCCGTCACGCAACTCCTGTTCCGCCGGGAGGACTTCGGCCAGCTCCCGCAGCCCCGCAGCCGCCGCGGCCCGTACGCCCGCGTCCTCATCGCACAGTGCCGCCGCCAGCACCACACCCGTGCGTTCCGGCACGCTCTCCGTGAGGGCGCCGATCGCCGCCCGGCGGACCGCCGGGTCGTCGTCGGTCACATACGGCACGAGCCGTTCCGGGTGCTCCTCCGCGACCGCCAGCAACTCCAGGATCCGCGGGGAGGCCGACACCGTCGCGGACCCGCGGGCACGGGCGACGGAGCCGGAACCCACCGGTGGCACCTCGCGGGCTCCCGCCGTCGCCACCTGCTCGCCCCGTACCTCGCCGATCACCCGCGCCTCGCCGCCCACCGGCTCGTATCCCTCCACCGGGACCGCATAGGGGGCCACCGGGCGGGTGAGGAACTCCATCCGCCCATCCGCGTCCTTGCGCACATTCAGGTGGGCCAGCCAGGACGCGTCGTCCCGTTCCGGGTGGTCGGTGCGCTCGTGGTACAGGCCCCAGCGGCTCTCGGTCCTGGCCAGAGACGACCTGGCCGCCAGCTCCGCGCAGTCGCGGATGAACGTGACCTCCGCGCAGCGCATCAGCTCGTGCGGGGTACGGGCGCCCATCGACGCGATCTCGTCGCGCATCCGCTCGAACGCCTCGATCGCGAGTGACAGCCGCGCGCCGCTCTTCGGCGGGGCGACATAGTCGTTGACGAAGCGCCGCAGCTTGTACTCGACCTGCGGCTGGGGCGGCCCGTCGGGGTGGCGCAACGGCCGGTACACCAGTTCGTGCGCCTGCACGATCTGCTCCTGCGGCAACTGGCCCTCGTACCGTGGCCACCGCACCGCGTCCGCACCCGCCAGGTCTCCGAAGACAAACGCTCCGATCATGTAGTTGTGCGGCACACATGCCAGGTCACCGGCCGCGTACAGACCGGGGACCGTCGTCCTGGCGTGCTCGTCGACCCACACGCCTGACGCGGAGTGGCCGCCGCACAGGCCGATCTCGGAGATGTGCATTTCGACGTCGTGGGTGCGGTAGTCATGGCCGCGGCCCGCGTGAAAGGTGCCGCGGGTCGGACGCTCGGTGGTGTGGAGGATGCCTTCCAGCGCCGTCAGCGACTCCTCGGGCAGATGGCTGAGTTTCAGGTGCACCGGGCCGCGTGCCGATGCCACCTCCGCAGCGAACTCGGCCATCATCCGGCCCGACCAATAGTCGGAGTCCACGAACCGTGCACCGTGTCGGTTGACCTGGTAGCCGCCGAAGGGGTTGGCGACATAGGCGCAGGCCGGGCCGTTGTAGTCCTTGATCAATGGGTTGATCTGGAAACACTCGATCCCGCTGAGCTCGGCGCCCGCGTGGTAGGCCATGGCATAGCCGTCGCCCGCGTTGGTGGGGTTTTCGTACGTGCCGTACAGATAGCCGCTGGCGGGCAGGCCCAGTCGGCCGCAGGCACCCGTCGCCAGGATCACCGCGCCGGCGCGCACCACCGTGAAGTCGCCGGTGCGGGTGTTGAAGCCTGCGGCGCCCACCGCCCGGCCGTCGGCGGTCAGGACGCGCACCGGCATCACCCGGTTCTCGATGTGGACCCGCTCGCGCATCTCCCGGCGCCGCAACTGCCGGTAGAGCACTTTCTTGATGTCCTTGCCTTCTGGCATCGGCAGAACGTAGGAGCCGGAGCGGTGCACCTGGCGCACCGCGTACTCGCCGTGTTCGTCCTTCTCGAACTTCACGCCGTAGCCTTCGAGGCGCCTGACCATCGCGAAGCCGCGGGTCGCGGTCTGCCTTACGGTCGCCTGGTGGACGATGCCCTCGTTGGCGCGGGTGATCTCGGCCACGTAGTCGTCGGGCTCGGCCCGGCCCGGGATGACGGCGTTGTTGACCCCGTCCATGCCCATGGCCAGCGCGCCCGAGTGCCGTACGTGCGCCTTCTCCAGCAGCAGGACCGACGCCCCGCGTTCGGCCGCGGTCAGCGCCGCCATCGTGCCGGCCGTGCCACCGCCGATGACCAGGACGTCGCAGCTGAGCTCCGTGGCCTCGTTGATGTGGGGGATGTGCATCCGGGTGCCTTTCAACTGGTCTCAATCGGCGAGGGATTCGAGGACGTCGCGCCGGAGCGCCACCGTCTGCGGGTCGGTGTGCGCGGACCGCCTGCGCGGGTGCGGTACGTCCACCACCCGGCCGGATGCCGGCAGGGCGATCCGGTCGCCGAGGAAGAGCGCCTCGTCGACGTCGTGGGTGACGAAGACGACGCTGGCCCGTGTGCCCTGCAGCACCTCGACCAGCAGCCGCTGCATCCCGGCGCGGGTCTGTGCGTCCAGTGAGCCGAACGGCTCGTCCATCAGTACGGCCCGTGGCCGCCCGGCCAGCGCCCGGGCGAGCTGCACGCGCTGGCGCTGGCCGCCGGAGACCCGGTGGGGGAGTTGCCGCTCGTGTCCCTCAAGGCCGACCCGGGCCAGCCATGCTTCGGCGGTGGCACGGCGTTCGGCGCGCGTCACCCCCCGGATGGCCAGTGGCAGTTCGACATTGGCCCGCAGGTCGCGCCAGGGCAGCAGGGCGTCTTCCTGGAAGACCAGCGCACGTTCGGGGCCGGGCCCGGCGATGGCTTCGCCGTCCTGGGTGACCTGGCCGGACAACGGCGGCAGCAGTCCCGCCAGGGTGCGCAGCAGCGTTGACTTGCCGCAGCCGGACGGGCCGACGACGGTGAGGATCTCGCCGGGGGCGACCTCGAGGTTGAGGCCTCGCAGGACCGGGACGCCGGGGTGGCCGAGGACGGCATCGGCCAGCCGGAGCCGAAGGCCGGGCGGGGTGGCCTGGGTGTCCCGGTCGTCGGTGATGACGGGCGTGGTCATGGTGTGGTCCTCGCTGCGTTACGGGGGAGCCAGCGGGTCAGGCGGCGGCCGAGTACTTCGACGGCGCCGGAGGTGATCCAGCCCAGTGCTCCGATGGTGGCCATGTCGACCAGAACGGCCGGGTAGTTGACGATCGTGTAGTCCTGCCAGGTGCGGTAGCCGATCCCGTACTGGCCGGAGATCATCTCCGCGGAGATCACACAGATCCAGGCGACGCCCACGCCGGTGGACAGCCCGCCGATGATGCCTGGCATCGCGCCCGGCAGGACCACACCGGTCAGCACCCGCAGCCGTCCGCCACCCATCGTGAGCACCGCCTCCTCCCAGACCGGGGTCAGGGCGCGGACGGCGTGCCGGGTGGCGACCACGACGGGGAAGAACGCGGCGGCGAAGGTGATGAAGACGATCCCCTGCTCATTGCTGGGGAAGAGCAGGATGGCCACCGGTACCAGGGCGATCGCCGGGATGGGCCGCACCACTTCGAGCAGCGGGCCCAGGATGTCCTCGGCCACGCGGGAGCGGGCCACCGCGATCCCGGCCGCGACGCCGAGGACGGCGGCGATGACGAACCCGGTGAGGATCCGGGCCAGGCTGTCGCCCAGGTCCTGCCAGTACTCGGCGGCGCCGAGCCGGTCGGTGAACGCGCTCCCCACCTGGTCGAGCGTCGGCAGATGCTCGAAGTGGATCCAGAACGTGACCTTCAGCCCGGTCAGCAGCTGCCACAAGCCCAGCGAGGCCAGTAGCGAAGCGGTCCGCACGGCGTAGCGGCTCCAGGGGCGGCGCGGTGTCCGTGACGGCCGGGGGCCGGCCGCGCCGCCTCCGGCCGGACGCCGCTCGGTGGTGCTGCCCTGTGTGGCTACCGTGGTCTGGGTGGTCATGACGGTGACCCCAACGCGTCCGCATAGCTGACGACATGTGAGCCGGGGTGGCCCGCGATCCAGCTGTCCGCCGACGCCGACGTGGTGAACGGCCGCAGACCGGAGACGTCACGTACCCAGACCGCCTTGTCGGCGAACCAGCGGGTGCCGGTCGTCGCGTCGGGTACGTAGGCCGCCCGCACCCTCGCGCTTCCGCCGTGGTGCGCGATGTAGGCCAGCAGCGCGGTCGGGGCGGGGAAGGCGTGGGTGGTGTTCTCGCCCTTCAGCCACACCTCGCTGGCCGTCGCCGGATCGCCGGGCAGGGCGGCTGGGTTGGCCGTGGAGTGCACGGCCTTGGCGTAACCGGGGCCGTAGGCCTGCGTGATGTAGCGGTCGTCGACGAACGCGTCCACATCGACCGGGCCCACCAGCTTGGCGGACCGCAGCACCGGAACGTCCTTCTTCAGGGCATCGACGAGCTGCGGCTTGAGTGTCGGGTCGAAGGTGGCCAGGCCCCCGGCGCCGTTGTAGAGGTAGACCACCTCGGGCGGCAGGCCGGTGGCCTGGGCCACCTGCTGCGCCGCCTGGAGGGGGTGCGCGGCCAGATACTGGCCGGCCTCGATCTGCGCCTTGAGGAAGGCTCTGACGACACCGGGATGCTGGTCGGCGAAAGCGGTGCGCGTGGCGACGCCGTGGAAGGTGGGCACGCCCAGCTGGCCGCCGTCGTACAGTGCCCTGGCCTTGCCCTGGTAGGCGAGCAGGCCCGGCCAGGCCACGAACTGCGACAGCGCGTCAACGGTGCCCGCCTGGAGCGCCGATGCGCCCACCGTGGGCTGTTGGTTGAGCTTGTGGATGCCTGTGTCCGGGTCGATCCCGGCGCGCTGGAGAGCCCGTACGAGAGTGCCGTCGGAGGCAGAGCCGACGCTGCTGGAGACGTCTTTGCCGCGCAGGTCGGACAGCGTGGTGAGTTTTGAATCCGGGGCCGTGACCACGGTGTTGAGCGCGCCGCGCAGGTTGTAGCCGGTGATCGAGATCAGGCGGGTGGGGGAGTCCATCTGCTGGCCGCGGGCGGCGTTGATCAGCAAGGGGAAGTCTCCCATGGAACCGATGTCGATCTTCCCTGCCATCATCTGCGCGGTGATCGGTGCCCCGGTGGCGTAGTCCTGCCATCGCACGGTGTAGGTCACGCCGTCGCGGAGGCCCTGCTCGCGCAGATCGCGTTCGAAGTAGCCGAGCGAGCGCAGCACGGTTCCCGCGGTGACGGTGTTGATGGTCTTGGACTGGTAGCCGATGGTGACGGTGACGGCCTTGCCGTCCTGGGCGGTACCAGTGGCGCCGCAGCCGGTGAGGGACAGGAGCAAAGCGGCGGCGTAGGCCACCGTGCGGAAGATGCGCTTCAACGGGATCGGGCCTTTCACCGCAGCAGATAGGGCATGTTGACGGTCACCGCACCGGTCGGACAGCGGGCGGCGCACGGGCCGCAGTACCAGCACTCGTCCACGTGCATGTACGCCTTGCCGGAGTCGGGGTTGATCGCCAGGGAGTCCAGCGGGCACATGTCCACGCACAGCGTGCAGCCGGCGATGCACTTGGACTCGTCGACCGTGACGGGTACGTCGGCGCGTTGGCTTACCAGAGGCATGGCTGTCTCCAGGAAAGGGGTGGAACACTCCAGGAAAGGGTTGGAACAGGCGTCAGACGGAGCGGTGCAGCAGACCGCGCATGGTGATGCGGTCCCCGCGGAACCTGATGAACTCCAGGTCGACGGGGCGGCCGTTGGACAGACAGGTGAGCCGTTCCAGCATCAGAACGGCGGTGCCGCGCGGCGCCTCCAGCACGGCGGCGGAGTGCGCGTCGGCGTTGACGGCCTCCAGGGTGATCTCCGCGGTGCCCAGCGGCGTGCCGGTGATCTCCTCCAGCAGTCGGAAGACGTCGGTGTTCTCCAGGTCGGCGCCGATCAGCTCGACCCCGATGTCCATCGGGATGTAGGTGAGGTCGAGGGAGAGCGGCACACCGTCCAGACGGCGCAGCCGCTCCACGTAGAGCACTTCGGAGCGCTCGGGCAGGCCCAGCCGGGCGGCGACCGGGGCGGGCGCGCTCACCGGGGCCGCGGTGCGTACCGCGTTGGTGACCTGGCCGTGTGGCCTCAGGCACTCCGCAAGCCCCATCAACCGGTCGAGTTGGTGCGGGTACTTGTGGCCCACGACCACCGTGCCGACGCCGGGCACGCGCTCCACGAGGCGTTCGGCACGCAGCAGGTCGAGCGCTTGGCGCACGGTGTTGCGAGAGGCGCCGTAGTCCGTGCCGAGAACGTCCTCGTGGGGCAGGACACCGCCCGGGAAACCGTCGCCGAGCACCTGGTGGCGCAGCAGGTCGGCGAGTTGCCGGGCGCGGTCCGCACGCAGCCGTCGTCGCCGCGCAGCCGCGACGGGCGCGGTGTGCTCGCGGGGGCGTTCGGCTGTCATGGGCGAGGCTCCTGCCAGGGGCGTGAGGGGGCGATCGGCGATGCAAGGACCGTAACCGAGGCCGCGCGTCGCTGGTGTTGCGGCGGTGTTGCGCCACCCGTCTGGCCCGCCGGCCCCCGTACGACCTGCGAGATCTCCTACCGGAGGGTGGGATCCGCCACCTGATCGGCCGGGTCCCGTTGATCCCTGAAGGACAAGGCCATGAAGTTATGACTGCGAGGTGGGTTGGCAAGGGGGCTTGATCTTCAGGTTCGCCTGACGCAGGAAGCGGAGCCCGGTAGAAGGGCTGGGGCGCACGCGGTCGGGTGCACCGGCGGTTTGCGCCCTACCGGTGGCCGGGTGGCGCGGGGTTGGCTGGGCCTCCCCGATGACGGAGGAGGACTGTGATGGGTGCTCATGAAAAACCAGAGCCCGACCCCGGACAGGGAGCACCGCCGCCAGGGAACAGTGACGGGCAGGTCCCGCCTCCGCCGCCTTCGAACGGCAAGCACAAGAAGTGACAGCCGAGTTTGCTGAGGAGCGTCGGCGCCTGGCGGACGCCATGGAGCAGCGCGGGGACTGGCCCGAGCGGTCGCCGTGGATCCGCCAGGCCGTCGACGCCTTGCCGCGCCACATGTTCGCACCGGACCGCCTCTGGGACTGGGACGGTCACGCCTACGTTCCCATTGACCGTGGTACGGACCCCGGCCGGTGGGCCGGCCTCGTGTACGGAAGCCCGGACCAAGCAGCGGTCACTCAAGTCACCGACGGTCTGCCGTCGTCGAGCTTGTCGTGCCAGGCCGTGGTCGTAGACATGCTCGACTCGCTGCTCCTGGAGCCCGGTCACGCCGTGTTGGAGCTGGGTGCAGGGACGGGTTGGAACGCGGCCCTCTCGGCCCGCCAAGCGGGTGCTGGTCGGGTGGTGAGCGTGGAGACCGACCCGGAACTTGCTGCGGCGGCACGGGGTCGCCTGGATGCCGCCGACGCGGGTGCGAGAGTGGTCGTCGCAGATGGCAACGCGGGCTGGCCACAAGGCGCCCCGTACGACCGGCTGATCGCCACCTATGCGGTCGACAGGGTGCCATGGGCGTGGGTCGACCAGATCCGGTCGGGCGGGCGGCTGGTGTTCCCGTGGGGCCGGCTCGGGCATGTCGCGCTGACGGTCGCCGAGGACGGGCAGTCCGCGACGGGTTGGGTGCAGGGGTTGGCGCAGTTCATGTCCGGCCGCGGCACCGATCCCGGCCGTGACTGGCAGCGGGTCCGCGACACGGGGATGGCTGAGGGCGAACACGCAATCGGCCACGACCTGGCCCCCCTGCGAGAGGACGTGCACCTGCAGTTCGCCTTGCGCGTCCAGTTGCCCGACGTGCAGATCTCGACCGCGGAAGATGCGGACGGGGTGAACGCGTGGCTGCACGACGGACGGTCCTCGTGGGCGATGCTGTCCGCCACCGGCGACGGCAAGGCGGTCGCCTACCAGGGGGGTCCGCGGCGGCTGGCCGACGAGGTTGAGCAGGCCTGGGACTGGTGGCTGTCGGTCGGCGCGCCGGAATTGTACGACTGGGGCATGACCGTGGAGCCTGGTCGGCAGCGGGTGTGGTGCCGGGAGCCGGTGACGGGTCCGCGGTGGCCGACGGCAGGGCGGTGCGGGTAGCCGACTGAGCCGGGCCCCGTCGGCTGCGGCTGGGCGGGGCTCGCGCCCCTCGCGTCGAGGGGAAGCGGGAGTTGGCCGGGAAGATCATCACGCACCCGTTTTGGGAGATGCTCATCGGCCCCGACGCGGCGAGGGTCAGGTCGGCCCTCAAGCACGCCCACAACGCGGAGTCGGCAGAGTCCTGAGTGCGACCGCTCCCAAAGCGCCATGCTGTCGGGCGTGGACTGGGACTCGCTGGTGGTGGAAGAGGATCCGGACGCCGGACGGATCTGGCGGCCGCGACGGATCATAGAAATCACAGGCAAAGGCCGTAACGGCTGGGAGCACAACGTGCGCAGCGTCTGTTGACCGGCCCAGGGTTCCGCTACTGGGCGCCGACGCGTGAAGCGGTTCTGCGGGCGTCGGAGATTCTGGGGACGACCGGCCAGCTCGGACCAGACCTCTCCGGATGGGCACGTCCGCTGCCTTCCCGGAGGCCGCGGCCACTGCTGCTGCCGTCACCTTGACGTCAACTCAGCCGTTGATCGGTCGTGGACAAAGACTACGAGGGCTACCCGGGTGACCCGGAGGCGCTGCTGTCCAGCGGTGACCCGGGCGAGGCGGAGGTGCTGGTTCGGGGGCCGGCCGCGTCGGTGGCGGCGATCCGGGTGTGGCTGGAGCAGCGAGCCCGGGATGGCGGCTACGCCGACGCCCGCACGGTGGAGGATCCGGAGCGGGCTGGGGGCCTGGTCTGCAGGATGCTGATCGTACCCCCCGAGTGCGGTCGGTGCTGATGGCGGGTGCGGCCCGGCCCCGGCGAGGATCGCGATGAGGACGACGGAGAATGGAGGTCCCGCTGGGCGACGCCCGCGTCCGTATCGCGGTGCGGAACGGACAGGTGAGCGTGGAAGGGCTGCCGGACTCGGTCCAGGTGACGACGGAAGGGTGTCAGCGCGGTGACCCGGACCGACCGTGAGGCTTCCCCACACCTCGGGGCGGCCGGTCCGCGGGGCCGGCCGGCGGCGCACCGATCCCGCTGAAGGAGGGAGCCGACCATGGAGAGCTTCCATCACCTGGCAGTGACGAAAGCCGTGATACCCGCCGCCGGCCTCGGCGCCCGCTTCCCTCGACGGGCTCAGCGCCCGCGGACACACCATCACGCTGATCGGTGCCGGCCGCAACCGCTACCCGCGCCTCCCGGTTCTTCGCGGTCTTCGAGGAACCGCCGTCCCTGCGCATCGGGGAACCGATGCCCGAGGTCCTGCACGCCGCCGCCGCTGCCGAGGTGATCGACGACCAGACCGCCGACCTCGTGCACGACCGCTTCGAGGATTGAGCGGGCGGCGTTCGCGTAGCGGATGGCGGATCCCGCTGCCGCCTCCCCTTTCGGTGAAGCCGCGGCGGCGGACCGCCGCGCATGCCCGCCGCGGCGGCGGGTACGACCCCTCCCGTACTGGGGCGTCGCGGAAGCGGCCCAAGAGCGAGGGGTGTCGGAAGTGATTCGAAAGCTGCAGGCGGTCGCGCTGGACTGCGCCGATCCGGTACGGCTCGCAGAGTTCTACGCGGATCTGCTCGGCGGCCGGGTGGTCGCGGACCCGGAGGATCCCGACTGGGTCGAGGTGCACGGGTTCGAGGGGACGCCGCTGGCCTGCCAGCGGGTGGACGGCTACAGACCGCCCGAATGGCCCGGCCAGCAGCGCCCGCAGCAGCTCCACCTGGACTTCGACGTGGACGACCTCGATGGGGAGGAGAAGCGGGCGCTCACCCTCGGAGCGACCGTGTTGGAGCGGACGGACCAGCTCCGCCTGGGGGCCAACTGGCGGGTCTACGCGGACCCGGCTGGCCATCCGTTCTGCCTCTGCCTCCACTGAGTCCACCGGGCTCACCGCAGCCACTGAGGTGACGCCAGGATCGGCCGCCGGGCGGGGACTTCGCCCCCGTGTTCAATCAGCCAAGCACAGCCCAGCGACACGGCCAGCACCGGGCTGGTCCGAAAATAAAGGGTGAGCCGCAGGTCAAGCAGGTGTTGTGACTCTGTGGGGCCAGAGGATCTCAAGCAGCCTAGATGGGGTCGAAGCGGGCGGTGAAGCAGAGGGCGTTGGCTTGACGGGCCAAGCGGCGCATGGCGCGTTCGGGGTCGAGGCGGGTGAAGTAGTCACCGCCGAGGCCGTGCCCGGCGCCCACACCAACCCGGCGCGTCAAAGCTGGGCGGAGTGCTGCGCCGGGCGCGCAGGAAGCTGGGGTCTCGGACGCCGACAGCCGAGGTCGGCCGTAAGCCTTCACGGTCGTCGGCGGCACGAAGGAACGCGGTCCCGGAGAGCGCCGTCAGGGCGCGGAGCGCCTCGTGCGGCGGCCCAGGAGGATGGCTCCCGCTCCCGCGATCAACGAGGCGGCGGCGATGCCGATGAGCGCGGTCTCGGCCCGGGTGGACCCGGTGGCGGCCAGCGCAGGCCGGGAGGAATCGGCCGCGGTGGCGGCTTGGAGGACGAGGTCGGTGACCGCTTCGGGGTGGGCGATCATGGCCACGTGGGAGGAGTCGATCTCCACCGTGTGTGAACCCGCGCGCTTCGCCTCGAAGCGTTCCTGGTCGGGGTTGATGGTCTTGTCCTGCTTCGCGACGAGGAACCACGACGGGATGTGCTTCCAGGCGGCCACTTTGGCCTTCTGCGAGAACGCGGTCGTCGCGGCGGGCCGTTGGGTGACCGCCATGACCCTGGTGGTGCTCTGCGGCAGGTCGGCGGCGAAGACCTGATGGAGCCTGTCGGGCTTGAGGTACAGGTCGGTGCCGCTGACGCCGCCGCCGGCTCGGTAGGGAACGGCGTGCATGGCGGTGCCGAGTTCGCTGGGGAACCTGGTGGCCAGGGACATGCCGCTCTCGCCCACGTCGGGCATCAGTGCCGACACGTACACCAGCGACTTCACCTGGGGGCGGCCCGCAGCGGCCGAGCTGATCAGGGCGCCGCCGTACGAGTGGCCCACCAGCACGATCGGGCCCTTGATGCTGTCCAGGACGGAGGCGATGTAGGCGGAGTCGTTGTACAGCCCGCGCAGCGGGTTGGCGGGAGCGATGACGGTGTAGCCACGGCGTTCGAGCCGTTCGACGACCCCGTTCCAACTGGAGGCGTCCGCGAACGCCCCGTGCACCAGCACGACGGTGGGTCTGGTCGTGGTCGTGGTCGTGGCGCCGTCGGCGGCGGCAGGGGCGGCCACGGTCGTGCACAGGGCCATGGCGCACCCGGCCGCCATGGCATGTGCGCGACGTATTCGCTGCCATGGGCCGGGGACAGGGAATGCTGCCATGTCGTTCTCGCTTTCCGTGAGACTTACGGCACCTGAGTGTTCACCCGTCCGCACCCGTCAGGCGCGGCCACCCACTCCAACCGGGTCACAGAAGTGGGCCATGGGGGTGAATTCCGGTATCAACGGGTGTGCATTCCGACGACCGTCCAGCGCCGTACACGAAAGCATCCCGCCGGGCCGTTCCCGAGGGGATGGGAGGTCTCCCCTCCGCGTTCAACCGTGAAATCCTCCAGGATCCACGTTCCAACCATGTCGTCCATGATCGCCTCGCATGTCGCCCACGTGGGCCACGGGCAATGCGACAGGCAGTGCTCGATGGGCCCATCCATGTGGCCGGCCTCCGTCGCCCACACACTCGAGTGAACGTCGCCCCCGCTGCAGCTCTCGGTCCGAGAGCCCCAAAGCCGCCCCGTCTTTGAGTCAGGGGCCTGCATGCCGGTCCCTGGACGTCGACTTCACCAAGTTCGACCCCGACGCGGACGATCCGGGCCAGGCGGCCTGACCGCCATACGCCGGTCCTGGGCACTCGACGAGAGGGGTGTCGTGCGGTGATCTCATGCAGCCTCGGTGGCGGCTGTCACCGAGGTGCCGCCCCGGGACTGGGGCCCGGGGCGTGCGGCGGAGGTCTCGCAGGGCGCGCACGGCGGCTGACACCACGACAGCCGCCCCAATCTCTGTGGCTTGCCCGGTGCCCGTCAGGCGGGCAGATCGAAGCCGAGGGAGGTCAGGGCCGCTTCCGCCGCCTGCTGGTCCTGCTCGTACGTTCCGCCGGAGATGCCCAGACCACCGATGCACCGGCCGTTCTCGGTGATCGGGTAGCCGCCGCCGACCGCGACCAGGCGGGGGTGATGGGCCAGGGGTGCGATCTGAGGGTTGGTCAGGTAGCCGTTCCACACGTGCGTGGGCGTATGGAAGGACGCGGCGGTCCAGGCCTTGTCGAGGGCGACCTCCGCGGTCAGGAACGGTGTGTCGTCGCTGCGCTCGAACGCCTTGAGGTGACCTCCGGGGTCGGTCACGGCGACGGCCGCATCGAAGCCGATCCGCGCCGCGGCCTCGTGGACCGCCGCGATCAGCGCGCCGGCCGCGGCCTGGGTGATGGAGGAGGCGGGGGTCGACTTCGCCGGGAGGGTGTCCGTGCTCATGAGGATTCTTTCTTCAACGTGGGGTGGGGTCGGTTCGGTTGTGCGGGACGGCTGCCGCCCTCGGCAGGTGCCGTCCCCGTGGGCTTCTCGGATGCGCCGTGCCACGTGCCCGAAGCAGCGCGCAGGCATGCCGCCTGGGTCACCGCAAGGGCGAGGCGGGTGTGGGCGCGGCGACGATGATGACGGACTTCTCGGGGATCAGCAGCCCGTAGACCTCCGGGCCGATCTCGTTCTTCCAGCGATCGCTCTCGTAGACGGCCGCGTACTGCGCCGCGCGCTGCGCCTCGTCCTCGAAGCGCCTGATCCACACGTAGCCGTCCCCGTCCTGCTCGTCGGTGAACGAGGCGACGACGTCGATGCCCTTCGACGCCTGGAACGGGATGACCACCTCCTCCATGTAGCGGACCCACTCCTGGCGGCGTCCGGGCTGACTCTGATAGCGGCGGATCTCGTAGAACACAGGGTTTCTCCAATCTGCCGGCGGCCTCAGCACGACGGACCGCGTCGGCGGCCTGCGTCGAAGCGGCCGAAGGCGGGCGGCGGATCAGGCGGTGACGCGAAGGACGAGCTTGCCGCGGGTGCGGAGGTTCTCGCCGCGGGCGTGGGCCTCGGCGACCCGCTCCAGCGGGAAGACCTCCTCGACCTCCACCGCCACCTGCCCGGCGTCGACGAGCTCGGCGATCCGGCTCAGCGCCGCGCCGTCCGGCTCCACCAGGAACGGGGTGACCCGCACCCCGCGCGCCCGTGCGGCCTCGGCCAGTTCGGGCGAGACACCGGCCGGGATGGCCACGAGCAGACCGCCTTGGCGCAGGACCTCCAGCGAGCGCGTCCCCGTCCGGTCGTGGGCGTCGCCGACCAGGTCGATGACGACGTCGACCTCCCGTGCGACGTCTTCGAAGCGGACGGCGTTGTAGTCGATGACCTCGTCGGCGCCGAGATCCTTGAGCCAGGCGTGGCGGCCGCTGCTCGCGGTGGCGATGACGTGGGCGCCCAGGTGCTTGGCGAACTGGACCGCGAGGTGGCCGACGCCACCGGCGGCGGCGGTGATCAGCACGCGTTGCCCGGTGCGCACGTCGGCGGTGTCCACCACGGCCTGCCAGGCGGTCAGGGCCGCGAGCGGCACGGCGGCGGCCTGCTCGTGGCTGACGGTGGCGGGCTTGCGGGCGAACTGACGTGCCGGTGCGGTGACGTACTCGGCGTAGCCGCCGGCGGCGCGGGGGAACCACGGCATCCCGTAGACCTCGTCGCCCACCTTCAGGGTGGTCACGCCGAAGCCCACGGCCTCCACCACCCCGGAGACATCCCAGCCCAGAACGAAGGGAGGCTCACCGAGAATCCCGGCCATGCCGGTACCGCCGCGGGTCTTCCAGTCCACCGGGTTGATGCCGGCCGCGTGCACGCGCACCAGCACCTCCGTCGGCAGCGGCTCGGGCCGGGATACCTCACGGACCCGCAACACCTCCGGGCCACCGAAAACGTCCTGCACCACCGCGCGCATCATGGTTGCGGACATGCGTCATCTCCTGCGATCTCCATGGGAAGGAAGGCCGTCAGCGGCCTTCCTGCTGACGGGAATGAAGCTATGCCCAGGGGCGTAGTTACCATCAAGGGGAACTACTTCCCTTTGGAAAGCGACCTGGTGAGGAGCTTCAATGACGACCAGCTGCCCGACGGGTCAGCACTCGCACCACGACGTCTACGCCGCGCAGTGCCCCTGCCGCACCCTCCTCGACCTGCTGGCCAACAAGTGGTCCGCCCTCGCCATCGGCGTCCTCGAAGAAGGACCGCAGCGCTTCGGGGCGCTCCAGCGCCGGCTCCAAGGCGTCAGCCCCAAGGTCCTGACCCAGACCCTGCGCCGCCTCGAAGACTTCGGCCTCCTCGACCGGACCGTCTACCCAGCCGTCCCCCTCCACGTGGAATACGCCCTCACTGCCCTCGGCAAGAGCGCCGCCGTCCCCCTCAACCTCCTGCGCACCTGGGTCGAGGAGAACATCGACCACGTGGGCCCGTCGGAGCCAGGCGCACGATGAACGAACGTGTGGTCGACCACGAAGCGCAGCTCAACCGCCCTTTCGTCGGCCAGGTTCGCCCATAGAGACGATCACCGCCTCGGCGCGCTGCGGCGGCGCCAGCCCAAGGCGTCGGCGCTTGCCCAGCCCCAACCGCGTGAGGTGTTTGGTGACGGCGCGGCGGTTGATCACGCAGCCGAAGTCGGCCAGCTCGTCGGTGATCCGTTGGGCGGACCACTTGCGGTTCCGTCGCCAGGTCTCGATCTGTTCGACGACCCAGTCCGGGGTCGCCGTCGGGCTGTGATGTGGGACCGAGGAACGATCCTGCAGGCCGGCTTCGCCAAATCTGCGCCATCGATTGACCCACTTGCTGGCGCAGGCTCGGGAGATGCCCATCTCAGCAGCGACATGGGCAATCGGGCGGGTCCAGCACCGCTCGACGAGTCTCCGTCGTCCTTCCATGTTCAGCGGGGCGTTGGAATGGGTCACTGCGGCCCCATCGCACGCAGCGCGTCAGGGCCTCGGGTGCGTTCGGCGGCCACCGGCCCGTCCGGGGTGATCATCGCTTCACCAGGTTCAGTATCAGCGTGGCGATGTCCTCCGGAGCCTCCTCGGCCATGAAGTGGCCCGCCTGGGTGGTGAAGTGCTGAAGGTCGGTGGCCCACGGCCGCCAGATCGCGGTGGCGTCGAACCCCAACTGCCGGCCCCAGTCCTGCTGGACGACCGTCACCGGCATGGTGAGCCGGTTGCCGGCGTCGAGGTCGGCCTGGTCATGTTCGATGTCGACGGTCGCGGTGGCGCGATAGTCGGCGACGATCGACGGAACGGCATGTCGGCATGCGCGAAGGTACTCGGCGCGCACGTCCGCCGGGATCACGTCGGAGCTCGTGGACCAGATGTCGAGGAAGTGGCCGAAGAATGCGTCGGCACTGTTGGCGATCATCTGCTCGGGCAGACCGGCCGGCTGAGCCATCAGATACAGGTGGAAGGCCACCGCCGCGCTGACCCCGTGGAGGACGTTCCAGATGTCCAGAGTGGGAACGATATCCAGGATTGCCAGGTGGCTGATCCGATTCGGGTGATCCAGGCCTGCGCGGAAAGCAACGTGCGCGCCGCGGTCGTGCCCGACCAGCACGAACCGGTCGAACCCGAGTGCGTCGGCCAGGCCGACGATGTCCGCGGCCATCGTCCGCTTCGAGTAGGTGTCCTCGGCGACCGCTTCCGGCTTGCTGCTGGCGCCGTAGCCGCGAAGATCGGGGCAGACCACGGTGTGGTGCTCGGCCAGGATGGGAGCGACATGCCGCCACATCAGGTAGGTCTCAGGAAAGCCGTGGAGCAGCACGAGGGCCGGTCCTTCTCCGCCGACCGCCGCGTTCAGCTCAACGCCCTCAGCCACACCGATCGACCTGGTCTCGAACCCCGCAATGGTGATGCCCATCGTTGTCGTCTCCTTCTCCCAAACTCGTGAGCTACTGCCGCTCACATGTGGATGCATGAACGAGAGGAGGATCGGAGAGCCGGGTTAGCAGTGGATCAGCAGCGGCAGCCGGAAGCCGACGACAATGAGGACATGGAGATCCTCGTCAAGGTGCTCGGACCGATCGAGGTCAGGGATACCAAGGGCCGCCCCGTAGCGGTTGGCAGCCGGCGCCGCCGCGAGCTTCTGGGACGGCTGGTCGCGGCCGGCGGCCGGGCGGTCCCGCTTCCGGTGCTGGTCGGTGATCTCTGGGAGGACCCCCCGCCCACAGCGGCCGGGACGGTCCGCACCTTCGTCGCCGAGCTGCGCCGCGCCCTTGAACCGGAACGTCTCCCACGAACCCGGTCGCACGCCATCGAGACCGTCGGTACCGGATACGCCCTACGGATTCCACGGGCACACGTCGACGTCCACCGTTTCGAGGACACCCTTCGGGCCATGCGCGACGGACCCAGCTGCCAGATCGCCGATGCGCTGAGCGAAGCGCTCTCGTGGTGGCAGGGCGAGCCGTACGCAGATCTCGACGCCTCGCCCTGGCTGGTACCAGAGCGCGCCCGCCTTACAGAACTTCACCGTCAAGCCGTCGAGCTGCGCGCCCGGGCGGTGCTCGACCTGGGACGTGGCGCGCCCCTCATCCCGGAGCTGGAGGCGTTCGCAACCGCGCACCCGTGGCGGGAGCATGCATGGGTCCTGCTTTCCCATGCTCTCTACCAAGCCGACCGCCAGGTCGCCGCGTTGGCCTCGCTGCGTGACGCGCGAGCCAGGCTGCTGGATCAGTTCGGACTGGAATCGGTGGACAGTCTCGACCATCTCGAACGTGACATCCTCCGGCACGCTCCGCACCTCACG
>CAYNNX010000061.1:0-24172 GCA_964398515.1 uncultured Streptantibioticus sp. | reverse complement strand
CCGTGCTGAGCCCCGAGCCGACGCCCGCCCGGTGCGCCGGCAGGGCGGTGACGACGGCGTGCGACAGCGACGGCGTGGCCATCCCGGCCCCCAGCGCGCCCACCGGCCCGCGCCATGGCCCGGCATCCGCGGCACGACGCGGGATCCGGGACACATGTGGCTGCGGGGACCGGTGAGGCAGGCCATCGAGCAGGGGTGACCGCGCCCGGGCGCGACACCCACGCAACGAATCGCCGGAAACGGCCGGTACGACGCAACACATACCGCACGGGTCCGCAACGACCTCGCCTTGTGGCTCGTTGAAGGCGAAACGTACCTTCGAGGGGTCCCCGCAACCACCGCTCACGACGGTCGAGGTCCCATGCCGCCGCTGCGTATCGCGCTGTACCAAGGTCCCACCGGGGTGCCCCGCGGCACCGACGAGACCCTCGCCGCGCTGGACGACGCCGCCCGCCGGGCCGCCGCCGCCGGAGCCGGGCTCCTGGTCACCAACGAGATGTACCTGACCGGGTACGCCATCGGCGACGCCGTCCCCGCGCTCGCCGAACCCGCCGACGGGCCCGCCGCCGCCCGCGTGGCGCGCACCGCCGCCGAGCACGGCCTCGCCGTGGTCTACGGCTACCCGGAGCGCGCCGGGGACCGCGTCTTCAACTCCGCCCAGCTCATCGGCGCGGACGGCACACGCCTGGCCAACTACCGCAAGACGCACCTGTTCGGCGACTTCGAGACGGCGTGCTTCATCCCCGGCGACACCCCAGTGGTCCAGGCCCGCCTCGGCGAGCTCACCGTCGGGCTCGTGATCTGCTACGACGTCGAGTTCCCGGAGACCGTGCGGGCGCACGCACTGGCCGGCACCGACGTGCTGGCGGTGCCGACCGCCCTGATGCGGCCCTACGAATTCGTCCCCCAGACCCTCGTCCCGGCCCGCGCGTACGAAAGCCAGGTCTACGTGGCTTACGCCAACCGCTGCGGCGCCGAGGGCGAGTTCCACTTCACCGGGCTCAGCTGCCTCGCCGGTCCCGACGGCGTGGTGCGCGCCCGGGCCGGAGCGGGCGAGGACCTGGTCCTGGCCGACGCGGACCCCGCGCTGCTCGCCGCCGTCCGCGCCGAGACCCCGTATCTGCGCGACCGCCGCCCCGAGTTGTACCGCTCGCTGGCCTGACGCCCGCCCGCACGAACCCCCGCCTTGTTCCGAGGAGTAACACGCCCATGACGTCCACCGTGCCCACTGCCGTCCACGACGAGCAGCAGGCCGAGGCGGCCAAGCCGGTCACCATGTTCGGCCCCGACTTCCCGTACGCCTACGACGACTACCTGGCGCACCCGGCGGGGCTCGGCTCGGTGCCCGCGACCGAGCACGGCACCGAGGTGGCCGTCGTCGGCGGCGGCCTGTCCGGCATCGTGGCCGCCTACGAGCTGATGAAGATGGGCCTCAAGCCGGTGGTCTACGAGGCCGACCAGATCGGCGGGCGGCTGCGCACGGTCACCTTCGACGGCTGTGCCGCCGAAGGTGACGGAGAGGCCCTGACCGCCGAGATGGGCGCCATGCGCTTCCCGCCCTCCTCGACCGCCTTCCAGCACTACATCGACCTGGTGGGCCTGGAGACCCGGCCGTTCCCCAACCCGCTCGCGCCCGAGACCCCCTCCACGGTGATCGACCTCAAGGGCGAGTCGCACTACGCCGAGACCATCGACGACCTGCCGCAGGTCTACCGCGACGTGGCGCACGCGTGGAACGCCTGCCTGGAGGAGGGCGCCGACTTCTCCGACATGAACCGCGCCATCCGCGAGCGCGACGTGCCGCGCATCCGCGAGATCTGGTCGAAGCTGGTCGAGAAGCTCGACAACCAGACCTTCTACGGCTTCCTGTGCGAGTCCGAGGCGTTCAAGTCCTTCCGGCACCGTGAGATCTTCGGCCAGGTCGGCTTCGGCACCGGCGGCTGGGACACCGACTTCCCCAACTCCATCCTGGAGATCCTGCGGGTCGTCTACACCGAGGCCGACGACCACCACCGCGGCATCGTCGGCGGCAGCCAGCAGGTCCCGCTGCGGCTGTGGGAGCGCGAGCCCGAGAAGATCGTCCACTGGCCGTACGGCACCTCGCTGAAGTCGCTGCACGGCGGCGAGCCGCGCCCGGCCGTCACGCGGCTGCACCGCACCGCGGGCAACCGCATCACGGTCACCGACGCCTCCGGCGACATCCGCTCGTACAAGGCGGTCGTCTTCACCGCGCAGAGCTGGATGCTGCTGTCGAAGATCGCCTGCGACGACGAGCTCTTCCCGATCGACCACTGGACGGCGATCGAGCGCACCCACTACATGGAGTCCAGCAAGCTCTTCGTCCCCGTCGACCGGCCGTTCTGGCTCGACAAGGCCGTCGACGACAAGGGGGAGCCGACCGGCCGCGACGTGATGTCGATGACGCTGACCGACCGGATGACCCGCGGCACCTACCTGCTGGACAACGGCCCGGACCAGCCCGCGGTGATCTGCCTCTCCTACACCTGGTGCGACGACAGCCTCAAGTGGCTTCCGCTCAGCGCCAACGAGCGCATGGAGGTCATGCTCAAGTCGCTCGGCGAGATCTACCCGAAGGTCGACATCCGCAAGCACATCATCGGCAACCCGGTGACCGTGTCGTGGGAGAACGAGCCCTACTTCATGGGCGCGTTCAAGGCCAACCTGCCCGGCCACTACCGCTACCAGCGGCGGCTGTTCACCCACTTCATGCAGGACCGGCTCCCCGCCGGCAAGCGCGGCATCTTCCTCGCCGGTGACGACATCTCCTGGACCGCGGGCTGGGCCGAGGGCGCCGTGCAGACCGCCCTCAATGCGGTGTGGGGCGTCATGCACCACTTCGGCGGCGCCACCGACCCCGCCAACCCCGGCCCCGGCGACCTCTACGACGAGATCGCCCCGGTCGAGCTGCCGGAGGACTGAGCGCCGGCCGTCAGCTGAGCGGCGTGAGCAGGCAGCGGTTGACCAGGCCGGTGCCCGAGTCGAGCCGGTGCGCGAACTCCCCGAAGACCTCGGGGTGTTCGCGCAGCCGCCACAGCACCCGCGCCTCCGACCAGGCGGCCTCCCGGGCCCGTTCCAGACTCCAGCAGCCCAGCAGGTGCGTGAGGGGGTCGGCCAGCTCCAGCACATCGGGCCCGGGCATCAGTTCCTCGCGCACCCGCTCTTCGATCGCCTCCAGCACGTCCCCGACCCGCTCGAAGTCCGTCTCGAGGTCCGCGGGGGCCACCCCGAGGTCACGGCAGGCGTCCACCACGGCGAGTGAAAGATCGTGCCCGATATGGGCGTTGATCCCCGCCAGCGCGAACTGCAGCGGCCGCACCCCGCGATGGCGCCGCATCTCGAACAGCGGCCGCCAGCACGCCGGCGGCCGCTCGCCCGCCGCGTCCGCGTCCACGGCCAGCAGGTAGCGGTCGGCGAAGCAGCCTCCCAACCGGGCCGTGCGGTACGCGTCCTGGAAGAAACCGCCGTCGATGCGGCGGTGCAACTCCTCGGTCACCGACAGGTAGACCCGGTTGAAGACGGCGACCCCGTCGTCCGGCGGCAGCGCCGCCGAGATCGCCTGCATCCGCGCCACCACCGCGTCCACCCGCGCATCGGCGGACGACAGCTGTTCAATGGAGGTCATGCGGCGAGCCTTGCAGGCAGATCGGGCGATCCGGCGGCGCCGCGTCGAGGCGTACCCGTAACGAGCGACCGCCTCGTCAACCGCCTCGTCAACTCCTTCCTCGGGCGCGGCACCGCTACAGCGCGCCCGCGTCCCGCGCGTTCCACACCGACGGATACATCGGCCGGAAGCCCAGTTCGCGCCGGGCCCGCTCGACCGAGCCGATGCCGAACCAGGGGTCGGCTTCGACGCGTTCACCCATGCCGTCGGGCACCGGAACACCGCTGAGCCGGTAGAGCTCGACGGCGGTCACCGGGGCGTCGTCGGCGATGTTGTAGGCGCGGCCCGCCACCCCGGGAGCCGACAGCAGCCGCAGCAGTCCCTGCGCCACGTCGGCGTGGTGGACCATGTGCAGCCGCCGGTTCGCCGGCCAGGTGGCCGCCCGGGGCAGCCACTGCTCGATGTGCGGATCGCCGTCCCCGTAGACGAACGCCGGCCGGGCGATGCGCAGATCCAGGCCGTGCTCGCGGTGCAGTCGCAGCAGACCGCGCTCGGCCTCGGCCTTGGAGGCCGGATAGGCGCCCCACAGCGGGCCGCCGGGCACCGGCTCGTCCTCCTCGGTCAGCGGGCGGCCGCGCCCGGCGCCGTACACCAGGTTGGTGCTGACCTGGACGAAGCGCTCGACGCCCGCGTCCACCGCGGCACGGCCCAGGGTGAGCGCGGCGTCCCGGTTGACCGCCCAGGCGTCCTCGTCCGGCACACCGCGGAAGGCGGCGGCGACGTTCACCACCGCGCCGGCTCCCCGCAACGCCGCGCGCACGGCCCGCTCGTCGCGCAGATCGCCCTCCGCGACCTGGACGCCCGCCGCCGCGAGCCCCGCGACGCGCGCCGCGTCCCGCACGAGCACCCGTACCTCGTCGCCCGGCTGCCGCCACCGCATCAGCCGCGGCACGAACCGCCGTCCGACCTCGCCCGTCGCACCCGTCACCAACGTCAGCATCAGCGAACCCCTTCGCCGGTTGTTTCGTCACGGCCTTCATCAGCCGTTTCGTCACCGCGAAGCCTGCGGCAGCTCGGGCGGCACCGGGAGGGACCTGTCGATCCGGGGACCGGCAGACCCTGGATACGCCCCGGGCCGCCCCGCATCCTTGAGGCGTGGACCGCACCGAACTCGCCGACTTCCTGCGCCGCAGCCGCCACCGGCTCGCCCCCGCCGACGTCGGGCTCCAGGAGGGCCGGCGCCGCCGGACGCCGGGGCTGCGACGCGAGGAGGTGGCCCAGCTGGCAGGGATGTCCGCGGACTACTACACGCGGCTGGAACAGGGCCGCGGTCCCCGTCCGTCCCGGGAGATCCTCGCCGCGATCGCCCGAGCGCTGCGGCTGACCGCCGACGGACGCGACCACCTGTTCCACCTCGCGGGCGAGGAGCCGCCGCGTGACCGCGCCGCGGACCGGCACGTCCGCCCCGGGCTGCTGCTGATCCTCGACCGGCTCGACGACACCCCCGCCCAGGTGGTCAGCGCCGCGGGCGACGTGCTCGCGCAGAACGCGATGTGCGCCGCCCTGCTGGGGGACGCCTCGGCCCGGCCGCCCGGGCAGCGCAACATCGTGCTGAGGTTCTTCACCGATCCGGCGGCCCGCGAGCTCATCCCGCCGGAGGACCGGGCCGAGGGCGCCCGGGCGCACGTCGCCAACCTGCGGGCGCTCCTCGCCGCCCGCCCCGACGACCCGCACCTGGCCGCCCTCGTGCGCCAACTGCGCGAACGCAGCGAGGAGTTCGCGGCGCTGTGGGACACCCATGAGGTGGGGGTGCGCCGCCGCGCCGCCAAGCGGTTCCGCCACCCGGTCGTCGGACTGCTCGAACTCGACTGCGAGGTGCTGCTCAGCGGCGACCACGACCAGCGGCTGATCGTCTACACCGCCCGCCCCGGCACGGAATCCCATGAGCGGCTGCGCCTGCTGCGCGTGGTGGGGCTGGAGGAGTTCGCCACGAGCGGCTGAGGCCGGAGCGGCTGAAGCGGGGGATCGGGCTCCTGCGCAACCGCATATCTTCCGGTCAAACCCCCCGCAGCTGTGACTCAACCCACAGGGTCGGGGGGTCGCCGCGGCAACCGGCCGTGGCAAACTGGACGCGTACCAGTGACGTAGAGCGCACTCCGGGGTCGGTGAAACTCCGAACCGGCGGTTACAGTCCGCGACCCGTCCGCTGCCAGCGGCCGGTTGACCAGGTGAAATTCCTGGACCGACGGTTAAAGTCCGGATGGGAGGCAGTGCGCGGCGGCCACGCACCGGTACGCCGCCGTCGGCGGCCGTCCGCGTCGTTCCGCGACGCGGCGGTTTCCTCCCGACTCCGGCGTCCCCGGATGCCCGTGTCCGTCATGGTCCTCTTGAACGCCCCGGAGTCCGTGCCCGAAGAGGCAGGAGGACCCGGTGGCCACCCCCGCAGAAGCCGACGCGATGCGCCGCGCGATCGCGCTCGCCGCCCGCGGCCTGGGGTTCACCAGCCCCAACCCGGTCGTCGGCTGCGTTGTGCTCGACTCCGACGGCCGTGTCGCCGGGGAGGGGTGGCACCAGCGGGCGGGCGGCCCGCACGCCGAGGTCCACGCCCTGCGCGCCGCCGGAGAGCGCGCCCGCGGCGGCACCGCCGTCGTCACCCTCGAACCCTGCAACCACACCGGGCGCACCGGCCCGTGCGCCCAGGCCCTCATCGAGGCGGGCGTCACCCGCGTGGTCCACGCCGTCGACGACCCCACCCCGACCGCCACCGGCGGCGCCGCGACCCTGCGCGCCGCCGGGATCGACGTCGAGGGCGGAGTCCACGCCGACGCAGCCGCCCGCGGCAACGAGGCCTGGCTGACCGCGGTCCGCCGCCGGCGCCCCTTCGTCCTGTGGAAGTACGCCGCCACCCTCGACGGCCGGATCGCCGCGGCCGACGGCACCAGCCGCTGGATCACCTCCGCGGCCTCCCGGGCCGACGTGCACCGCCTGCGCGCCGCGGCCGACGCCGTCGTCGTCGGCTCCGGCACCCTGCGCGCCGACGACCCCCACCTCGCCGTCCGCGGTCACGACGGCGAGGTGCGCCAGCCGCTGCGCGTCGTGGTCGACACCGAGGCGACGATCGAGCCCGGCGCCCGCGTCCTCGACGAGAGCGCGCCCACGCTGATCGCGGTCGCCGAGGACGCCGCCGCCGGCCGTCTCGGCGAGCTCGCACTGCGCCTGCCGCGCGCCGCCACCGGCCGGGGCCTGGACATCCCCGCCCTGCTCACCGCCCTGTACGAGCGCGACGTGCGGTCGGTCCTGCTGGAGGGCGGCCCCACGCTGGCCGGATCGTTCGTCGCCGCCCGCGCGGTCGACAAGGTCGTCGGCTATCTCGCCCCCGCCCTGCTCGGAGCCGGGCCCGCCGCGCTCGCCGACGCCGGAATCGCCACCGTCGGCCGGGCGTTCCGGCTGCACACCGCGGACGTCGCGACGGTCGGACCGGATCTGCGCATCACCGCCTACCCCGCCCACTCCACCGAACCGCAGGAGAACTGAGTGTTCACCGGAATCGTCGAAGAACTCGGTCACGTCGTCGCCGTGGAGGAGCTGGGCGACGCCTGCCGCTTCCGGCTGCGCGGCCCGCTCGTCACCGAGGGCGCCCGGCACGGCGACTCGATCGCCGTCAACGGAGTCTGCCTGACCGTGGTGGACACCGCCGACAGCGAGTTCACCGCCGACGTCATGGCCGAGACGCTGAAGCGCTCCAGCCTCGGCGCGCTGCGTCCCGGCTCCCGGGTCAACCTCGAACGACCCATGGCACTCGGCGGACGCCTCGGCGGCCACCTCGTGCAGGGCCACGTCGACGGCACCGGCACCATCGTCGAGCGCGCCCCGGCCGAGCACTGGGAGATCGTCACGATCTCACTGCCCGCGGAGCTGTCCCGGTACGTGGTGGAGAAGGGCTCGATCACCGTGGACGGCATCAGCCTGACCGTGGTGGACGCCGCCGCGGACCACTTCACCGTGAGCCTGATCCCCACCACGCTCGCGCTCACCACCCTCGGCATCAAGCAGCCCGGCGACCCGGTCAACCTCGAGGTCGACGTGGTGGCCAAGTACGTGGAGCGGATGCTGGGCGACCGCGCCGCCGGGAGCGCCCGATGAGCGCCATCGGCTGGCTGTCCGGCCAGGCCTTCGAGGTCCTCGGCCAGCGCGTCATATGGTCCGACATGATCGGCAACGTGCTCGGCCTGGCCGCACTGGCGCTCGGCTGGCGCCGCTCGATGTGGACCTGGCCCGCACAGCTGCTCTCCGGCCTGATCCTCGTGGCGGCCTTCGTGACCGCGCACCTGTCCGGCGGCGTCGGCAAGCAGCTCGTGGTGATCGCCGTCGCGGTGTGGGGCTGGATCCGCTGGCGGCACGGCCGCCGCGACACCGGGGAGCTGGCCGTCCGCTTCGCCACCTGGCCCGAGCGGGCCCGGCTGGCGGCGGCCACGGCGGCCGGAACGCTCGTGGTCGGCGGGGTGTTCACCGCCTTCCCGGCGCTGTCGTGGAACCCGTGGCCCGACGCCTACATCTTCGTCGGCACCCTGGCCGCCATGGTCGCCCAGGCCCGCGGCTGGGTGGAGTTCTGGTTCGCCTGGCTCGCGGTCGACGTGGTGGGCGTACCCCTCGCCCTCAGCAGCGGCCTGGCCTTCTCCGGCCTGGTCTACGGCATCTACTTCGTCCTGGTGATCGCGGGGCTGCGCGCCTGGTGGCTGCGCACCCGCGTCCCGGAACCCCAGGCGACGACGCTGGAAGGAGCGCGCGCATGACGGCAATCGACAGCTGGTACGAGGCGGAGGAACTGGTCCTCGACCCCGTCGAGCGGGCCATCGCCGACATCGCGGCCGGCCGGCCGGTCGTGGTGGTGGACGACGAGACCCGCGAGAACGAGGGCGACCTGGTCTTCGCCGCCGAGCTGGCCACCCCCGAACTGGTCGCCTTCATGATGACCGAGTGCCGCGGCCTGATCTGCGCCCCCCTTGAGGCCGACGACCTCGACCGGCTCGAGCTGCCGCAGATGGTCGCGCGCAACACCGAGTCGATGGGCACCGCCTTCACCGTCTCGGTGGACGCCGCGCCCGCACACGGCGTCTCCACCGGCATCTCCGCCGCCGACCGGGCCGTCACCCTGCGCCTGCTGGCCGACCCCGGGACCGCCCCCGGCGACCTGGTGCGCCCGGGACACATCTTCCCGCTGCGCGCCCGGCCCGGCGGCGTGCTCACCCGCACCGGGCACACCGAGGCCGGGGTCGACCTGGCACGGCTCGCCGGACTGCGCCCCGCCGCCGTCATCTGCGAGATCGCCAACGAGGACGGCACGATGGCCCGCCTGCCCGACCTCGTGCCCTTCGCCCGCAAGCACGGCCTGGCGATCATCTCCATCGAGGACCTCGTCGCCTACCGGCGCAGCACCGAGCGCACCGTGCAGCGCGAGGCCGCCACCGTACTGCCCACCGCGCACGGCGACTTCCGGGCCTACGGCTACCGCAGCACGGCCGACGGTGTCGAGCACATCGCCCTGGTCGCCGGGGACCTCGACGAGGGCGGCCGGCTCGTGCACGGGGAGGACGTCCTGGTCCGCGTCCACTCCGAGTGCCTGACCGGGGACGTCTTCGGCTCGCTGCGCTGCGACTGCGGCCCCCAGCTGCGGGAGTCCCTCAAGCGGGTGGCCGCCGAAGGCCGCGGCGTGGTGATCTACCTGCGCGGCCACGAGGGGCGCGGCATCGGCCTGCTGCACAAGCTGCGCGCCTACGAGCTCCAGGAGGTCGGGCGCGACACGCTCGACGCCAACCTCGAACTCGGCCTGCCCGCCGACGCCCGCGACTACGGCGCCGGCGCGCAGATCCTCGCCGACCTCGGGGTGCGCTCACTGCGCCTGATGACCAACAACCCCGACAAGGTGACGGCGCTGACCCGGCACGGCCTGACGGTCACCCGCCGCGAGCCGATGCCCGTCCAGGCCGGGGAGCACAATCTGCGGTACCTGCGCACCAAGCGGGACCGCATGGGCCACGACCTGCCCTGGCTGGACGCCGTCGCCGGCCACAACCAGTAATCCCATACCCTTCAGCACCACATCAGGACACCGAGGAGAGACGT
Source organism: uncultured Streptantibioticus sp. (assembly GCA_964398515.1). Lineage (GTDB taxonomy): Bacteria > Actinomycetota > Actinomycetes > Streptomycetales > Streptomycetaceae > CAYNNX01. The sequence goes on along the minus strand of CAYNNX010000061.1, from coordinate 14,427 downwards.
GAGCGGTAAGGGCGCACCCGAGCTGACCGTGAAGAGCTGCAGCGACCTGCGGGTCGCGGTGATCGCCGCCCAGTGGCACCAGCAGGTGATGGACGGCCTGGTCGCCGGAGCCCTGCGGGCGCTCAAGGAGCTCGGCATCGAGGAGCCGACGCTGCTGCGGGTCCCCGGCAGCTTCGAACTCCCCGTCGTCGCCAAGACGTTGGCCACCCGCGGCTACGAGGCCATCGTCGCCCTCGGCGTGGTGATCCGCGGCGGCACCCCGCACTTCGACTACGTGTGCCAGGGCGTGACCGCGGGGCTCACCCAGGTCTCGGTGGAGACCGGGGTGCCCATCGGCTTCGGCGTGCTCACCTGCGACACCGAGGAGCAGGCGCTGGACCGGGCCGGGCTGCCCGGCTCAACCGAGGACAAGGGGCACGAAGCGGTCACCGCGGCCGTCGCCACGGCCGCCACGCTCCGCTCGGTGTCCGAGCCCTGGCGCTGAGTGCGGCCCTGAGGCCGTAGGGTAGGGGACACCATGTCCAAGAAGACGTTCGAGGAGCTCTTCACCGAGCTCCAGCACAAGGCCGCCAACGGCGACCCCGCCACCTCACGTACCGCGGAGCTGGTCGGCAAGGGGGTCCACGCCATCGGCAAGAAGGTGGTCGAGGAGGCCGCCGAGGTGTGGATGGCCGCCGAGCACGAGGGCGCCGACCGCGCCGCCGAGGAGATCTCCCAACTGCTGTACCACCTTCAGGTGATGATGGTCGCCCGGGGCATCTCCCTGGACGACGTATACGCTCATCTGTGAGCCCGGCTCGCCTGTGAGCTCCCGCCACTCGTCCCGACACACGAAGGAACGCCACCCCATGCTGCGCATCGCCGTCCCCAACAAGGGTTCACTGTCCGAGCCTGCGTCGGCGATGCTGCATGAGGCCGGCTACCGCCAGCGCAAGGACCGCCGCGAGCTGGTCCTGGTCGACGCCGACAACCAGGTGGAGTTCTTCTTCCTGCGCCCGCGCGACATCGCCGTGTACGTCGGATCGGGCCGCCTCGACATCGGCATCACCGGCCGCGACCTGCTGCTGGACTCCGGTGCCGACGCCGAGGAGATCATGCAGCTCGGCTTCGCCGCCTCCACCTTCCGGTACGCCACCCGGCCCGGGACGGCCACCGACGTCAAGGAGTTCGGCGGCATGACGATCGCCACCTCCTTCGCCGGACTCGTCGAGAAGCACCTCGCCGACAACAGCGTCGACGCCTCCGTCGTCCACCTCGACGGCGCGGTGGAGACCGCCATCAAGCTCGGCGTCGCCGAGGTCATCGCCGACGTCGTGGAGACCGGCACCACGCTGCGCAACGCCGGACTGGAGATCATCGGCGAGCCGATCCTGGAGTCCGAGGCGGTGGTCATCCGGCGCACCGGGGCCCCCGTCGAGGACCCCAAGGTCCAGCAGTTCCTCCGCCGCATGCAGGGCGTCCTGGTCGCCCGGCGCTACGTGATGATGGACTACGACATCCGCGCCGAGAAGGTCGAGCAGGCCGTCGCGCTCACCCCCGGCCTGGAGTCGCCCACCATCTCCCCGCTGCACCACGAGGGCTGGGTCGCCGTCCGCTCCATGGTCCCGGCCCGTGAAGCCCAGCGGATCATGGACGACCTCTACGAGCTGGGCGCCCGCGCGATCCTGACCACCGGCATCCACGCCTGCCGCCTGTGACGGCGCAGGTGAACGAGGATCTTCCCGAGCTGCCGGTGACCTTCCGTCCCGGCCGCACCCGGGCCGTGCTGCTGACCGTCGGCACGACCCTGCTCGTCGTCTTCACCGCGGTCGCGATCGCCCTGCCGTCCCCCTGGACGGTGAGCGACCGCGCCACCATGATCGGCGTCGGCCTGGTGATCTTCGCCGTCCTGACGCTGCTCAGCAGGCCCAAGGTGGCGGCCACCCGGGAGGGCGTGACCGTGGTCAACGTCGTGACCACCCGCAGGCTGGAGTGGCCCGAGGTGCTCGGCGTCAACCTGCGTCCGGGTGATCCCTGGGTCTATCTCGATCTCGCCGACGGCACCAGCATGGCCGCCATGGGCATCCAGCCCGGCATCGGCCGCGGGCAGGCGATCCGCGACGCACGACGGCTGCGCGACCTCGCCGAGGCCTACGGAACCGGCGCGCTGGAACCCGGCCGCGCCGATCACTGACCGGACAGGGCTCCCCGCTCGGCACCGACCTTGACTACTCTTGGGTTGCCGAGGCGTGAGACGCGCCCGCCCCGCCCTGACAGGAGGCCGCGCCCATCCGCGCCTTCGGCGGGGATCCGGACCTACCCGAGGAGTGACACCTTTCCGGCGATGGACGAATCGTCCTGTAGTACCTGCGCCGCCCCTGCCCGCAACGCGACGCGCGTGGTGGTGGCGGCATGAGTTCCCTTCTGCTGCTCGCAGCGGCACTTCTCCTGATCCTTGCCAACGGCTTCTTCGTCGCCGCCGAGTTCGGCCTGGTGACCGTGGAACGCCCGCAGGCCGAGCGGGCCGCCGCCGCCGGTGACCGGCGCGCCCGCAGCGTGGTCGCGGCGATACAGAAGCTCTCCTTCCAGCTCTCCGGCACCCAGCTCGGCATCACGATCACCTCGCTGATCGTCGGTATGCTCGCCGAGCCCGCCCTGGCCCACCTGCTCGACGCCCCGCTCACCGCGCTCGGCGTCCCGGCCGCCGCGGCCGCGGGCATAGCGGTGGTCCTCGGCATGATCCTCGCCTCGGCCGTCCAGATGGTCGTCGGCGAACTGGTCCCCAAGAACTGGGCCGTCTCCCGCCCCCTCCAGGTCGCCCGTATGGTGGCCGGCCCCCAGCGGGCCTTCTCCCGTCTCTTCCGTCCCGTCATCACGCTGCTCAACGCCGCCGCGAACCACCTGGTGCGGGCCCTCGGCGTGGAGCCCGCGGACGAACTGGCCTCCGCCCGCACCCCCACCGAGCTGGTCTCGCTCGCCCGGCACTCGGCGCGGGCCGGGGCCATCGAGCAGGACACCGCCGACCTGTTCGTGCGCGCCCTCAAGCTGGGTGAGCTGACGGCGCAGTCGGTGATGACCGCCCGCGTGAGGGTCTCCGCCCTGGAGGACACCGCCAGCGCAGCCGACGTCCTCAACCTGACCCGGGCCACCGGGCTGTCCCGCTTCCCGGTCTACCGGGAGCGGCTCGACGAGGTCGTCGGCATGGTCCACCTCAAGGACGCACTCGCGGTCCCCGGCCACCTCAGGGACCGCACCCCGGTCGGCCGGATCGCCGTGGCGCCGCTGCTGGTGCCCGAGACACTCCCCGTGCAGCCGCTGCTGGAGCGGTTGCGCAACGAGCAGCCGATCGCCGTGGTCGTCGACGAGTACGGCGGTACCGCGGGCGTGGTCACGCTGGAGGACATCGTCGAGGAACTCGTCGGCGAGGTCCGCGACGAGCACGACGACGAGGACGACGCCCGGCCGGAACTGGCCCCCGCCCCCGTCCAGGACGGCCACCCGGCCTGGGACGCCGACGGCAGCTGCCGGGCCGACGCGCTCTCGCGCATCGGCCTGACGGTGCCGCAGGGCCCGTACGACACGGTCGCCGGGCTCGTCGCCGACCTGCTGGAACGCATCCCCGAGGCGGGCGACACCGCGCGGCTGCCCGGCTGGGAGCTCAAGGTGCTGCGGGTCGCGCACCACCGGGCGGAGCGGGTGCGGCTGATCCGCACCGGCGGCGCGCACGGCGAGCGGGAGGCGGGACGGTGATGACCTTCCTGCAACTGCTCCTCGCCGCCGCGCTCGTGCTCGCCAACGGCTTCTTCGTCGGCGCCGAGTTCGCCATGGTCTCGGTGCGCCGCAGCCAGATCGAACCGCTGGCCGGTACGCACCGGGCGGCCCGGACCGTGCTCCTCGGCCTGGAGCAGCTGCCGCGGATGATGGCCGCCGCCCAGTTCGGCGTCACCATCTGCTCGCTGACCCTCGGTGCGGTCGCCGAGCCGACCGTGGCCGGGCTGCTGCGTCCCGTCTTCGCGGCGGTCCGCGTCCCCGGTGAGCTCGTTCACCCGATCGGTTATGTGATCGCGCTGGCCTTCGTGGTCTTCCTCCACCTCGTCATCGGCGAGCTGGTCCCGAAGAACCTGGCGATGGCCGCCCCCGAGAAGGCGGCGCTGTGGCTCGGGCCGGGGCTGGTGGCCTTCGCCCGCATGTTCCGCCCGGTGACCACCGTACTCGGGGCGTGCGCCCGGGTGATCCTGCGGCTGTGCGGGGTGGAGCCCAAGGACGAGCTGGAGGCGGTCTTCACCAGTGAGCAGCTGACCCATCTGGTGGAGGACGCCCGGCAGGCCGGACTGCTCGACCCCGACGAGCAGGCCCGCCTCGCCGACGCCCTCGAACTGGGCAGCCGCCCGGTCACCGAGGTCCTGCTCACCCCCTCCGAGCTGATCTGCGTCGGCCCCGCCACGACCCCGCGCGAGGTGGAGGCGCTCACCGTGCGCACCGGCTACTCGCGCTTCCCGGTGGCCGGGCCCGACGGGACCTACCTGGGCTATCTGCACGTCAAGGACGTGCTGGAGCTGGAGGACTCACAGGCCGCCGACAGCCCGGTCCCGGCCCGGCTGTGGCGTCCGATGGCCACGCTGCGGGCCGATCTGCCGCTGGACGACGCCCTGACCGCCATGCGCCGCGCGGCCACGCACCTGGCCGCCGTCGCCGAGCCCGGCGGCCGGATACTGGGCCTCGTCGCCCTGGAGGACGTGCTGGAGATGCTGGTCGGCGAGGTACGCGACCCCGCCCACCGGATCGCCGGGCGCCGCGTGGGCGACCCGCGCAAGGAGCCCCAGCCGCGGGCGCTGGCGGGCTGAACATCGCTGTCCGGGCCCGGGGCGGCCGTCACTGCGGCGGCTGCCCCGGCCCGCGCCCGGAGAGCACCTCCCCGTACGCCTGCATCAGGTCCGGCAGCCGCAGGGTGGACAGGTCGTCGCGGGTCGGGGTGGCGGTGTAGGACGACAGGCGCAGATCGCGGTAGGCGCAGCTCTTCTCGTACAGGGTGCGCAGGAAGCGGCCGTTGCCGAGCTCGTCGATCCAGCCCTGGTTCACTACGTGGCCGCTGATGCTGCGCAGCTCGTCCAGGGCCTCGTCGTCCCAGTGGTCGCCGCCCTCGGCCGCGAGCACCTCGCCGATCTTCGTCAGCTCCAGCGGCCGGTAGCTGGGGAAGTCCACCCGGGTGGTGAAGCGGGAGGACAGCCCGGGGTTCGCCGCCAGCAGGCGGTCCATGCCCTCGGGGTAGCCGGCCAGGATCACCACCAGGCGGTCGCGGTTGTCCTCGGCGCGCTTGAGCAGCACCTGCAACGCCTCGTCGCCGTAGGCGTCCCCCTTGCTGTAGCCGGAGTTGGAGAGGCTGTAGGCCTCGTCGACGAAGAGCACGCCGCCCAGCGCCGAGTCGATCAGCTCATTGGCCTTCACCGCGGTCTGGCCGAGGAACTCGCCGACCAGATCGGCACGTTGGGCCTCCACCAGGTGGTCGCCGCCGAGCAGTCCGAGGGCGTAGAAGACCCTGCCCAGTATCCGGGCCACCGTCGTCTTGCCGGTGCCCGAGGGGCCGGAGAAGACGAAGTGGCGTTTGGGCGGCTGCACCGGCAGCCCCTGCCCGGCCCGCAGCCGGGCCATGTTCAGCTGGGCGGACAACGCCTTGACCTGGCGTTTCACCGGTTCCAGCCCGACCATGCGCTCGAGCTCGGCCAGCGCCTTCGCCAGCAGCACGGGATCGGGCGTGCCCAGCGCCACCGGCTGCGGGATCGGCGCCACGGGCAACAGCGCCTTCTCGCGCATCCCCCCGTCGGCCGCGGGCACCGGTGCCGAACCCCCAGCGGCGCCCGAGCGCCCCTCGGCGCCCGCGCGCGGCCCGTCGGACTCGCCGGGCGGGCCCTGACCGTCCTCGGGCACGCTCCCCTCCGGCGTGGTCTGGCCCAGTCCCGCCAGCGAGACCGCCGCCAGGTCCGAGGACTCGTCCAGGCCGTCCTCGGCCTCCGTTATCGCGGCGAGCCGGGCGGCGGTGTCCATGAACCCCGGGTCCACCCGGTGCACCGCCCGGTACAGCGGCAGGGCCGCGGCCGAACGCCCGGTGCCCTCGTATGCTCGGGCCAGCCAGTAGCGCAGCTCCTTGCGCTGCGGCACCTCGCTGCGGCAGCGCATCAAGGCCGCGGCGAGCAGCGGTTCGGCCTGGCCGCACATCTCCAGCCGCACCCGGGCCATGCCGCCGAACAGCCCGGCCTCGATGCCGAGCACGGGGTCGTCCAGCAGCGGCTCGGTCAGCCGGACCAGTTGCTCCCAGTCCTTGACCAGATAGGCCCGGCACGCGTGCAGAAAGCGCACCTGCGGATCGGTGTCGACCGGCGGGCACTCGGCCAGCGCACGGTCCAGATCGGCCACATGCCGGCCGTCCAGCCAGTGCGAGGCGTGGGCCAGCAGCAGATCCCGGCCGGTCTCCAGCACCGGCTGAACCCACCAGCCCAGCCAGTACCAGGAGTTGAGCGAGCGCCGGTGCATCCGCCGCTGCTCGCCGAACCTGTCCCGATGCCGGTACATGCGCAGCAGCGCGGTCGTGGTGTCGGCGCGCAGCGCGTGCAGCCCAAGCCAGGCGTCGGCCATGCCGGGGTCGAGCCGTACCGCGGCCCGGAACTCCTCCTCGGCCTGTGCGTACGCGCCGACCGTGTAGGCGTCGACGGCCCGCAGCCACGCCAGATCGGCGGGGGCGCCCGAGCGCTCAGTACCGAAGTCCATACAGGTCCCCCACAACCGTGCCCCCGTGCCCTGCCCGCCGGCCTTCGTCCCCGGACCTCGTACGAACAACCGTACCGGCGACGGAAGTTGGTGTCGGGGCGAACCGTGCGATCCGCCCGGCAGTGCCCTTATTCGCATCGTACCTGCGGTGTTGCGCGGGGGAGAGGGCAAGGCGCAGCAGAGCTGGGACGGCGGCGCCGAACCGGCCGTATCTCACGAGCGGGCCCCAGGCCGTGACGCAGCGTGAGGAATCCGCCGCTCCGGCGGGGCTCGACGCGGCTGCGGGCAGGACGAAGCCCCCGGTCACGGGGGAACAACCGGGGGCTTCGTGTCAGGGTGCCAGCCGTCTTCGGCTGCGCATTGAGAACGTAAGTCCTGTAAGGCCGCCAGGTCAAGCCACCTTCGGTCACTGGCCGGGACTGATACGTCCGATGGAGCCCGCCGACGGCACTTTCGTCACGCTAAGTGAACTGAGCGCCCGCTCAGCGCATTCACCGCCGCCCCGGCAGCACCTGGTATCCGCCAGGCACCTGAAGCACCAGATGGTCGGCGTACGGGCGGGTCGGATCGGCCGCGAAGTGCTCGGTCTCCGCGCGCATCCAGCCGCGCCAGAACGCCTCCAGCTCCGGGCCGTCCCGGTGCCGCCCGCGCGCCCAGGCTTGCCGCGGCGCCAGCTCCATCCACAGCACGCAGGCCAGATGCGGCCGCAAGCTTGCCCGCCCCGCGCCGACCCCCTCGACCAGGACCACCGGCGCGCACGGCACGAGCCGCGACCCCTGGAAACGGCGTGCCGTCCAGTCGTAGACCGCGTACCGGGCGTCCGCGCCGCGGGAGAGCGGCTCCAGCACCTGCCGCCGCAGCCGTCCGGCCCAGCCGAACAGCTCCTCGTGCGTGGCCAGGTCGTCCAGGCGCACCACGGGCGCACCGCCCAGCGCCTGCGCCAGCCGGCCCGTGAACGTGCTCTTGCCGGAGCCCGCGTGGCCGTCCACCGCCACCAGCCGCACCGGCCCGCAGGACGCGGGCAGGCCGCGCAGGCGCGCCGAGAGCGCGCGGAGGGCGGGGTGAGCGGGGTGAGCGGAAGAGGCTGAGCGGTCCATCCCGGACAGCCTACGGCCCGTCGCCCGGGCCTTCGGCCGGCCGTTGCGTCGCCGTGCGGTGTCGCTCACCCGCCGTTCTCGCGTGCCCGCGTTCCGCGAACGCGGGCGGGCGTCTACGGTGATCGTCGTGACTGACTCCCAGGGCGCCTCCGCCATCGCGAACCTGTACCCCGCCGACCGAATCGACCGGGCCCGGCAGGCCGCCGGTGCGGCCGGTCTCGACGCGCTCCTCGTCACGCCCGGCGCGGACATGCGCTACCTGACCGGCTACCACGCGCTGCCGCTCGAGCGGCTGACGTGCCTGGTGATCCCGGTGGACGGCGATCCGGTGCTCGTCGTCCCCGGGCTGGAGAAGGCCGCCGCCGAGGCCTCGCCCGCGAGCGGCCTCGGTCTGGAGATCCTCGGCTGGGCCGAGACCGACGACCCGTACGCGCTGGTCGCCGAGCGCCTGCCGAAGGGCGTCAGGCGCGTCGCCGTCGACAACCACATGTGGGCGGAGAAGGTGCTGGCGTTCCAGGCCGCGCTGCCCGGCGCCGAGCAGAGCCTCGCCGGTGAGGTGCTGCGGCCCCTGCGGATGCGCAAGAGCCCGGCGGAGATCGAGGCGCTGCGCCGCGCGGGCGCGGCGATCGACCGGGTGCACCGCAGGATGGGCGAGTGGCTGCGGCCGGGCCGCGCCGAACGGGAAGTGGCCCGGGACATCGCCGAAGCGATCATCGAAGCCGGCCACGTCACGTGCGACTTCGTCATCGTCGGCTCCGGCCCCAACGGCGCCAGCCCGCACCACGAGGTCTCCGACCGCGTGATCCGGCCGGGCGACCCGGTGGTCGTCGACATCGGCGGAACCACGCACGACGGCTACTGCTCCGACTCCACGCGCACCTACGCCGTGGGCGAGCCCCACGACGACTTCCGGGAGTTGTACGCCGTACTGCGCCGCGCCCAGCAGGCGCAGACCGAGGCGATCCGGCCCGGGCTCACCGCGCAGGAACTCGACGCCGTCGGCCGCGACATCATCGAGGACGCCGGCTACGGGGACCACTTCATCCACCGCACCGGGCACGGCATCGGCCTGGAGACCCACGAGGACCCGTACATCGTCGCCGGCAACGAGCTGCCGCTGGAGCCGGGCATGGCGTTCTCCGTGGAGCCCGGGATCTACCTGCCGGGCCGGTTCGGCGCACGGATCGAGGACATCGCGGTGTGCACGCCCGAGGGCGGCGAACGGCTCAACCTGACCGGCCGAGACCTCGTCGTGCTGCCCGGGTGAGCCGGTCGCGCGGCGGTCCGGCGGCGGCCCCCGGGGAACGGCGGCAGCGGTGCGGCCGCTCGACGCCGGGCCGAAGGAAGCGGTGGGGAACTCCAAGGCAGTTAGGGAAAATCCAAGGAACGTCCAGCGACTCGCCACGAGAACAGGGGCACCGCCCATGACAAGACCTACTCCGCGTCGCGCTGTTCTGGCCGCCGCGTTCGCCACCGCGGCGACCGCCGCCGTCGCTCCACCCGCCCAGGCCCGCGCGGCGCAGCGCGCCGGCGCCCGCGTCCCGGCCTCACCCCTCGCCACCGGAGCCGACTTCGCACCCGTGGACCACCATTTCTGGACCTCCTACACCGACTGGCGCTGCGGCACGGCCCACGGCACCCGTGCCGTGCCCGGCCGCCGCCCCGGCATCGTGATCGAGCGGCCGGCGGGGACCACCGAGTACACCGACCCCCACACCGGGACGACCGCGAGCTGGGAGTACGCCACCTGGACCTCCCCGGTCCACGTCGTGCCGCACGGCGGCGCCACCGAACTGGTCGCCTCGTGGAACGCGCAGACCCCCGAAGGCACCTGGATCCAGGCGGAGTTGAACGGCACCTACAGCGACGGCGCCCCGACGCCCTGGTATGTGATGGGCCGCTGGGCCGCCGGGGACGGCGACATCAAGCGCACCTCGGTCGACGGCCAGACCGACGGCCGCAGCAGCATCTCCACCGACACCTTCGCCGTCGACAACGCCGCGAGCGGCCTGCGCCTGGCCGCCTACCGGCTGCGGCTCACCCTCTACCGCAGGCCCGGCACCCGCCTGACGCCCAGGGTGTGGCGGATCGGCGCGATGGCCTCCGCCGTCCCCGACCGCTTCTCCGTGCCGACCTCGACCCCCGGCGAGGCGTCCGGCCTGGAACTGCCCGTACCGCGCTACTCGCAGGAGATCCACAAGGGGCAGTACCCGCAGTACGACAACGGGGGTGAGGCCTGGTGCAGCCCGACCTCCTCCGAGATGGTCATCGAGTACTGGGGCCGCCGACCCACCCCCGCGCAACTGGCCTGGGTCGACCCGGCCTACGCCGACCCCCAGGTCGACCACGCGGCCCGCTCCACCTACGACTACCAGTACCAGGGCTGCGGCAACTGGCCGTTCAACGCGGCCTACGCGGCCACGTACCACGGCATGGAAGGCGTGATCACCCGGCTGCGCTCCCTGCGCGACGCCGAACACCTCATCCGGCACGGCATCCCGGTGATAACGTCCCAGTCCTTCCTCGCCTCGGAACTCGACGGCGCGGGCTACGGCACCGCCGGGCACCTGATGTGCGTGATCGGCTTCACCCCGGGCGGCGACGTGATCGCCAACGACCCCGCCGGCCCCGACGACGCCGCCGTCCGCCGCGTGTACAGGCGCTCCCAGTTCGAGACGATCTGGCTCAGGACGAAGCGGTACGACGCGAAGGGCCAGGTCAGGAGCGGTTCGGGAGGCGTCGCTTACGTCTACTGGCCGGCCGACGCCTCACCCGCCCGGCGCCGCGCGCTGCGGGACGTGGGGATCCGCTGACCGGGTGCTGAGCGAAGGCCGTCTCGACGACCTGCCGGCAGCGGCCGCTGCCGTCCTGCGTCAGGTGGCCGTAGCGGTCCACCGTGACCTTGATGGACTTGTGCCCCATCCACCGGGACACCTCATGGATGGGAACACCATTGCTCAGGGTCACGGTGGCCCATTTGTGGCGCAGGTCGTGCGGGTTGTAATCGCGTAGGCCAAGTCGCTTGGTTGCGCGGTCCCAGGACTTCCGGATGAGATCCGGATAGGGCATGCCTCCGGCTCGGTCGGTGACCGGCAGGCGCTCCGTGAGGGATTCGATGAATCGAGGGACCGGGACATCACGCCACTCGCCCTCCTTGCGGTGCTTGAGTGGGGCGTAGAGCGCCATGTACTTGCCTGTCCCTACCACTCGCTCTGACGATGGCCAGACCTGCTCACTTCGGTTCCCCGCCCGCAGGTGAGTTGGTCGGCGGATGGATGGTGGGTGGGGCGTCAGTTCTGCTGGCTGTGCAGGGCCTTGTAGACGGGGTGGCGGGCGCCGAGGCGGGCCGGGGCCGCTGTCAGTGCTGCGAGAGCGAGCAACGTCGCGGTGACCATGCCGACGGTCTGCGCGGAGGAGGGCAGGAGCACAGCGTTGGGGCCGACCTGCAGGAGCGCGTACAGGCCCATGCCAGCCGGGACGCCGATCGCGGCCGCGGGCAGGGCCGGCAGCAACTGGGCCGCGATCAGTCCGGTGGTGACCTGCCCCGGAGTGGCCCCCAGTGTGCGGGCGACGGCCAGGGGGCGTCGTGCGTCGAGGGCGGCGTTCCAGGCGGTGGCAGCGGCGTTGACCACGGCCAGCACGATCACGGCGACGATGACGCCTTGGACGATGTGGTTGGTCAGCACATCGTTCGGGTCGGGCAGGGTGGATGCGCCCAGGTCGAGCCGGAACGGCGGCTGGGCCTGGAAGGTCAGTGCCGCGGAGAGCCCGGTGGTGACGGTGAAGGTGCCGGCCGCGGTGAGGAGCGCACGGCGCGGGCGGCGGGCGGCGAGGCGCAGGCCGAGCATGAGCGGGATGGGCAGCCAAGCGGCGTCACGGGCGAGCGCAGAGTACTGACCGGGTGCGCGACCTGGATCGGCGAGCGCGTGGGCGGTGGTGGTGCGGGCGGCTCGCCAGGCGGGACCGATCGCTGCGCCGGCGGAGATCGCGAGCGCGGTGACGGCGACGGCGACGACGGTGCCTGCCGAGGGGGTGGCGAATGCCATGTCTAGCAGCCCGCCGCCTGGGTCGCTGAGCGCGGGCGCGAGCAGGCATCCCAGGGCCAGGCCGGCCGCGCCCGCAGCCAGGGCCAGGGCCAGGTACTCGGTCAGCAGCGCCGCGGCTACCAGGCCGGGGGTGGCGCCGGCCGCCTTGAACAGCCCGACCCTGCGGGTCTGTTCGGCTATGCGGCCTGCGACCAGGGCGCTGGCCCCGGCGAGGGCGAGGCTGACCAAGAGCCAGCTGCCGACCGTGACGGCGTCGTGCACGGTTCGCAGGCTGTCGGCGTTGTTTTGGGCGAAGTCCTGCCAGGCGCGGACATTCGCCCGGACGGCTTGCACGGCCGGGGAGTTCACGAATGCCTTGGCGTTTTGTGGCTTGGCCAGCTTCAGGTTCGCGGTGTAGGACAGGGGCAGCTGGGGTGAGGCGAGGCTGCGCAGGTCGGCCTGGGTGAGCCAGAGCAAGCCGGCGCTCTGGGAGGGTCCGCCGCCTTGGGGGGACCACTCGGCGTCCGGGTAGGGCCCGGCTGCGGCGGTGAGGGCGATGCCGGTGACCGTGAAGGTCCGCCCGGCGACGGTGATGTGGTCTCCGGTGTGCAGTTTGAGCGCGAGGGCGAAGGCGCGTTCGACCACCGCTCCTTCGGGACGCACCCAGCTGCCCCGGGTCAGCTGTGGGTGGTCGATGAGGTCCGGTGTCGTGGCGCGTCCCTCCACGACGGCCTGCACGGTCAGCCCGTGCGCCTGGACCATGGGGAAGGCGACGGGGTAGGGCTCGCTGTGCGCGACGATCCCCGGCAGGTCGAACAGCGGGGCCAGTTCGTGCAGGGCGGTGTCGCCGGTGCTGTTCGGCATGGCCATCACGTCCGGCCCGTCGGTCGCGTCCCGGATCTGCGCGTAGGACTGTCCCGCCGCGTCTCGCAGCGTCATCCCGAGCGTTACGGCGCCGCAGGCGGTGGTCACGGCCAGTACCAGGATCACGGACTGGAGCAGGTGGCGGCGCAGGCCGCGCAGGGCGAGGCGGGCTATCAGGGTGAGGCGTCCCATCTCTCACCCCTCCAGGTCGATCAGCGAAGCGGCCGGTGTCCGGGCTTCCGGAAAGGCGGTGTCGTCGACGAAGGCTCCGTCGTGCATGGTGATCAGCCGGTCGGCGGTGGCGGCGATCCGAGGATCGTGCGTGACCATCACCAGCGTCTGACCGGCGACACGCAGCTCCTCGAAGAGGCGGAGCACCTCGCGCGTCGCCATGCTGTCCAGGTTGCCGGTCGGCTCGTCGGCCAGGATGAGTGAGGGCGTGTTGGCGAGCGCCCGTGCGATAGCGACCCGCTGGCGCTGTCCCCCGGACAGCTCTGAGGGCAGGTGGCTCGCCCGGTCGCCCAACCCGACCTGCTCCAGCAGCTCGGCGGCCCGGCGGCGGGCGCGGCGGCGTCCGCATCCGGCGAGCAGGGCCGGGAACTCCACGTTCTCCGCGGCGGACAGCTCGTCGATGAGATGGAATGACTGGAAGACGAAGCCGACGTGCCGACGGCGCAGCCGGGCCAGGGCCCGTTCGCCGAGCACGTCCAGGCGGTGACCAGCCAGCCAGATCTCCCCGCGGGTCGGGCGGTCCATGCCGCCAAGAAGGTTCAGCAGCGTGGACTTACCGCAACCGCTCGGGCCCATCACAGCCACGCTCTGACCCATGCGGACCTCCAGGTCGACGCCGTCGACCGCCCGCACCCGGCTTTCGCCCTCGCCGTGCTCTCTGGACACCCCACGCGCCTGCAGCAGCCAAGCGCCGCTCGATTCCCTGCTCATGCACCCTTCCTGTTCCCACTCCACGTCCGCTCGCACGCCTCCAGCCAGCGCAGATCCGCCTCCAGCCGCAGCACGACGCCCTCCAGCAGCAGCGCCGACACCTGATCGCCGGGCCCTTCCAGCGCCGCCCGCTGAGCGTCACGCAGCCGACGCATCAACTCCCGGCGCTGCACAGCCACGAGATCCACCGGATCAGCCAGACCACTGGCGGCAGCGGCGACGAGCTTCAGGTGGAACCCGGCCAGATCCGGCTTCGGCCACCCCGCCCCCGCGAGCCACCCCGCCACACGTTCCCGGCCAGCGGCGGTGGCCTCGTAGACCTTGCGGTCAGCGGGCCCGTCGGCGTCCGTGCATGCCACAAGACCGGCCTTCTCCAGCCGCGACAGAGTGACGTACACCTGACCCGGGTTCATCGCCGCACCCAGGGGCCCCAGCGCCGCCTGCAGCCGGGCACGCAGCGCATACCCATGGGTCGGCTCCTTGACCAGCATCGCCAGCAACGCGTCCTGCATCCCTCGCCTCTCCGTAGCTAGCGGCTATGTCTAACGGTTATCCTCTCGCCACGTCAACCGGCTCTGCAAAGCGGCAGCTCACCACCCAGGCCGCACCGCTCTGTCAGGGTCTATCCGAATTAGGTGTACTTCATCCGATTGGCTTATGGGTTGGTGTGGGCTGGTTGGCCTAGGTTGTTTCTGATGGCTCTTGGACGGTGTCTCGGAGCCAGATGACGATGGCCGTGACGGTCAGGGTGCCGTTGA
>CAYNNX010000060.1:0-24323 GCA_964398515.1 uncultured Streptantibioticus sp. | reverse complement strand
GTGTTGTGGAGATCACTCGTCCCCCGCACGCGGTGACGAGGTGGCCGGAAGGTACGCATCGTTCAGGCGCGACCGGCCGAAGGGATAGAACTTCACGAGGCCCTCTCGGTGACGGCGGGAAACGTACTGCAGGGGTCCCCCGGGAATGCACCGGTCCAGCGCGCGGGGGGAGTTCGCCCTGACACCGGCGAGGCTATCGAATGCCGCGCCGCCGCCGGGCCCCGGCCGGGGACGAGGATGCGGGCTACCCCCGGCGACCGGCACCCTGACGGTCGCCTGCACCGGCCGCAGCACCCAGGCAGGTCCCGGTCGGCATGACGGCTCGCCCCGCCCGGATGCCCATCGTCGGCCCGCCCCAGGACAGCCCCCTTGGCCGCACGTTCACCTTCGCCGGCCCCCGGGGGCTACGCCATCACGGACCCCAGGCGGGAAGCGGCCGGCTGGGCGAGCTGCGTCACCGGGTCGGCCGATCGCCTCAGTCGACCGTGAGCTGGAAGGGGCCGGCAAGTACGCTGTAGCCGTTGTCGGCAAGGTAGTAGACCGCGTAGGTGCCGGGGCCGGGCAGTTTGCCGGTGCCGAACGTCAGGGCGCCGCTGGCGTTCGGTGCGTACTGCCAGGCCAGCGAGGACTGCTGGCCCGGTGTCACGCCCGACGGGTAGATCCCGATCCAGTTGGTCGAGCTGACCTGGTTCGCCGTCGCCGCGGCGTAGCGGAAGGTGACGTTGCCGCCGGCGGCGATGGCGGGCGTGTTGCCGGTCAGCGTCGGGGTGGTGGCGCCGGTCGGGGTGAAGGCGGTGTTGATCGGTGTCGCGTAGGTGTCGTTCGCGGTCAGGCCGGGCAGGCCGAGGGCCACCTCGATGGTGCGTGCGGTGCTGTAGTGGTCGTAGCGGGTGGCGCTGCTGGTCCCGGCCGGGACGGTGCCCTGCGAGCCGAGGACGATCGTCGCGACGTGGTTGCCCGCCTCGGTCTCGGACTCGTCCCAGGTGAGGATGAGCAGCGACTTCTGCTGCGTCCACGCCGGGGAGGACAGGACGGGTGTGAGGGTCTGCCGGAGCCAGCCGTCCTGCGTCTTGAGGCTGGTCGAGTTGCCGTTGCCGGATGCTTCGCCGTCGTAGTAGTCGTCGGCGGCGATCCAGGAGAAGTCCGGCGTGGTCGCGGCGCTTTGCAGATCGGTGGTCAGCTGCGTGGTGTCGAACAGGTGGGCTGCGCAGCGGGTGGCGTTGCCGCTGATGTCGGTGTAGTTGATGAACGGGGCGTCGTCGGGCATGTAGTAGCTGTCGTTGTTCTTGCTGGTGTTGCAGGGGGTGCCCATGCCCTGCTCGTACGCCTTCCAGGTCTTGCCGGCCGCCTCGATGGTGTCGCCGAGGTTCCTCTCGGGGGAGTTGATGTTCGGCCAGTAGGTGGCGCCCTTGGTGTAGGTGTCACCGCCGGCGACGGCCAGGTAGTTCTCGTCGCTGGGGTGGTAGACGCCGTGGTAGTCGGTCATGGTGGCGCCCTGCGCCATCAGGTTGTGGATGTACGGCGTGTCCGCCGGGTCGTTCATGATCTGGGAGTAGTCGGTGTTCTCCATCATGACCGTGAACACGTGGTCGTAGCCGGGCACCTGGGAGACCGGCGGTGCGAGCGGGGCCGGGGCGGTGACCGGAGTGCTCAGGGTGAGCGAGAGGTTGTCGAGGTAGCCGGTCTCGCTGGAGGAGTTGAGGAACTGCACCTGCACCTGGATGCTGCGGGTGCCGGCCGGAACCGATCCGGTGGTGCTGCGGGCGAGGAACTCGGTTGTGTCCGAACGGTCGGCCGCCGACACCGTCGGCAGCTTGGCCGCGCCGAGTTGCCGCCCGCCCGTGCCCTGGAACTGCAGTGAGACCGCGACGTACCCGCCGTAGCCGGTCCAGCCGCCCAGCCAGCCGCTGAGGTTGTACGTCACACCGCCGCCGTCGATCGCCGACGCGGCGGAGGAGACATCGGCGGTCTGCGTCATGGCGCCGTCGCCCTGGCTGCCGGGGGCGAAGAACGCCTTGCCGGGGGCGGGACTCGACGGGTAGGCGAAGTTCCCCGCCGTGTGGCACATCACGTTCGGGCTGCCGGATTCCACCGTCCAGCCGGGCGTCGTGGTGGCGGCGGTCCAGTCATCGGTGCAGAAGCCGGCCTCCGCGTCACCGTTGACGATCAGGTTCCCGCTGGTGGTGGCCGCGGCAGCGGGAGGAGCCGGTGCGACGGCCAGGAGCGCGCCGAGCAGGGTGAGAACGCAGCCGAGGGGTCTCCACCGCCGTCGCATGGGGTACCTCATCTCGTGAATGTCGACCTGGGCATGTACGTGACATACATAGCGGCGGCCGCTGTCGATGGGGAGAACGGTGCACCAACACCCGGCGACCATCACTGGTGCCGCAGGCCGCGGCGCCGCCGCGGGATGCGCCGCGCGAGCGGTGGACGCACGGGCCGTTTGCGGGCCGGCAGGTCTCCACGGCCCTGCGCCGTGCCGCCCTCGTCCTGCGGGCGATGCGGTTACCGGCTCCCCTCGCCCGAAAACGCCAGGTCGAACCGGTGAAGGGGGGTCGGGGCGGAGAGCACGTCCACGAGGAGCACGTACCCGGCTCAACAGCGAGGCCATGACGGACAGGAGCCGTTCCCGTGCGGCCACCACTGCTCCGGCCGCTGTCGTTGACCAGACCCGGTCGCCCGAACGACAGCCGGGGCCCCGGCATCCGGCCATACGGGCCCCTCGGCACCAGCGGCCACGAGCCCGTCGGCGGTTGAGAGCCCGTGGTTGGGCGAGATGGCGAGCCGTTGAAGTCAGTGCCGGAGCGCGTCCTCGATGAACTCCTGGATGAGCAGGGCTTTCCGGCCCGGGGGACTTTTCTTGATCAAAGCGCTCATCCGCTGGGCGTCCGCCGTGCTCGGCAGGGATCCCACCAGGACGAGGGGCAGCGTCATGCGTCGCGCAAGGAGTTCGTCCTCCGAGGTGATCTGGGGTCGGCGCACGACCGAGACATTGACCCGGATCGCGTGCTCATTGCCCCAGGGGACACCGGGCCGGTCGGTCTCGATCGCCGCGTAGCGGAAGCCGTGGGCCAGGTTGCAGGCAGCGCAGTCCGCGGGACCGCGGCTGAGCCGGTCGCCGCAGTCGGGGCAGACCAGCCGGTCCAGCGCGGCGTCCACCACACGCCAGTCATGCCGGTCGGGTTCCTCCGCCACCATCGTGGCGAGCGTCACCTCCTGGTCGTCACCGACCTCCCAGCGCCGCAGGAACGACCGCCATTCCTCCTCCACGATGCCGTCCACCAGGTCGCGACAGGTCGCACAGCAGGGTGCCCCGCTGTAGGCGAACCCGCCGCACTCCGCACACCGGCGCAGGGGCGCCCCAACCGAAGGTCGCATCACCCCTCCCCCTTCCCCGAATCCGCCGTCGGCCGCAGTCTGTGCGGCAACCCGGTGGCCTCTTCGCGGTCGGCTGCCCTGGTGAGCTTCTCGTACTCCGAGCGGCGACAGGAACTGCTTTTTTCGCGGCGCCCGCGCCGTCAGACGGTTCAGCAGACGAGGATGCGGGCAACGGCCCGTCCCTCGACGACCGCCGTGCGCCACTCGGCGTTCGCGGCGACGAACTCCCGCAGGCGTGCGCTCAGGCGCAGGCGCACGGTGAGGGCGTCGGTGGGCCTGGCCTACCGCCAAGCCCACTCGTCCGGTGCCCGCCCGACCGTCTCACGCCCGGGCCGCACGGGCCACCAGTCTTGGGATGATCAGATTGTGAAAGGGCTGGATGGCGGTGAAGTAGGCGCGCCCGAAAGCCATGGTGAACCGTACGGCGGTGGTGCAGACTCCCTCGGTGCCGTTCGCTCCCTCGCGTACCGCGAACGAGGTGCGAAAACTTAGGTGTTTGTCGTCGTCCCCGGCCAGGACCTCCGCGTCGGAGACGGTGAGGACGCGGAACGGTCCGAGTCTGGCACCGGGCACCACGCGGATGTCCTTGGGGGCGACCCGCTGCTGAGTGTGCAATCCGAACGGCGACATCAGCGTGTCGCGTGCCGTCAGCAGGCGGTGAACCCACTCAGGCGTGGCGGCGAGCACGGTGTGGGTGAACTCCACGGCCGTGGTGCCCGGAGGCAGGTCGACGGCGACCGCGTCGACGTGGTCGCAACCGCCGAGGCTGTCGACCGCGGCCGCCGTGACCGGCACCGCAGGTCTCGTCTTCGCTGTTCCCTTCCCCCGACGTCCCCGTTCCGTTCCGCCCGACATGATGACGCTCCCCCCAGGCTGGTCTTCCGCTGCGCCGTACGGCGATGTCCCACCATCATCGGTCACCGGCGTGCGAGGGCTGCCTCCGGGTCGGCCAACGACGCTACGTTCTCGGCAAGTTGGTCGATGTCGTCCGGTGTGGCGATGGTCATGACGCGTGTCCCGGGGGAGATCCGGCGGGCCATGCCCGCCAGGGCCTTGCCGGGGCCTGCTTCGACCAGGAGCGAGCAGCCGGCCTCGTCCAGCGCGGCCACGCACCGCTGCCAGCGCACGACGCCGACGAGCTGGCGGCACAGCAGCTCGACCCAGTCGTCGGCGCCGGTGTGCAGGCAGCCGTCGACGTTGGCGGCGACCGGGGCGGTGCCCTCGTGCCAGGTGAGTGCGCTCAGCGCCTCGCGCAGCACGGGGAGGGCCGGTGCCATCAACGGGGAATGGAAGGCCCCACCGACCGGGATGCGGACGAACTTCCCCGTGCGGGCGGCGACGACGGCACCCTCCAGCGCGGCGATACCCTCGGGCGTTCCCGATAGCACGGTCTGGCCGGGGGCGTTGATGTTCGCGGGCCAGACGCGGTGGCCTGCGTCGCCGACCTCCACCACGAACCGGGCGATCGCCGCGTCCTCCATCCCCAGGAGTACGGCCATGGTGCCCGGCTCCGCCTCGGCCGCCGCCTGCATCGCCGCGCCGCGCGCTGCCACCGCACGCGCGGCGTCGGCCGCAGTCAGGATGCCGGCGGCCACGAGAGCCGCGTACTCCCCCAGGCTGTGGCCTGCGCAGGCCGACGTGACCGGCTCCAAGCCGGGTACCCGGGCGCGCAGTTCGCTGAGGATCACCAGTTCCTGGGCGAGGATGGCGAGTTGGGCGTTGTCGGTGCGGCGCAGGGTCTCGGCGTCGGCGTCGAGCAGCAGGCCGGCCAGGTCGCGGCCGACAGCGTGCGAGAGGTCGTCCACGACGGCCCAGGAAGAGGTGTCGCGCCAGGCGGAGCCCATCCCGGGGCGCTGGGCTCCTTGACCGGGGAACATCAGTCCGATGCCGTTCACGGGCTCGTCCTTTCGCTGTCGTGCTGCCCGTCGCGCGACTCCTCGTGGTGGAGCGCGCCGTCGCGCATGTACCGGTCGAGGAAGTCCAGCCTGTGGGTTCCGGCGCGGAACCGTGGGTGGGCGAGCAGGCTCCGGTGGAAGTCGATGGTGGTCTCCACCCCGGTGACCGCGAATTCGGCCAGTGCGCGGTCCATCGCCCGCAGCGCCTCCTCCCGGCTGCCGGCCCGGACGATCACCTTGGCGAGCAGGGAGTCGTAGAAGGGCGGGACGAGATAGCCGGGGTAGCCGTGGGTCTCCACCCGCACCCCGGGGCCCGAGGGCGGGATGAACGTGCTCAGCCTGCCGGAGGAGCCCACCCAGTCCCGGGCCGGGTTCTCGGCGTTGATGCGGCACTCGATGACGTGGCCCGAGCGCCGTACGTCCTCCTGCGTGAGCGTGAGGCGTTCGCCCGCCGCGATGCGGATCATCCATGCGACGAGGTCGACGCCGGTCAGCTCCTCGGAGACCGGGTGTTCGACCTGGATGCGGGTGTTCATCTCCATGAAGTAGAACCGGCCCTGGTCGTCCACGAGGAACTCCACCGTGCCCGCGCTGCGGTAGCCCACGGCCTTTGCGGCGCGTACCGCGGCCTCGCCCATGCGCCGGCGCAGTGGCTCGTCGAGGACGGTGGAGGGCGACTCCTCCACGAGCTTTTGGCGGCGCCGCTGGATGGAGCAGTCCCGCTCGCCGAGGTGGATGACGTTGCCGTACCCGTCGGCGAGGACCTGCACCTCCACGTGGCGGGCCGAGGTGATGTACTTCTCGAGGTACACGCGGTCGTCGAGGAAGACCGAACGGGCGACCTGCTGAACCTGGTCGAGTGCGCGGGGCAGCTCCTGCGCGTCGTGGACGATGGCCATGCCGCGCCCGCCGCCGCCCGCGGCCGCCTTGAGGATCACCGGGTACCCGATGCGGGCGGCCTGTTCACGGGCGTCTTCGGCGCCGGTCACCGGGCGGGACATGCCGGCCGGGACGGGCAGCCCGGCCTCGCCCATCAGCCGGCGGGCCTCGGTCTTGTCGCCCATCATCGCGATGACCTGCGCGGTCGGGCCGATGAAGGTGATGCCCAACTCGGCGCACAGCTGGGCGAAGTGGGCATCCTCCGACAGGAATCCGTATCCGGGGTGCACGGCGTCGGCGCCGGTGGCGGCGCAGGCGTGCAGGAGGGCGGGGATGTTGAGGTAACTGCGGCCGGCGGGGCCGGGGCCGACGCAGAACGACTCGTCGGCGAGGCGGACGGCGCGCGAGTCGCGGTCGGCCGCCGAGTACGCGACGACGCCCGCGATCCCCAGGTCGCGGCAGGCCCGCAGGATACGCAGCGCGATCTCCCCGCGATTGCAGATGAGCACCTTGTTGATCACGGGATCGGCTCCAGCGTGAACAGCACCTGGTCGAACTCCACCACGTCGCCGTCGGCGGGGTGGACGGCGCGGACGATGCCGTCCCGGTCGGCGGTGATCTCGTTCATCATCTTCATCGCCTCCACGATGGCCAGTTGCTCCCCCTTCCGCACTTTCGCACCGACTCGGGTGAAGGGTTCGGCCCCAGGGCCGGGCGCCTGGTAGAACACGCCGACCAGCGGGGCGCGGACCTCGTGTCCGGCCGGGGCTGCCGCCTCCTGGCCGGGGCCAGCGGTGTCCACCACGGGTGACGCAGCCGGCGAGGGGTGCGGCGGGGGCGCGGTCCGCGCGGGCACGACCGGCGGCACAGGCGGGGGCGCCTCGATCTCCCAGCGGGTGTCGCCGATCGCCACCGACATGCGGTGCGCCGACGAGCGCTCCAACAGGGCTGCCAGTTCGGCGGCGCCCTCCAGCACCCGTTTGATTTCGACCTCGTCGGGGACGTGTGGACGGGCGTCGAGCGGCCGGTCCGGCCGGTACTCCCGCATCCGGTCACGAGCCTGGTCGGCCATGGGTCTCCTCTCCTGGTGCGGTCTGTGCGTCGGGGTGCGGGCGCCCGTCCTCGTACCGTCCCAGGGCGCGCAGCTTTCGGTAGCGGTCGGCGACGAGGTCGGCGGGCGGGCGGGCGCACAGGTCGTCCAGATGCCGCAGGAGCGCCTCGCGCACGGTGGCGGCGACGGCGTCGTGGTCGGCCTGGGCGCCGCCTTCGGGTTCCGGCAGCAGTTCGTCGGCGATGCCGAGTTCGAGCAGGTCGTAAGCGGTGAGCTTCAACGCGGCCGCCGCGCGCGGCGCCTGGGCCGCGTCCTGGTACAGGATGGTGGCGCACCCTTCCGGGCTGATCACCGAGTACACGGTGTTGGCAAGCATCAGCAGGCGGTCGCCGACGCCGAGCGCGAGGGCTCCCCCGCTGCCGCCCTCGCCGATCACCACGGCCACCACGGGGACGGCCAGGTCGGACAGCAGGGCGAGGTTCTCCGCGATGGCGGCGCTCTGGTTCTCCTCCTCCGCGCGGAGGCCCGGGTAGGCCCCGGGGGTGTCCACGAAGGTCACCACGGGGACGCTGAAGCGTTCGGCGTAGCGCAGCAGCCGGTGGGCCTTGCGGTAGCCGGCCGGGTGCGGCATGCCGAAGTTGCGGGCTATGCCCTCGGCGGTGCCCCGTCCCTTGCGGTGGCCGACCACCACGACCGGGCGGCCGTCGAGGAGCGCGAGGCCGCCGGTGACGGCCGGGTCGTCTTCACGGCTGCGGTCGCCCCTGAGCTCGATGAACCACTCGAAGACCCGCTCCACGTACTCCCCGAGGTGCGGGCGCCCCGGGTCCCGTGCCTTCTTCACGGTCTCCCAGGCATCCCCGGCGTCTCCGGCGGCCCGGGCGGCTCCGGTGGCCGGGCCGCCGGGGACGGAGGCGGGGCGGGCCGCGGGCGCGGTGCCGGATGCGGTCTCCGCCGCCTGGTGGAAGCGCAGCAGCGCCGCGATCGTGGTCCGCAGCTCCTTGCGCGGCACAATGGCGTCGATGTGACCGTGCTCCAGCAGGAACTCGGCGCTCTGGAAGCCGGCGGGAAGTTCCTGACGGATCGTCTGCCGGATCACCTGCGGTCCGGCGAACCCGGCCCTGGTGCCGGGCTCGGCGATGATGACGTCGCCCAGGCTGGCGAAGGACGCCGTGACGCCGCCGTACACCGGGTCGGTCAGGACGCACAGGTAGGGCACTCCCGCCCGGGAGAGCCTGCGCAGTGCGGCCGAGGTGCGGGCCATCTGCATCAGCGACAGGACGCCCTCCTGCATCCGGGCACCCCCCGAGGCCGCGCAGACGATCAGGGGGGTGCGCCGGGCCGCCGCCGATTCGGCGGCCCGGCAGACCTTCTCGCCCACGACCGAGCCCATGCTGCCGCCCATGAAGCCGAAATCGACGACGCACAGGACCACGCGGTGGCCGATGACCGCGGCATCGCCGTAGACCGCCGCGTCCGGGCGGCCGTGGCGCTGTGCCAGCTGAGTGGTCCGCTCGCGGTACGGGCGCGAGTCGGTGAACCCCAGCGGGTCGGCTGGGCTCAGGTCCGCGTCGCGCTCGGTGAACGAACCGGGGTCGACGAGCAGTTCGATGCGCTCGTCGGCGGTGATGCGGAAGTGGTGGCCGCACTCCGGGCAGGTGTGCGCGTGCTGGCGCACGCGCGGGCGGTACAGCCCCGCGGTGCAGGAGGGGCAGCGTACCCACCGGTCGGCGGGGAGCGCCGCGATCCGTTCGGCGATCCGCCGGGCGCGTTCCTCCTGCGGCAGGGTCGTCGTCACCGGGACCGCTCCTCGTAGGGGATCGCGGCGACGACCGGGCCGTCGGCCGGGGTGACCGGCACCCCCTCGGGCTGCGGGGCCTGCCGCGGAACACGGATGAGCACCGCGGAGGCGACCACGCCGAGGAGGGTGAGGACGGCAGCGGTGACCACGGCGCCCTGCATCCCGTGCCCGAGAGCGACCCTCGCCACCTCGGCCGCGGAGTGAACCGACGTGTCGGGGTGCTTGGCGTAGTCGTCGGCCCGCGAGGAGACCACGGCACCGAGCACGGCGATGCCCACCGCGTTGCCCACCTGGCGGACCATGGTGCCCAGACTGGAGGCGACACCGACCTTGTGCGGCGGCGCCGAACTCACGGTCAGGCCGGAGACCACCGGGAAGGCCATGCCGAGGCCGAGACCGGCCAGCAGGAATCCGGGGAGAAGCCGGGTCCAGGAGTCCGGTCCGCCGTGCGGGTCGAGCAGCAGGAGCAGCAACAAGGCGGCCGCGACCGCTGTCATGCCGATCAGCAGGACCGGCTTCGGCCCCACCCGGTCGACCAGGCGGGAGGAGATCGGGGCGGCGAGGATGAGCATGCCGCTCAGCGGCAGGAACCGCAGACCGGTGTCGAGCGGGCCGAGGCCCAGGCCGTTTTGCAGGTACAGGGCGATGAAGAAGAACATCGCGAAGGTGCCCGCGCCGATGGAGAAGCCGGCGATGGCGCTTCCGGTGAAGGTGCGGGAGGCAAACAGCTGCGGGTCGACCAGCGGGCTCCTCGAGCGCATCTCGACCAGCAGGAAGAGCAGCAGCAGGACCGCGGCACCGGTGAACAGGGCGAGCACCGAGCCCGAAGTCCAGCCCCAGTCCCGGCCGTTGATCAGCGCGAGGTTCAGGCACAGCAGCATGCCCGCGGCCAGCACCACGCCGGGCAGGTCGATGCCGCCGGTGGCCGAGGAGTCGCGCGACTCGGCGGTGCCGCCGAAGGTGACCATCAGGGCGATCGCGCCGACGGGCAGGTTGAGCAGGAAGATGGACTCCCAGTTGACGTGCTCCACCAGCAGGCCGCCGACCAGCGGGCCGATCGCGGTGGCCAGGCCGCTGACGGCACCCCAGATGCCGATGGCCATGCCGCGCTTCTTGCCGTCGTAGGCGTTGTAGATCATCGCCAAGGACAGCGGCATGATGCACGCGCCGCCGAGGCCCTGCACCACCCGGCCGCCGTGCAGGACGTTGATGTCCGACCAGCCGAAGAGGTGGACGTGTCCGGCGGCGGCGCAGATGGCCGAGCCGGCCATGAAGACCAGCAGGCCGATGCCGTACACCAGGCGGCGCCCGTACAGGTCGCCGAAGCGTCCCGCGCTGACGATGAGGACGGCGAGCGCGAGGACGTAGGCGTTGACCACCCACTCCAGGTCGTTCAGGGAGGCGGACAGGTCCTGGCGGATGGACGGCAGGGCGACGTTGACGACGTTGACGTCGAGCAGGGCGATGAAGATGCCCAGGGTGGAGGCGAGCAGTACGAGACCGGGCCGACCGGCCGGGGCCGCTGCCCGGTGCGAGGGCGAGCTCACGGATGGTTCCTTTCGCGTCGGGTCCGGAGCCGTGCGCGCCAGGGGGTGGGCGGCACGGCTCCGGGGTACGGGGGTGTCAGCCGCAGCCGCCTGCGGTGTCGCGGTCCAAGGCGCCGACCCGGTCGGTGACCTCGGCGGGGATCCCGGCCAGTTCGTCACCGCCGGCCGCGACGCCGGGCAGATCGGCGTCGTCCAGGGCCCGCAGGAAGTCCTCCAGCCGGTCCAGGCCCCAGAAACGGTGGCGTCCGAGCTTGAAGTACGGGATGCCGAAGACGTCGTCCTCGTAGGCCTGGACCAGCGCGGCGGTGCCTTCCGCCCGGATGTCCGGGTCGTCCACGGCGGCCACGATGGGCTCGGGGTCCAGCCCCGCCTCCTCAGCGACCCGGCGCAGCACGTCCCGCTCGCAGATGTTCTCGCCGCGCTCCCAGCGGGCGGCGGTCAACGCCGCGTACAGCCGGCGCTCCTGCCCGGTGCGGCGGGCGGCGAGCCAGCCGAGGTGCGGCACCTCCCACCAGGGGTCGATGTCGATCGGCCAGGTCATCCGGTAGCCGAAGCGCTGGGTGAGCCGCTTGGTGTCCTGCAGGATGTACAGGTGCTTGGCCTTGCTCATCTGCGTGTAGTGGAACGTCGCGCCCTGCTCCTTGAGCGCGAGCTCGGTCTGCTGGTCCGGATCCCAGTACGGGATGTACTCGATGACCTCGGGCGCCTGCGGGAACCGCTCCTCCAGCCGGCGCAGCGCCATCCAGCTGAAGGGGCTGCGCAGGGAGAAGTACAGCTTGGGCTTGGCGGGCTTGCGGCTCATGCGTCGGCTCCCAGCAGCGCGGTGCGGGTGTCGGCGTCGAACTCGGCCAGCGCGCCTGCGTTCTCGCCGCGGCTGAGCGCGTAGCCGTGCAGGATGGATCCGGTCGCGGTGGGGACCAGGTGGCCGTCGCGCAGCACATAGCAGTTCATGCGCGCGGTGTACATGACGTTCTTGATGATCTCTTCGATGGTGAAGAGGGTGTGCACCGTCTCCTCCATGTGGGCGTCGGCGAGGAGTTGGAGCCGCGCGCGGGAGACGACCGGGATCCAGCCCCGCTCGTCGAGCATGCGGCCGACCGAGATCCCGCGGTCGTCGAGGAACCGGTCGACGACCTCCTCCATCGCGCGGATGTAGCCGGAGTGCTGCAGCCGGTCCGAGAAGTGGCAGTAGAAGTAGGGGATGCGCCACGACCACAGGAAGTCGTTGGCGCCCTCGGGCACCAGCACCGCGCGTACGTCGGACCCCTCGGGGACCTCGACGGGCTGCGGGAGGGCCGGTCCGGCGGCGGACGGGGTCAGGTGGGCCACCTCCGCGACGGTGAACGGCTCCAGATGCGCGGGGACCGGCTCGGCGGCGGGCGCGTCCTTCTCCCGCACCAGGGCGACGCGGACCTTGCCGGCGAGGATCGTCACCTCCTGCCCGTCCCGCTCGACGCTCAGCTTGACGGTGAACGGCAGGCCCTGGCCCGGACGCGGGGTGCCCGGGGTCGCGGTGGCCCGCACCTCGTCGTCGATGGTCAGCGTCGCGGGCAGCCGGATCGAGCTGTCCACGAACTCCAGGCCCACTCCATAGGTGTGGTACAGCGCGGCGGGTCCCATGCCGCGGTCGCGGAACCACTGCAGGACGGCCTCTTCGAGGAGGTACTCGAAGTGCTTGAAGCCGATCCAGGTGCGGATGTTGGCGCCTTCGTACCGCGGGCGGCCGACGTAGGTGGCGGGGGCCGGGTCGATGAGGTTCACGTGGTGTATCCCTCCTGGGGTTGCTGGATGGTCGGATGTGAGGTCGCCGGGTCGTCGAGGTGCCGCGGGGTCGCCGGCTGCGGGGGCGCCTGCCGGGCGGCCCCATGGCGCGGGGCGATCCCGGCCAGGTGGCGCCGGAGGAAGGCGGCCATCCGCTGATGGACGTCGAGCGCGTGCTCGACGTGGCAGAAGTGGCCGTAGTCGGCGCAGAGTTGGACGTCGGCCATGGGCATGGCCTCGGCGAGGGCCTGCGCCCGGTCGCCGGCCAGCCCCTGGTCGCTCTCGCCGGCGATCACCAGCGAGGGGATCGGTACCTGCGACAGGTTGAGTTCGGTGGTACCGACGAACTGGTCGAACAGAGCGAGAAAGCCCATCGGCCCGATGCGGTCGATGAGTTTGTCGACCATGCTGGCGAGCACGTCGGGTTCGAGCGAGGCGGCCCGGGCCCCCAGCCGCACCCGCATGCCGTCGCTCATCACGTGCCGGAACCCCGCGAACGACTGCTCGTACAGCCTCCAGTCGCAGACCAGCGTCGAGGGCCGGTAGAACGGGGCGACCAGCACAGCGGCCCGGGCCGCGGGACCGGCGGCCCCGCACTGGGCGAGGTACTGCAGCACGGCGTTGGCGCCGAAGGAGTGGCCGAGGAGCACGTCAACCGGCTCGGGGATGGACTGCAGGCCCTCCGTCAGCCAGTGGGCGGGGGTGCCGTGGTGGCGCCAGCGGTAGTCGTTGCCGGCCCGCCACGGCAGGTCGAGGGCGTAGACGCGGTAGTCGTCCCCCAGCAGTGCGGTCAGCGAGTCCCAGCTCTGCCAGGAGTCCTCCATCCCGTGCACGGCCACCACCACCGAACGCCGCTCGGGTGCCCGCCACGCGGTGACCGTCGCGACGGACGACGGTACGTCCGCCACGCGGGCCCACTGCCGCCGCTCCTCGGCCATCTCAGGCCGCCTCCGTGCCCGGCGAGCGCACCGTGCGGGAGAGTTCGGCCCGCGCCCAGCCGTCCTCCGCGTCACCGGCGACCAGCAGGGCCCGTGCCGTGCCGTGCTCGCGCAGCCAGGCGGTGGCGGCGGCGGCCTGCAGCACGCCCAGGGCACCGTAGGTGTCGCCCACACGCCCGGTCAGGTCCACGTCGCCGGCGTCCCCGCCGGGGCTGACCAGCCGCAGGCCGACCGGGTCGGCGGACTCGTCCTTGGTGGCCTCGGCCAGGTCGCGGTGGTGGGAGACCGGGCCCAGCACGATCTCACCGGGCCGCGGTCGGGCGGTGGCCTCCAGGATGACGCAGGCGGCGCCTTCGCGGGGGGCGGGGTGTCCGCCGCCTGCCGGGCCGCGCCGGGCGGCGAGCGTTCGCACCGTCTCGTCCACCGGCTCGACGCCGACCACGACCGCACGCCGGGCCCGCCCCGCGCGGAGCAGCAGGGCGCCCAGCCGCAGCGCCTGGTGGCCGGAGACCGCACCGGAGCACAGCATGAGGTTGGGCCCGGCCAGCCCGTAGCGGATGGCTATGGTGCTGGCGATGACGTTGCTGGAGGCGTTGGGTGCCTGCAACGGGCTGACGTCCTTCCCGGAGCCCGCGCGGACGGTGCCGACGACGTCGCGCACCGTCTGCACGTTGCCGTAGTTGGAGCTGACGATCACCGCGGTGTCGGCTCCGCCGTCGACGGGCTCGGCCGGACGGCCGGGCGGCAGCCCCAGGGCCCGGTGGACCGCGCACAGCGCAAGGCGAGTCGCCGGTTCCTTGTAGAGCAGGCCCTTGCGGCCGAGCAGCCGATGGGCGTCCTCGGGCCCGAGGGCCGGGTCGGTGCCGGCGGCACCGAGGAAGTGCTCGCCGGGAACACCGGGAACATGGGCGACGGCCGCGGACACCGTCACGACCGCTGACTTGTGGTCGCTCATGCGCTTCCTCCCACCAGGCAGACGGCGTTGACGCCGCCGAATCCGAAGGAGTCGACCTGCGCCACCTCCACCGGCGCCGCCACCGCCGCGCCGATGACCAGGCGCAACGAGGCGGCCTGGGGGATCGGCCGGCGCAGGCCGGTGACCGCGGGGACCGGCTCCCCGGCGATCGCCTGGAGGGCGACCGCCAGGCTCATCAGCGCGGCGGAGCCCGAGGTGTGGCCGGTGGCCCCCTTGATGCCGCTGACCAGCGGTCCGTGCCCGGCCTGGGCGAAGACCTCGTTGAGCGCCTCGGCCTCGGTCGGGTCGTTGAGCGCGGTGCCGGTTCCGTGTGCCAGCACCAGGTCGACGTCCTCGGGGGTGATCCCGGCGCGCCGGTGGGCGTCGTGCATGGCGCGCACGATGCCCTCCGGGTCGGGTGCCGTCTCGTGGAACGCGTCGCAGGACAGGCCGACGCCCAGCACGGTGCCCAGCACCGGTCCGCTGCCGACCCTGGGCCGGTCGCCCCGCTCGACCACGACCGCGGCCGCGCCCTCACCGAGGAGCACGCCCATGCGGTCGGTGTCGAACGGGCGCACCCGATCGGTCGGTTCCTCGGCGACCCGACCGATCATGGCCAGCATGCTGTCGGTCATCGCGTCGCAGCCGGCCGCCACCACCGCGTCCGCCTCGTCGAGCTCCAGCAGGTCGCAGGCGATGGCCAGGGCGTGTCCCGAGGCGGAGCAGGCGTTGCAGACGGTGACGACCTCGGTCGCCTCGGGGACGGCCCGGCGCACAGCCCGGGCGAAGTGCAACTCGGCGGTGCGGACCGGGGTTTCCTCCAGCCGCTCGACGGCGGACAGCTCACGCAGTCCGGTGCCGACGACCACGGCCACGCGGCGCCGCGCGGGGTCGACGCCCGACTGCCTGACCGCTTCGGCCACGCATTCGGTGAGCCACCGAGACGCGCGCCCGGGCAGCGCGGGGTCGTCGTCCTCGACGTGGTATCCGCGCGTCACCCCGAGCCGGTCGCGTTCGGCCGAACGCAGGTCGCCGACTCCGCAGCGGCCCTCGGCGAGTGCCGCGAAGGTGGCCGCGCTGTCGCCGAAGCAGGTGCGGATCTCACTGCCCGTGATCAGCACGGTCACGGTGCCACCCCCTGATCACTGCGGCGCCCACCGCTCCCTCGCGGGTGGCGGAGGTCACCAGGGCCGGACGGCCGTCCAGCGACGCGTCGTTGCGGTGGTGGGCCAGCACGGCGGCGATCTGCAGGGCTCCGGAGGCGGCGTGGCACTCGCCGGTGAGCTCCTTCACCTGCAGCCGCACCGGCCGGGCGGTGCCGAGGACGGTTTCCACGGCCGCGGCCTCCGTCTCGTCGGTGCCCGGTGCCACCGCCCACAGTTCGTCGGCCCGCACACCGGCGGTGGCAAGGGCACGGCCGATGCACTGGGCGAAGACCTCGGTGGCCGCCTGGAAGCCGCGTTCCGGGTCGGCGGTGGCCAGCTCGACGGCCAGGACCTCCGCGTCGGGGGCGCGTCCGCGGTCGGCGACGGCTGCCGCCGTCTCCAGGACGAAGACCGCGGCGCCCTCGCCGGCGGGGGTGGACCCCGCCGCCAGATGCGTGGCCCAGGCGCTGTGTGGGCTGAACTCCTCCACGGCGCCGACCAGCAGCGCCTCGGCGTCGCCCCAGCGCAGGGTGCGGCTGGCATAGCGCAGCGCGGTCAGGCCGGCCAGCTGGCCGCCGGCGACGGTGGCGTTGACGCCCTTGAGCTTGTGCCAGATGGCGGCCTGCCCCGCGGCGCAGTTCATCACCGTGTTGGGGAAGAGCACCGGGTTGACCAGGTACGGGCGCTGCTGGGTGAGGGTCTCGCGGCTGTAGTCGGTGGTGGACTTGATGCTGCCGGTGGTGGTGCCCAGCACCAGCCCGACCTGGTCGCGGTTGGTGTCGGTGACGGCCAGGCTGGTGTCCTTCAGCGCCCGGTCGCTGGCGACCAGCGCCAGGGCGGTGCTGCGGTCGAAGAAGCTGGTGCCCTTGCGGCCCAGGTAGTCGCGGACCCGGAAGTCGGGCAGCGCGTACGCCTTGTCGCCGGGCAGGTCTTCGTCGAACATGCCGCAGACGTCGGCGAGTCCGTTGCGCCCCTGCACCACGGCGTCGCTGAAGTCGTCCGCCCCGTCCCCGAGGGGGGACAGGACCCCCCAGCCGGTGATGTACAGCGGGTCGGCCGGGGTGACGCGCGCGTGCGTCGCTTCGGTGGTCATGCGACCTCCCCCAGGATCGTGATGGCGTTGTTGCCCCCGAAGGCGAACCCGTTGTTCTGCACCACGCGCAGTCGGGCCGGCCGTGCCGTGTTGGCGACCGGGTCGATGCCCGGCATCTGGGGGTCCGGTGTGCTGAAGTTGATCGTGGGCGGGATGAACTGCCGTGCGATGCCGACCGCGGAGGCGATGGCGCCGAAGCCGCTGGCGGCCCCCATGGTGTGCCCGAGCATCGACTTGATGGAGCTGATCGGCGGTGGGTTGTCCCCGAAGACCTCCAGGACCGCCTGGGTCTCCATGGCGTCGTTGGCCGGGGTGCCGGTGCCGTGGGCGCAGATGTAGTCCACCTGCGACGCGTCGATCCCGGCCTTGCGGTGGGCGCGCCGCATGCACTCGGCGATGCTGACCGGGTCGGGGGCGACCATGTGGCCGGCGTCGCAGTTGAGCCCGTAGCCGAGGACCTCGGCGTAGATGCGCGCTCCACGGCGCTCGGCGCTCTCCAACGACTCCAGGAACAGCGCCGCACCGCCCTCGCCGGTCAGGATGCCGGACCGGTCGCGGTCGAAGGGTGAGCAGACGTGCTCGGTCAGGGCGCCAAGACGGTAGAAACCGGCGTGCGCCCAGCGGCAGACGGAGTCCGCGCCGCCGGCGAGCATGTAGTCCGCCTCGTCGGTGGCGATCGCCGCGTAGGCGTACCCCAGGGCGTAGTTGCTCGCGGAACAGGCCGTGGACAGGGTGATCGCGTCGCCGGTGAGGCCCAGCTCCCGGTTGACCGCGGTGGCCAACCGGGAGGCGGGCGTCTGGCGAACCAGGGCCGGGTCCAGGTCCTTCAGGGACCCGTCGACCCACTGGGCGGTGAGTTTCTCGATGACCTGGGACTCACCGCTGGTGGTGCCGATGCTGGAACCGGCCCTGGCCCGGGAGAGTGCCGCCGGGTCGATCCCCGAGTCCTGGACGGCGAGTTGGGCGGCCGCTGCGGCGAACAGGCTGGACCGTCCCCACTGCTCCGGGTCGAGGACCTGGAGGATCTCCGTGGGCTCGAACGCGGGTACCTCACCGGCCATGCGGTGGGGGAAGCCCGAGGCATCGAAGCTGGAGATCGGGGAGATACCGCTGGCGCCCTGCTGGAGGGCGGCCGCGAAGGCCTCGACGCCGATCCCGATGCTCGATACCGGGCCCAGTCCGGTGATAACGACTCGGCGGCGCATGTCAGGCCGTCCAGCCGGCGTACTGGGCCACCACGTCGTAGACGGCACGCAGGTTGACCATCTTGGGAAGGTCCGACTGCGGAATCTCGACGTTGTACTTCTTCTCGATCCGAGCGAGGATCTCGATGGCGCGCAGCGAGTCGGCCTCGTGCTCGTCGGCGAACGAGCTGGTCTCGGTGATCTCCTCGGGCTCGATCTCCAGGACCTCGGCGGCGATCTCGCGGATCTCGTCGAGGTGCTGCTGCTGCGTGACAGTCATGGGTACTCCATATGACGTCGCACGGTCGCCCGTGCGGTGTGCGGATTTCTTTGGTGCGACCGGCCGGGTGACGGCCGGTGGTCTAGGGCGTGGTGCGTACGGCGAGCACCACGAGGTGGCCGTGGGGGCCGGCGGTGGCCTGGATCAGCGCCCCGGGCGGCGCGGCTCGCCCCGCCAGCGCTCCGGCCAGGCGCAGCGGCGCGGTGGCCGAGGCCTGGGCGGCGGCCCGTCCCGCGTCGGGGCCGCCCAGCAGTGCCGTGTCCAGGCGCTGCCGCGTCCAGCGGATGACGGCGGCGGCGACGGCCTCGGCACGTTGCGACGCGGGCGGACGGCACACGTCGACGGTGACCGGGCCCGGCGGCAGGGCGGCGGCGAGCTCGTCGAGCACGGGGTGTGCCAGCGCGTCCACCCGCTCCGCCCCGGCCGTGACCGCCACGGGGACGAAGAGCTGGGCGCCGGCGACGACGCGGCCGTAGGGCCGTGCGTCGCGGGCCGCGGCCCGGTCGGCGTGCTCCAGGCGCATCAGGCACGCCGCGCCCTCGTCGAGCACCGGGGCGAGCGAGCCGGTGGCCGCACGCGGCGGGCGCCCTTCGACGGCCCCGGCCAAGGCCGCGGTGGCCCGCCCGTCCTCCAGGGCCTGGCAGGCGGTCCATACCGCACAGCTGCCGGCGACGAACAGATCGGTGAGCGTGATGTTGAAGGCCCGGTGGCCGAGGTCGATGGAGATCTGGCTCGCCGCCACGTTGATGGAGAAGTTGGGTGCCTCCAACGGGCTGATGCCACGGGCGCCTTCGGCGAGCACGGCCTGGTCGAAGCGGTCCACGGTCTCGTCGGCGGCGAAGTTGGTGCCCACCACAACCCCGGTGTCCCCGTCGTCGCCGCGAGAACGGGCGTCCTCGTCGGCGAGCCGGGCGGCGACCATCGCGTAGCGCGCCGCGGGCGGCAGGAAGCGCCATCCCTTGCGGCCGAGCCACCTGGCGGGGTCGAAGTCCTCCAGCGACCGCAGCCACCGCTGTGATCCGCCGGCGGCTCCGGGGTCCACCGGCGTGCCGGCCGGCTCCGTGCGACCGGTGCCGTAGGTCGAGACGGGGCCGAGGCCGCTGATCACGATGTCGGTGTCGAGGACGTGCGCGGTGCTCATGCCGCCACCGGTCCCACGACGAGGGAGATGTTGTTGCCGCCGAACGCGTAGGCGTTGAGCAGCACCGGACCGGCCCCGATCGGCTGCGGTTCGCCGGAGACCGCCAGGTCGCAGTCGGCGTCGCGGGTGGTGAGGTTGGCGACCGGAGGCGCCTGGCGGTGGGCCACCATCAGGGCCGCGGTGGCGCAGGAGAACGCTCCCGCGGCGCCCCCGCTGTGTCCCAGCACGGACTTCACCGCCGTCGCGGGTATCCGCGCCGCGCGTTCTCCCAGCAGCTCGTGCATGACGCGGCTTTCGGTTCGGTCGTTGAGCGGGGTTCCGGTGCCGTGGCAGACGACCGCGGCGACCTCCCGCGGCTGGTATCCGGCGCGGCGCAGGGCATCCCGCCCGGCACGGGCGGCCTGTTCTCCGTCGGCGGCCGGGGCGGTCAGATGGTGGCCGTCGCAGCTCCAGCCCCCGGCGTCGATCGCGGCCAGCGGGTGTGCGCCGCGGCCCCGGGCGTGGCGTGCGGACTCCAGGACCAGAAAGGCCGCGCCTTCCCCGTAGACGGTGCCCTGCCGTTCGGCGTCGAAGGGGCGGCAGTGCACCGGGTCGACGGCGCCCAGGCGCAGGAAGGCGGCCAGTGCGGGCCGCGAGACCACCTCGGCGCCGCCCGCGAGGGCCACGTCCACGTGTCCCGCCGCCACGGCGAGGCAGGCTAGGGCCACCGCGTAGGCGCCGGCGGCGCATGCGGTGGAGACCGTCTGCACCGGGCCGGTCAGGCCCAGTTCGTCGGCGAGCTGGGCGGCACCGCGGTACGCCCACCACGCGGTGTCGTCGGCGGGACGGCGACCGTCGCGGATCTGTTCGGCAGGCTCGCTGTCGCCCGTCCCGGTGCCGAGGAACAGCCCGACGGTGGCGGTCTGCGACGCCGGCGTCAACCGGGCGTTCTCCAGGGCCTGGTGGGCGGCCGAGCGGGCGAGGGCGAGGTAGCGCGAACCGGTGTCCTGCGTGTCGTCGGCCTCGGGTACGCGGTAGGCGTGGGCGCCGGCGGGCATGCCGGGCCGGTCGGTGACGGGGGTGGGCGTGGAGTGCGGCGCGAGCAGGCCCGCCCAGTAGGCGTCCGGGCCGACGCCGACGGGGGAGACCATGCCCAGCCCGGTCAGGACGGTCGTCATGACGCCCGCCCGGGCTGTCCGGGGACCGACCCTTGCGATTGCGGCAGTTCGGCGGAGTCCCGCGCGACGGCGAGGACGGAGCCCATGGTGGCCACGCGGCGGTCGCCGATCCAGGTCTCGCCGGTCATGAAGGCGTTGTCGCCCACCAGGTGGTCCAGCCGCACCTCGTGGCGCAGCACGTCGCCGGGGTACGCCCGGCCTTCGAAGACGCACCGCTTGGCCTGGGCGAAGATCAGGGTGCCGTCGACGGTGGTGCCCTTCTCGCGTGCAGAGCACAGCCACAGCAGCGCTCCCGACTGGCCGAAGGACTCGATCAGCAGTGAGGTGGGGTAGGCGTAGGCGGCGTCCGGCAGCGGGTCGGCGAGGCCGGTGTAGCACGGCTCACTGGCGCTGATGGTCTTGGTGGTGACGATCCGTTCGCCGGGCT
The DNA here is from genome assembly GCA_964398515.1 of uncultured Streptantibioticus sp. Taxonomy (GTDB): domain Bacteria; phylum Actinomycetota; class Actinomycetes; order Streptomycetales; family Streptomycetaceae; genus CAYNNX01. Next base: position 3,694 of record CAYNNX010000060.1, on the reverse strand, counting down.
CGAACTCCACCACGCGGTCGACGAGCAGGATGGGCGGGCGGTGCGGGAGGATCCGCATGATCTCGGGGAGTTCAAGCATCACTGTCCTCCTGCGCCGGGGTCACCAGCCGGTACTTCAGGGTCATCGCGGCGCAGCGGGCGCCGTCCTCGCGGCGGCAGTCGGCTTTCACCTTCAGCACACCGCGGTCCTGGTCGTCCGGGGTGATCGAGGCGTTGACGGTGAGGGTGTTGCCGGGTACGAGCGGGGCGGTGAACCGCACGCTGGCGACCTCGGCGAGTTCGGGGATGTGCGGCTGCCGGTGCCGTTCGGTGTGCGCGCGCACGGCTTGGCCGACCGACTCGATGATGAAGATCCCCGGATAAATGGTGAAGTGCGGGTAGTGGCCGCTCAGATAAGGGTCGTCGGCGTGGACGGTCTTGGTGGCGGTCACCTCGTGGACGCTGTCGACATCTACCGTGTCGACCGCGTCGAGCGGCGCGGCGAACTGTCGCGGCACGGTCGGTCGCGGCATGGTGCGGTCCTTTCCGGATTCGGCGCGTCGGATGGCTAGAGGGAGATTCCGCCGTCCACCTGGATGACCTGGCCGGTGATGTAGGACGACCGTTCGGAAACCAGGAACGAGACGAGGTCGGCGACCTGGCCCACGTCGCCGAAGCGGCGCATCGGAATCATGTCCAAGGCCTTCTCCCGGACCTTTTCGGAGAGCCGGTCGGTCATATCGGTCTCGATGAAACCGGGTGCGACCGCATTGACACGCACTCCGTACGGCCCCAACTCCCGCGACAGCGACCGGGTGAGCATGTTGACGCCGGCCTTGGATGCCGAGTAGTTCGTCTGGGTCGGGTTCCCGTAAACGCCGGCCACCGAGGAGATGTTCACGATGGTGCCGCGTTTGCGCTTCATGAATCCGAAGGCGGCGCAACGGCTGAAGTTGAACGTGCCGTTGAGGTTGGTCGCCACGACGTCGTTCCAGTCCGCGGCCGGCATGAGCACCAGTGGGTTGTCCCGCACGATCCCGGCGCTGTTGACCAGCACGTCCAGGTGGCCGAGGGCGCTCTCCGCGGCCTTGACGAAGGACTCGACCGCCTCGTGGTCGGCGACGTCGCAGGGCGCGTGGTAACACCGGACGCCGGTCTTCTCCACCGCCTCCCGCACCGCTTCCGCGTGTTCCGTTCCGGAGCGGTAGCAAAACGCGATGTCGTACCCCTCCTCGGCGAGCCTGAGGGCGATACCGCGGCCAATTCCCCGGGATCCCCCGGTGATCAGCGCCACCTTGTTTTCTTGCACGCCAAATACACCCCTTCGATCACTCGTTGTTTCCACCCGTCAGGTGACGCGGCAGTCGACAAATTGCAGAGTCGGGCAACAACCCGCCGCGCGGCCCCCGTCGACCGCGCGACGACACATGTCATCACAGAGAAGGAAGAGTTCTCCCCTCCGAACCGAAATGTCCGGCCGAGGAACAGCGGGGATCGACCCGCCACACGAAATCCCCCGATTTCACCGTCCGCCGGGCTGGCGTCGCACCCTCGGACGACTTCGAAGCTACCCCACGGAGTTGACCACGTACAACCGGAAATAGATTTTTCCGTTGTGGTGCCGATCACTCCCGAGTGTCACATCGATGATTGCCAAGAATTCAACCAATAATGAGGCATGGAAACACCAGGTCAACGGCCGCTCGCACAGACGGCAGCCCGAATAATTAAGTCAAAGAATTGGATGCACCAGGACCGGGCAGTGGCCGGTCGAGCGGAATAGCCGCTACCGGTCCACGCGAAGCGCAGTGCACCCTGTGAGATCGTCAGGCGACCCACATGTCAAAGAAGCTCCCCCGTTTGCGTGTTGCGCCATCCATCGTCACATGGCGCGCGTTCCAGCCGAGCGTGCGCGAGAACCACTCCCCCGGCAGTCCCCAGATCTTCATGACGCGGCGTGCACCCGTACGGTTCCGGTGCACCGTGACCCCGGCCGCGTACCACGCCCTTGGCCACCCCGCCCTGCCAACTCCCCCGTATAGCATTGTTATGACTGGTCAGGCTATTGATAACGTAGTTATGGCTATGCTGTCAAACATGAACGTCAAGCGGTCACACCGCGCCGCCCGCACGCGAGACGCACTCGTCGAGGCAGCCGCCCGGATCCTCGCGGAGCAAGGACCGAGCGCCCTGACGGTACGCAAGCTTGCTGAGGCGGTCGGTGCCTCCACCATGTCCGTCTACACGCATTTCGGAAGCATGGATGAAGTCGTCCAAGAGGTCGTCCGGGCCTCGACGCTCAACCTGCACCGCCTCTTGGAGCGTGCCCCGCGGACGGACGATCCGGTCGCCGACCTCGCCTCGCTGGGGCGCATCTACCGCGGTGCCGCACTGCGTCGCCCGCACATCTTCGCGGCGGCCTCCAGCAAGGCGCTCTTGGGGAAGGCCATCCAGCAGGGCGACAGCTCGGCCGTGGCCGAACCGCGCGGATTCACCTGGAGGACCCTCGTCGACGCGGTGCAGGCCTGCGTCGACGCCCGCCGCTACCACTCCACGCAGGACAGCGAGTTGTGCGCGTACTTCCACTGGTCCGCGGTGCACGGCTTCGTCACCCTGGAACTGTCGGCCATGACCCTGATCACCGACAACCCGGCACTGCCGTTCGAGCAAGTGCTGGAGAACCTTGCCGTGGGCTCGGGCGACGACCGCGACCGCGCCGCGGCCTCCATCGCCGCGTCCAGGAAGACCTTCACGGAATGGGACTCCCCGCTGTCATCACAGGACGACTGAACACTGCCCATCCCTGGGTCCAACCCATCGTCGTGCATGCAGGCTGCCCCGGCCCGTCCGGCCCACTCGCGAGCAGCCGGCTGTTCGCCTACGGCGCCCGGAGCCGCGGGCTTCGCGCCGACGTGCAGGTGCTCGACTCATGGTCCAGCGCCGCCGGCTCAGTGGATGCGCACTCCGTGGCACCGCCCGGGACCCGCGCTCCGGGAGGACGAGCGCCGGCACGTCGGTGACCGCTGCTTCGACGTCGTGCGGGCCCCTGCCCCCGGTCGGCCTGGGGCTGACGCCTTGCCCGCGGTAACGCCGTCCTTGGCGCTCGATGCCCATCGGACCGGCTGCCGGGATCTCCACGTGAGGGCCGGGGCGGCCCTCACCCGAACCACTCGGCATCCGGTCCCATGGCCCTCAAAGATCACGTAGCATCGGGACCGAGAATCGATCAACTGCCATAGTCACCCGCCCAGTTGGAGACTCCTCCACACCTCGGACCGAGGGTGACCGCGCAGGGGGGAAGGTAGAAAACGATGAAGTCATCCAGTCTCCGCAGACGCCTCACCGGCACCGCGGCCACCGTTCTTCTGGTCGGTGCGGGTGTTCTGGCGACCGCGCCTTCGGCAGCGGCCAAGGCCAACCTGCTGGCCATCGACAAGGTGTCGTTCCACGATCCGAACGTGCAGGTGAAGGTCACCTACTCCTGTGACCCCGGCATGGACCACGAGCTCGTGGCCAACGCGACGACGCTCCCCGAGGCCACCCACGTCGAGGCGATCGCTGCGGGCACCATCAAGAAGGACAAGCTCGTCTGCGACTACAACAGTCACACCGCGCAGGTCACCATGCGCACGGCAGAGGGCTCGTACTTCGAAAAGGGGGACAAGGTCAAGGTCGCCGTCTTCTACTTCGACAACGACGGGTTCAGCTACGCCCG
>CAYNNX010000059.1:0-24665 GCA_964398515.1 uncultured Streptantibioticus sp. | reverse complement strand
GTTTGCGGGCGTCGGACAGGAACGCCAGGTGGGCGCGGAGCACGGTGAGGGTGTGGGCAGCTCGCAGTGAGGCCTCGGTGCCACTGGCCGGGGCTTGGACTACCCGGCCCCGCAGCTCCGGCCAGCCCGCCGCGGTCCGTGCGCCGCGCGCGGTCAGGAACCAGGCCCGCAGCCGGTTGGCGTTCGGCACGATGGTGTAGGAAGCCAGATCGTCCTCCCGCAGGGTGTTGAGGACCCGCGCCGTGACCTGGCGGGTAGCCGAAGGAGCGAGCATCTGGTGCATCTGCGTGCTGGTGACCAGCCGGTGCTGCGCGAGCAGGGCCAGCGCCCGGTGAGCGGCCGTTTCCTCACTGCTGGGGTGGACCTCGGCGGCATCGGCAACGCAGGCGGCCTCGAGTTCGATCGTCATGCGTACAGCTCCTCGGGTGCGGGGTTATCGGATGGCGTGCTGGGGCCGGTCGGCCGCGCGTCTTTCGGGCCGTCGCCGCCAGCGGGGCCGGGGCGGGTGAGGAAGGCTCGGACGCACGTCTCCTGGGTGGAGGCGACCGCCGTCAGTTCGGCCAGCGGCCGGGCATCGGTGTTGGTCTGCGCGGCCCGCATCAGCGCGCGGACCTTGCCGGGCCGGGCCAGGCGGGCGAAGACCTCCTCGAGTTCGGGGCCGCGGATCAGCAGCGGCCCGACCCGGTTGCCGGCGACGGTGAAGCTGGCCCAGTGGTGGAAGCGGGGCAGTTCTGCCGCGTCGGCGGGGGTGACCTGGCCGCTCCATTCTTCGGTGATGTGCCGGATGGCGTCGGTGGAGCCGGCCGTGGTGGACAGCGTGGAGGCGTTTTGCAGCAGCGCGGCCCGGGTTGCCGTGCTGATGCGGTGCAGCAACTGCGTCATGCCGTGCATCCGCACCGCGAACTTGCGCAGCTGCTCGGTGATCTCTGCCAGCGAGGTGGATGCGGCGCCGTCCAGGGAGATCAGCTCATCGAGGAAGAGCCGGAACGGGCGGCGCTGCTCGGGTGGGGTGTCGCGGCGGGACAGCCCGGCGCGCAGCAGGTCGCGGACCACAAGCGAGACCAGGAGCCGGTTGGTGGGGCCGGTGCCGGCCGGGCAGATCCACACCACCTGGCCGGTGTCCATCGCGCGGCGGATGTCGTAGGTGCCGGTCGGGCTGCCGAGGAAGGCGCGGATGACGGGGGAGGCGGCGAGCCGGTCCAGCGGATTGAGGACCGTCGGCAGTGCCTCCTTGGGGATCTCCGGGAAGGAGGTGCGCCACCAGCGGGCGGCCTCCGGTTCGAGACGGGCGACGACCAGCGCGCGGAAGACCGGGTCGGTCATCAGTGCGCGGATCTGGAACAGCGTGGCCTGGCAGTCAGTTTGACCTGCGGCGACAGCTTGAGCGTTGACGGTCGTCAGGGCCTCGACGGCTTTGGTGAGGATGGTGATGGCCCGCGGGGTGTTGGCGTCCCCCCACCCCAGCGCGGTGGCGAACCCATCCACCGTCGCGGCGACGACCTCGTGCGGTGGCTGTCCGCCGGTCATGCTCAATGGGTTCCAGCACGGCAGCCGATCGGATGGCTGGCTGACCGTGAGATCCACCAGGCACAGCCGGGACATGATCGCGGGGTGCGCAAGGTAGGGCGCCACACGCGCGAAGGAGTCGCGGTGCGGGTCGACGAACGCCTCCCCGCCCCCGGCGTGCGCGACCGCGACCGCCTGGACCAGGGCCCGTTCGGTCTTGCCCCACCCAGCCTTGCCGACACTCACCTCGAACAGCGTGTCGCTCTCGCGGGTAGCCACCAGCCGCGGTTGCCCGTCCGGGCCGCGGTACCAGCCCTGCGGCACCAACGCCGACCCCGGCGCGTAGGTGGGGATGTCCCCGACCAGCAGCGGCAGCCGCGCGTGCACGGTCGGCGGCTTCAGCAGACCAGCCAGCTCCTCGATCCGCGCCCACGAATCCCGCGCAGGCTTGACCAGGCCACTGGCCCACCGCTGATCGAAGCTGTTCCGCCAGGGCCAGTGGTCCGGACCGAACCGGACCGGGCCCACGCTCCATCCCAGCGACGACAGCCGGGTCCGCCCCGCATACACATCCAGCGCCGCCTCGATATGCCGCAGGCGACGCTCGGCGCGCCCGACCATGTCCGAGCTGCAGCGCACCAGCAGCTGCACCCGGACCAGGCCGACGTCCTCGATCAGCTTGCCAAGGGCCTTGTCGCGGTCGATCCGAGGCGGCCGCGGCGTCATCAGCAGCCGACGCTGCTCACCACGCGCGCCCTCGGGGGTGACCAGCTTGGTCAACTGCCAGGACAGGGCGTCTTCGACCGTTGCGGCGTCCTGGCTCATCCAGCGCGCCTCGCGCCGCGATTGGCGCCGGGCTTGCTCACGGGCCCTGTCCACCACTTGCCAGCGGCGCGCCGCCACGCGCCATTTGGCGGCCGGGGAGATGTCCAGGCACAGCTCGGCCAGGTCGCCCAGGTCGGTACGTAGATCGGCGACGGCGTCGATCAGTGGCTGCAGCGGGTCCGGGTCGAGCGGGACGTCCCGCAGCCGTGCGGCGGGGTTGCCGTGCAGCGCGAAGACCGCCCGCACGACGTGCTTGCGCTGCTTGTCCCGCACCGGCCTGACCGGCTCGCAGCGCACCCGCCCATACGGCGTGGTCATCAGCAGGTGCCGGGCGGAAGCCGGGCCTTCCAGCCGGTAGGCCAGCGACTTCGAGCCGTCGGCCCGCATCCGGATCCGCACCGACCTGGCGGCCCGCGGTGTCCACCACGGGCCAGCGGCCGCTGCCCGCAGCAACTGCGCGCCGAACCGCAGGATCTCCTCGCTCGTGGGCTCGAACTGCCGGGACGGCACCAGCTCCACGTAGGTGCGCGTCCGCAACGCCTTGGCGGCAAGGCGCCGTTGCAGCATGCCCCAGCCGAACCAGCCCACGACGCCGACGCACGCCAGCGCCAGGGTGTGACGGCCGACCCAGGTACTCACGTCCCAGGCCAGATGCGCAAGCGCCACTCCCGCGCCCCATACCGCCTGGGGTGCGAAGGCGAGGCCTACCGGACGGGTGTCCATGTTGCTGCTCCTGTTCTGGTGAAGGTGACAGTTGCCGTGCGGTCGTCGAGGAAGGCCCCCGTGGGGTCGGTGCCGGCCCACACCAGGCGCACCACGGCCCGGTCGGGGGTGCCGTGGTCGCGGCGGGCGGTGGCGGCCTGGATGCGGAAGCGGGTGTAGGTCCAGGTCGCCGCGCTGCGGTGGGCGGGGAAGTAGCCAGGCCACTGCTGGCGGCCGCTGCCGGTGGTCTCGGCCGTCCAGACGTGGCGGCCCAGCGCCACGAGAGCGTCGGTGGTGCTGACCGGGAGATCCGGGGGAGTGGCGGCGTCCAGGGCACGTTGGATGGCCGCATCGCCGCCCGGCCCCGAACCGGGCGGCGGCAGCTCATCGGCCGTGCGCATCGTTGTGCCTGTCGCCGTGCGCATTGCCGTGTGTGTGGGCGTGGCGCGTGCCGTCGGGGCCGGCGGTGGTGCCGTGCTGACGGTGGTGGGCGTGGTCCATGACGGTGCCGACCGACGGTGTGTCGGGGCGTTCGTGGCCGGGGCGGCGTGCGGGGATGCCAGCGTCAGCAGACCGGCTCCGATGGCGGCCAGAACGACGGCGCAGGCGATCAGGGCCTGTCCGGAGTGGGATGGGCAGGGGCGGGGGTTCATAGGATCCTTGCCCCTCCCGCGTAGTCGGGCATGGCGGTCACCGGGTCGAGGCGTACCACGGTCCCGGGGCGGGGGGCGTTGATCATCTGGCCGTTCCCGAGGTAGATCCCGACGTGATGGATCGTGGAGTTGGCCGTCGGGTCGTAGCCGTAGAAGACGAGGTCACCGGGCTGCAGGGCGCCGTAGCCGGCCGAGGCCGGGATCCGCTGACCGACCCCGGCCTGATCGGCCGCGGTACGCGGCAGCACCACGCCGACCCGCGCGAAGGCGTACTGCGTCAGACCGGAGCAGTCGAAGCCGACCACCCGGCTGCCGTCCTGGCCACCCGGCGAGCAGCACGAGCCACTCGATGGGCCCTTCGGTCCTCCGCCGCCCCAGGAGTAGGGGACGCCCTGCTGGGCCAGGGCCGCCTGGAGCACGGTGCGGGCCGTGCCGCTGATGCCGGTCAACGCGGCCGGGTTGTTCGCTGTGGCGTCGTAGCGGTCGATCCAGGAAAGGACCTCGTCCACGTAGGCGTCGGAGTTGTTGTAGGAGTAGATCGCGGCCTTCAGCTGTCCCTGGTCGGTCAAGTCTCGGCCCTTACCGCACAGGTAGGTCGCGGCGGTTAATGCCGCGTCGTCGGCGTTGAACGGGTCGGGAGCCTGCGCGTCGCCGGAGGCGCGCTTGCCGTACTGCCGGAACGTGGCGGGCAGGAGTTGGAAGGGGCCGATGGCCCGGTCGTAGACGGTGTCGCCGTCCCACACGCCGTGGTCGGTGTCGTAGACGGGGGTGGTGTTGCCGCCCTGGCCGGAGCCGTCCAGGCGGGGGCCGATGATGTGCGGGGTGATCTCGCCGTCGGCGGCGATGGCGTGGCCGGCGGCGCCTGTGGACTCGATCTGTGCGATGGCCGCCAGGATCTGCCAGCGCATGCCCTTGCAGCCCGGCACGTTCTGGGTGACGTGGGCGGCGGCGTTTTGGTAGGCGGTCATCAGCCGCTGGGGGATGCCCGCCGCCGCGCCCGATACCGGTGCGCCGGCGGCGGAGTTGGCGGCCGACATCATGCCGGTCAGCGGGCCTGCGCAGCAGGCGGCGAAGAACAGCAGGAGCCCGCCGAGGCAGCCGAGTTTGAACCATCGCTTCACTGGTCGCCGTCACCGCCCCCGCCCCACGCGGTGCGCTGGGCGCGCATCAGGGCGTCGAAGACCCGCTGGCGGGCGTAGTCGCTCGGGTCCTGCTGCTGCGTGCTGGCCGCAGGCGGGGTGTCGGCAGTGGCATGGGTGGGGGACACGTAGATGGCGGCCCCCGCGGCGGCCCCGGCGGCTCCGGTGGCCGCTTTCCTCACGGCGGGGGCTCCGTGCACGGTCCATGCCGTGTGCGCCTTCTGGCTGAGGTGATCGACGCGCTGACCGGCTGCCCGGGTTCCGTCCGCCCACTGCCCGGCGTCCTCGCGGACCTGGTTCGCGGCCACCTTCAGCTGGGTCGCCGCGTCCTGGGTGAACTGGGAGGCCTGGCGGCGGCCGGTCTTGAGGTTCCTCGGCAGACCGAAGGTGGCGCCGTAGGCGAGGCGGCCGGTGCGCATCGCGACCCTGGCGCCGCGGTACCGCACTGCCCGGTTGTGTAGCCGGGTGCCGAGTAGCGGCCGGTCGCGCTGCGGGTCGTGGAGGATCTCGCCGGTCTTCTTGTTCACCTTCAGACCGTCCTCGCTCGCGGCGCCGGTGGCGTCGCCGTCGTCGGGGCTGGGCCCGAGTGGCTTGCGCAGCCGGGCCAGGGTTTCGTCGTCGGGCCTGCGGCCGATCAGCGCGCCGTACGCGCCGCGCAGCGCCAGGCCGACCGGTGCCCAGCCACGGCGTCCCTCCGCGAGCGCATCGCCCAGCAGGCGGCCCGGCCCGAATGGGACGCCCGGGTCGGCGAGGGCTGCCAGGTCGGCCATGGCGCCGGCGCGTAGGCCCAGGGCGGTGGCGGCCGGTCCGCTGCCGCCGCCCATCCCGCCGGTGGCGGCGTTCATCGCGAGGGCGGCGCCGATCTCGCTGGTGTCGCCGGGCAGATGGGTGCCGCCGACCCGGGCGTAGCGCATGCGCATCGCCATGCGCTGCCCGAAGCTCCGAGCCCCGGCCAGCAGCCGCCGGTGGAACGCCAGTCCGCCGATCGCCAGGGCATCGAGCAGCAGCAGCCGCTCGACCATCAGATTCGGGCCGTCGGTGAGCAACGCGTCGGTCGCGATTCCGAACAGCGGGATGAAGAGGGCGGCGACGAACATCACCATGGCGGAGATGAGGAAGACCGACAGCCACCGCCACAGCGCGGAGCGGTTGGGGCCGGGCAGCATGGCCCACACGAACGCCAGCCCCCCGCAGGCGGTCGCAGCCGCGTCCGCGCCCTGGGTGGCGAGCAGCACCAGGCCCATGGCGCAGACCATCAGCGCGATGACGATCACGGCGGCCAGGAGCAGCAGGCAGGCGCCGACCCGGTCCCAGGTGGGGTTCTTGGCGTATGCGGCGGCGCCCTGGCCGACCGGCCCGGCTGCGGCCAGATCCTTGGTGAACGCGGCGAACTGCGGGTCGTCCGGCCCCGTGAACTGGTCGACCAGCCCCTTGTTCGGCTGGCTGCTCGGCCCCTCACACAGGCTCTTTGCCGCCTCGGGGACGTTGTCGCACGGATTGCGGACAGGTTGGCGGTTCTTCTCGCAGGCGTCCTTGACCAGGCCGACCACGTTCGCGCACGGGTCCTTGTCGGTGCCGGACGCGGCGGTGCTGCCGGGGGGCGCGTGGCAGTAATCCTTCGCGATCCCCGACAGGCGGTCACACGCACTGGGCCCGCTTGCCTGGGGGTTGTATCCGCCGCTGACCCACCTCAGATGGACCTTGTAGGCGGCCGCATCATCGGGGTTGTTCGCATCGAGCGTGCGGCCGTACTCCAGCAACTGGAACGGCTTGACCACCAGGGCGTTGGTGAGCGCGTCCTGGATCGGCTTGGCCACCTCGTGCGCCTGCGTCCCCTCAGCAAAGTCGCTGCAGGAATTCCGGGCCGAGCCGAGGATCTTGTCGCATCCGCTGCCGCGGCCAGCACCGGCCTCCTTGCTGCCGAAGTAGCTGGTAGTGGTGATCTGCGCGACCTCGACGGCCGCCTGGTGGGTCTGGTCCAGCGGCCCACCCTTGGCCAGCAGGTAGTCCGGGCGGATGAACGCCGAGGCGGCGAACGCGGCAACCAGCAGCGTCAAGACGATCTCGCCCAGGCCTTGGCCGACCTTGCCGCGGACGAACAGGATCAACCCGAAGACGAAGGCCCAGCCCAGCAACAGGCCCTTGAGCCCCAGCGCACCGACAACGCCCGTGTTGTAGGCGTCGGCGGCCTGCTGCGCCGGGTGCATCAACGCCGACCACAGCGGGAACCGAAATGCGAACTCGATCAGCCAGCACGCCAGACCCACCAGCAGCCGCACCAACGTGAACAGCCCCGACAGCATCAAAGCCCTGCTCTGCCCGGCGAAGTCCACCACCGACCCGCCGTCCGAGCCGAGTTGGTACCCCTCCAGCGGAGCGCCCTCGGACGTGGTGACGTTCAGCGGGGCGAGCAGCCCGCCGACCTCCTGGGAGCCGCCGCCGGTAGCGGCCGCAGCCACCGCGGTGTTCACCACCAGGAACACCACGGTCAGCAGCGCGGCGAGCCCGGCGGCGCGCAGCGTGCCGCGATCGAGCTTCTTCATTGCTCCCGCCGCCCTGCCACCATGACCAGGCCGACAGCGGCGGCGACTGCGAGGGTCGCGGGGACCAGCCCGTGCGTACGCTGACGCGCCTCGTGCAGCGCCCGGGCCGTCTGCGCGGAAGCCGGTTCCGGGACAGCCGGGATGCAGTAAGCCCGAGCCGGCCCGATGATCCGATCGCACGGATCACTGCTCGCCGAGCTTGTGGCCGCGGGGCGCGGCTCGGGCGCCGAGGCGAATCCGATCGCAGGCAGGGACCACACCCAGCTCAGCAGCGCGACCAGGATCGCGATCGCGGTCACGTACATCACGATCGTCACGCTGGTGCGGCGCGCGTTCGGCATGGTCGGCTCCTTTCGAGAGGTGCGCATCAGGCGCAAGGTGGAGGCGTCGAGCGCCCGACAGCGGGGGCCGGTCGCCTTCCTTCGTGCGCCGAGTCGGGCGTAGGGCGTGCGGAGCGGCTGAGCGTCGAAGCCGAGGAAGGCCGCAGACGACGGCTGACGGAACGTAGGCACGGCAGGCTCCCGGAAGAGAAGGCGGAGAGGGGGATCAGGGCGTGCCCTTACGAAACCGGCCGGTACTCACCGATTCGCTCACCACCAGAGGCCCTGGAAAATCACGGTTCGGCAACGCTCCGCGTGGTGAGTTCGCCTCTTGGCGTGGTGAGTTACGGGCATCCACTCACCACGCCAGGTCAGCGGTTATGCGGCGTGCCGTGGCTGCGGCGGGACGGCTGGGCGGGCACGGGGGGCGAAACTCTGACCGGTGGCCCCCCACGGCCACGGAAGCGGCCTACGTGAAGACGTCATGGCTCGCACCCTTCGCACCGTCCGAGGGCTCGGCGGTCGTGGTGCCGGCGCGGCCGGGCCGTGGGACGCCAGGCTTGGCCGCGGCCACGGGCGGCTTGTCGAAGCGCACCGCCCAGGCCGCGGTGGTCTCGCCGGGGGTGGTGAAGATGGCGGCCGCGATCCGCGGCACCGGTGGGACGATGACCTTGATGCGGCCGACGTTCATCCGCGGGTCCCGCAGGAGCATCTCGCCTTCCCGCCCGGCCTGTCCGACCGGCGACAGGCCGGTGGTGACCAGGCGGACCAGGTCCTCGTCATCCGGGTCCAGACCGAGGAACGCCAGCCCCGCTTGGGCCCGCTTCTGGTCGGTGGTGCGCGCGAGCGCCTTGTAGGCCAGCAGCCCATGGTGCTCACCGAGTTCATCGACGTCTGGAGCGCCCAGGACGGCGCCGGCGCCGTGCTTTCGGCCGTCGTGCAGGATCTCGTAGACCAGCGCCGCCCCCTCGGCGGAGGACGTCAGCCAGTAGCACTCGTCGATGACCACCGCGCAGAACCGGGACGGGTCGGTGAACGCCGCCTGCCGGGCGATCGCGGCGATCAGATACAGCACCGCCCGGCCGATCAGCGCCTCCAGCGGCTGCTGCCGCAGCACTTCAGGGTTCCCGAACGCCTCCCTTGGCGGCAGCGTCAGCCCGGTGGTGGTGACGACGACCAGGTCCGAGCCCAGGTCATCGTCGAGGGTGACCGCGGGCAGGTCCGGGTCGAAGACCATCGCCGCCAGCGGGTTGCCGGCCACGATGCGCAGCAGGTCCGCCATGGTCGCGGCCGCGTCCCGCCGGGTGGAGGAGCTGCTGCCGCCCTCGGCCATGGCATGCAGGGCGCCCAGGACGCGTGCCATGGACGGATCGGGGCCGGCGGCGACCTCTTCGACCGCGTGATGCAGGACCGCGCCGGCCGCGGACATCGGACCGACGCCCAACTGCAAGGTCAGATATGACAGGGCGTAGTGCGCGCCGGTCGGGCCGCCGAACACCCGCAACGGGTCGATGCTCAGCTGGGCCTTGGCGGCGTCGATGACCTGGCACCGGTCCCCGGCCGCCGACTGGGCGAACCGGGCCCACTCGCGGATCGGGGTGCGGTCGATCACGATGGCCCGACCGCCCCGGTCGGTTACCGACGTGGTGAGCAGCTTCTTCATCACCGACTTGCCGGACCCCAGGTCGCCGACGACACCGACCGAGGCGCTCGCGTTCTTCTGGGGAGCGTCGGCGATGTTGAGCAGGACCGGGCGGATGGTGCCGCAGTCCAGGTCCACGCCGACCATCAGCCCGGTCGGGTCGCCCACGCTGGTCGTGGTGAAGGCGCCGCTCATGGCCCAGTCCTCGCTCAGCTGGTGCTGGGTGAACTCCCGCACCACACCCGGCCGGGCGGCACCGGGCAGACCGAGGGCGAACAGCTGCTCTTGCATGCCGTGCGGTCTCACCGCCCGGTAGTCCCCGCCGGACAGCAGCGCGGCCAGCGCCCGGGCCCGCGCGTCGCAGGTCTGAGCGTCCGGCCCCCAGACGGTCAGCACGGTCACCGACTGGACCTCGACCTCCACGCTCGTGCGGGACAGCCGCGCGTCCATCTCACCCAACGCCCCCGCCGCATCCGGCAGCGACTGGGGCATCCCTGTGGGCTGGGCGCCGTACTGCTCGGCCTGGTCCAGCAACTCCTTCTTCTTACGCCGCACCTGCTCCTTGGCCCTCTCCGCGGGCACCACCTGAAGGTCGACGCTGAAGTCCACGGGGAAGTCCAACGATTCGAGCTGGGCCAGCAGGTCGGCGGAGTCGGCAGACAGCGCCGACGGGAGCTCGGCGAGGGCCAGGTGGGCCTGATAGCCGGTGCCGTCCTCGCACTCGACCTGCAGCCACCGCCGTAGCAACGGCGAGGCGCCGTCCTTGCGCCACCACGGCTTCCCGCTCGCAGACCGGCCGGACTTCGGCGTCCGTGCCGTGTCGGCCTTGGCAGCCTGGACGCCCGAGCCGTTCGGGCGTCCGCCCTCGGCGAGGCGTACCTGACCCAGGTTGGCGTACGAGGGGGAGCGCAGCTGCCCGCCGCTCACCCGCCCTCCATACAGCGGGGAGGCCTCGGCGTCGGCCAGCAGCGGCTCGCTCAAGCCGCGGCGTACCGCGTGCTGGACCATCCACACGATCTCCGCCGGGGACGCGGGGCGCAGCGCGAGGCCTCCACCGAGAGCTGCCTGCACCCGGGCGGCCTGCTCCTGATACTCGCTCACCTCGCTTACGGGCACCGGTGCCGGGGCCATGCCCAGGGCGGTAGACAGCTCGGCCCACATCGCCCCGGCGGTCGCCGCCACATCGAACCGGCCGCTGGGAGAGGACAGCGGGACGGCCAGCCACAGGGTGCGCCGGTGCATCTCGGTGCCCGCAAGCAGATCCAGGGTCGCCGCGGTGGTCTGCGCCCAGGCCGGGCGGTTTGGCCAGTCGACACTGGTGACCATCTGTTCGGCGATCTCCCCGGGGTCGACCTGCGCGGCCAGCCCGAAGATCCGCGGGGCCCCGGACAGCGAGCGGACCAGCGCGGTGACCCGGCCGAGCAACTCGTCGCGCACCCGGGCGGGGACGTAACGGCCGCCGACCGGCTGGGCCCGCCAGATCGCCCACACGCTGCCGGAGGACGACCAGATGAGATGACCGGCGATGTGCCGGAAGGGAACGCGCATCACAACCCCCGCGGAGATTGGTTGGCCTGCGCGGTGCGCAGGAGTTGAGCCAGTCCGCTGACCGGCGCAGGCGGAGCAGGAACCGTCACAGGCCCGGCGGCCCGGCGGCGCTTCGGCCGGGCAGCTGCGGCCGGCTCGGCCGGGCGAGGACACGGGACCGGGGCCAGCGCAGCGGTCTCGAACCCGGCTGTAGCGCGGGCGGGCTCGATGACGAACCGGCCGTGCAGGACGGTGGGACGGCGGTCCCGGGCGGTGCGACCGGCGATCCGGCCTGCAGCCGGTTGCGCCAGCAGCACGATCCAGCCGCAGGCGGCGGCAAACGGGGACCGGCCGCCGATCTTCGCGCCACGCACCGCCCAGATCGACACCCCCCACGCCACGATCGGGATCGGGCCGAGCCAGGACCACCAGTGGAAGGTCTTGATCAGCAGCAGGGCTCCGCCGCCCATCACCACCAGCTGGGCCGGGGTGTAGGGGCCGAACCAGATGACCCAGTCACCGAGCCGACCGAGAACCCAGGGGTGGCGGCGGGCTGCGGTGTAGACGCGAGCGACGCGCGGCCGCGCTTTCTCGCTCATGCGACACCGCCCCGGGCAGGCAACACGTCAGGCTGGTGGCCGGTGACGACGACGGTCACGGCACCGGCGCCGTTGGCGGGGTGGTTGACCTCGTCGCTGAACAGATTCGCCAAGGTCGAGCGGGAGTTGTACAGGCCCAGGGCGATCACCAGGGCGATCAGCGCCCCGATCCCGGCCTTCAACGAGACCTTGCGGACCACGGTGATGACGACGATCGCGGTGAGAGCGACCTGCAGAGCCCTGTCGCCCCAGGCCCCGAGCATCGTGATCCAGCTGTTGCCCAGGTCGGACAACTTGCCCGCGAGCACGACCGTCACTTCGAGCCACCTCCCGCCGCGGTGGAAGCCGCCGGACGCCTCGACGCGCCAGGCGAGGAACCGGTCGGTTGGGGTGGGGCTCCGGCCTCCAGTGCGGTGACCTCCCACCGGCCGCTGCGCGCGGTCATGGTCAGCACGTAGACGTACGGCCACTGGCTGCCCGCGCTGTCCTTGGCGATGACATGGACCTGGATCCGCACCCGGGTTCCGTCGCCGGGGACCGGCCCGCCGGCGGTGTCGGTGTCCGCGGCCGCGGAGTCCACCGCCACCGACTGGTAGCCCGATCCGCTGACGGCGGTCAGCTGGGTGCCGGGGGACAGGTAGCGGGTGACGTCGCCGACGCCCGCGAGGTATGCGTTCAAGAACTCGCTCACCGACGATGCCAGGGGGCTGCCGGACGGGACCGGGTTCTGGAAGGGCGAGGCGGGCGGGGTGACCGTGGCCGGGCCCGAGACCTCCGCCGGGGCGGAGGTGACCGTGAACGACCCGGCACCGGCGCTCTCGCGCGCGGCGACCGGCACCGCGAAGTACCGCACGACCGGCTGCGCGCGGCCGGACGAGGCGGTTCCGGAACCGCTCCCGTTGTTACGGACGGTGAACTGTGCGGCGACGATGACCGACCACTGCCCACCCGAGATCTGCGCACTGCGCACGGCCACGATGCGGTCCGCAAAGGCCTGCGCGGCGCCGTCGGCGTGCGAGGGCAGATCGATGCTGGGGGCGAGCGCATGCAGCGCGTGCGCATCCGGGCTGTCCGGCCAGGCGGCGTCACTGCGCAGCCACAGGTCCGTGAAGAGGACCGCGACGCCGGCCGGATCCGGGTTGCGCATCGCGGTTGGGGCCGTGGTCTTCGGTTGCGCAGGGGCGGCCGCGTGGCGCGGCAGCATGCACGAGGCGGCGAGCGCGAGGGGGCCGGTGGCCAGTGCCACCCACACCCCGATCCGGGCGAAGCAGATCCGGCGGTGCGTCGTGCGGAGCTCGCCGAGCGTGGTGCTGGGGGTGTGGAGCTGGGGGTCGGCAGCGGCCGTAGACGGCGGCCGCCGTGGGGTCTTGGTGGGCATTGCGGGGCTCCTGTGCAAAGGGGCGATCAGCTGTTGCCCTTAAGAAACCCAGCGGTACTCACCGATTTGCTCACCACCGGAACCCGTATGCCGTAACGGATCCATAAATGCATGCGTGGTGAGTTTTCCGCGTCCGTGGTGAGTTCCGCTCGGCGACTCACCATGCCTGGTCACGGGGGTGCTCGGCGTCGGTCGACGCCTTCGCGGGCGGGTCCGGACCACGGCGGACGGGGAGATTCTTTACCCACTCACCATGGAGTCAGGCCGAGTCACCACGTACTCACCACGGCCGCGGTGACGAACTCACCACGCGTCTTCCAGAAACTCACCACGGCCTGGATGCCTTCGCCGGGAACTCACCACGGCCCCGCGCTGCCCTCACCAGTGGCCAGCGACCGTGGCACGGGAAAGGGGCACAACGGCGGTGCGGGCGGCGGGCAGGGACTGGCAGCCGGGCTCACGGCCGCATACGGCGTATGCGGCCAGTAGCCCGAGGAGGGCGAGCGGCGGCACGGCCACCAGGCAGAGCACGAGCACGGCGGCAACCCCTGTCTCAGCCGGTCTTCTTGGGGCGGTGGCGGCGGTAGACCCGCGAGATGGAGTCCGCTTTGGCGTCGGGCCGGATCCTGCGGACGGCGGCGACGACCGCGGACTCTCCTGGGTCGCCGTGCTCCAGCTGCTTGCGCACGAGGTCGGAGACGCTCGGGGTGCCGGGTGGCGGCAGGTGCGGGATGCCGCCAGCCTCGTCGTCGAACTCGGCGGCGGCCACGGTCCGGACCTCGTCCGCGGTGACCTCGATGCGGGCAGTGGACAGCTGAGCGGCGATCTCCTCCGCGCTGGCGTCCGGCATCGTGGCGAGCGCCGCGCGGATCGCTGCCCGGACAGCACCGGACAGAACCGGACCGGCGCCCGGACGGTCCGGACCGGGCGCGGACGGCTGTCCGGCCGGGAGCCCGTACGCCGTCTCCGGTACGCGGCGAGCTGCCCGTCGGTGCGCACCAGCTGCCGGTCGACCGCGGCGAGCGCGAGCTGCCCGCCGGCCTCCGCGAAGTGCTGCGCCACCCACTGCATCGAAGCGGGCCAGCCACTCGACGACGAGGCAGATGATCCATCCTGCCGACGGGCGGTGCCCCGGTGAGCTACGGGCGTATCCGCCGCGGCCCGATGGCCGCTGACGCCTTCACCCAGATCCGCAACGCCGTGTTCCGCGACGCGCGCCTCTCAGCGAAGGCCATGGGGATCTTTGGGAACATCTCCACCCACCGGGAGGGCTGGGGCATCACCCCCGAGTCCATCTCCAAGCAGATGCGGGACGGCGTGGACGCGATCAAGTCGGGCCTGCGGGAACTCGACAGTACGGCTATCTTCAGCGGACGCGGGAGCGTCGGCCGGACGGCACGCTCGGCGCCTCGGTGTACTTCATCACGGACCAGCCGGAGGCCGTAGCCGCACTGACCGAGCAGGAAAATCCCTGGTCGGAACCAGAGGGGGATTTTCCACCGTTGGATGAGCCACCGCTGGATGAGCCACCGCAGGCTCAGCCTCCGGTGGCTGATCGGCCGCATAAGAAGATCAATTCCAAGAACCCGGAGGGGAAGAAGACCAACCCCCCTCCCTCCCCGCCACCGCGAGCCGCGACAGCCTCGAGCACCCACGGGCGGGAGGGCGGCCTGGAGCTGTCAGCGCAGGAACAGCAGGCCGCAGAGGCACTCGCCCGGATCGTGGCGGGCGTACCGCATCTGGTGCTCGGCGAGTGGGAGATCGGCCGCCTGGCGGCCTGGACGTGCCGTGGTTGGACCGGGCCTCGATCGAGCAGCTGCGCCAGGCGCTGCCCGCTGGCCTGCCAGCCGAGGTCGGTTCGCCGGTGGGGTTGGTGCGGCGGCGGTTGCTCGAGAAGCTGCCGCCAGCCGCCGCGCCTCCGGCTGCCCAGGTCTGCCGCCGTGGTGCGGCCGGTACGGGGACGAGAACTTGGCCGCCCAGTACAACCCGCGTTTCCGCCGCTACGCCGACGGCTCCCTGTGCCGCGCCTGTCATCCAGACGCGGCAGGCGCCGGTGCTGCCTGATGCTGCGTCGCCACTGGCGCCCTACCGCTGCAGCTCACACCGCGGTGAGCGGCCACTCGGCGGTGTCCAGGATCAGCCGGTGGTCTCCATCGAGGGCGACGTGCAGCTCGTACGCGTCGATGGGCGGTTGCCCGGCGTCGGCCCACCCGACCAGCAGTGGCTCGAGCTCGGACCACAGGTCGCGCGGCCCGTCGTGCTCGAGGCGGGCGGTGTCGTCAGGTCCGGGGGTGATGCGGGCCCATGAGCCGGTCGGCTGGTCCAGCAGGTACCGGTCGTCGCCGAGCAGCAGCTGGTCGACGTTGGGCTGGGCGAGGGCGCCGAGGAACTGCGGTACCTGGTCGGCGAGATCGGCGGGGAGCGTGATCTGCTGGGTGTGGCCGGTGGCGTGGGCCAGGTCGACGGTCCGGTGGGCGGCCGGTACGGGGCAGGCACTGCCGGACGGGCGGGCGGTCATGAACGCCGCCGGGGTCGACAGGAACCGGCCGCTGGCGCTTCGGTCGTCGCCGAGGGTGAGGCGTACGATGCCCAGGCCGATGTTCGCGACGATGATCCCTCCGGGGGCGACCTGCTTGCACCATGAGCTGGGGATGCGCGGTACGCCGCAGGTGGCGATCAGGCGGTCGTATGGGGCGCGTTCGGGCCAGCCGCGGGTGCCGTCTCCGACGGTGAGGGTGGGCGTGTAGCCGGCCTTGCGCAGTGCGGCCCGAGCGGCGGTGACGAGCGCCGGGTCGACGTCGAGCGAGTAGACGTGCTCGCTGCCGAGCCGGTGCGCCAGGAGGGCGGCGTTGTAGCCGGTGCCGGTGCCGATTTCCAGGACCCGGTGCCCTTCGGCTGCGTCGAGGGCCTCGAGCATGTGAGCCATCACCGAGGGCTGGCTGGAGGAGCTGGTTGCGGTCCCGTGGGTGTCGAACTGGGTGAGCAGCGAGGCGTCGGAGTACACGGTGGGCAGCCAGTCTGGATCGCCGTGGCGGTGCTTGCGCGAGCCCTCCGGGGTGCGGACGGTGAAGGCCGGGACGAAGGCCTCGCGCGGCACGGTGGCGAAGGCCTCGAGCCATTGGGTGCTTTCGATGGCGCCAGCGTCGGCCAGCTGGTCGGCGAGGTGGCGGCGCAGCTCGTCGGGTTCGGTGGCGGTGGTCATCGGCGGTGGGGTCCTTCCAGTAGGTCGGCGACAGCTTGGCTGATGGGGGCGCGCAGTTCGGGGATGAACCCGAACTGGCCGCTCGGGTTCAGGTCGACGAGGTACCAGCGCCCGGTCTGATTAACGAGGAAGTCGATGGCGGCGTAGCGCAAGTCGAAGAAGTCCATGAGGGCGCGCACGCCGGCGGCGATGGAATTAGGTACCGGGCAGGGCTTGTAGGTGAGGCTGTCGTAGTCGGCGCGGAAGTCGATCCGAGCCGCGTCTGATCCGGCGTGGATCTCGGCGGCGAACATGCGTCCGGCCACGCAGGTCAGGCGGACCTCGTGGTCCTTGTCGATCCACTCCTGCCACTGGTGCGCGGTGTAGGCCACGGAGTCGTCGATCTCGCGCGCGTGGACTTTGTTGGTCCACAGGGCCTGCAGCTGGCCGTCGTTGTCGCTCGGGGAGGCGTCGCCGAGGGCTTTGTAGGCGGCTACGCCTCCGGGCAGCGTGGCGACGAACTCGCGTGCCGCGGAAGGCGAGTTGGTGATCAGCGTGCGGGGCACCGCCAGCCCGCAGCGCACGGCGGCGGCCAGGGCGGCCGGCTTGCAGCCGGCGACGCCGAGGCGGTGGGGGTGGTTCACCCACAGGCAGGCCAGGGCGATGAGGACGCCGCTGAACCCGGCGCGGGCTTCCTCGCACGCCCAGGCCGCATCCTGCTCGGACAGGTCGGGGTGGGGGCGGTGTGGGGACGGGCGGCGGTGGTAGACCGCACGCACGTCCCCGAGCGACAGGTCCCGGTACCGACCGCGTACCTCCCCTCGCCAGCCGGGGTGGCCGAAGCCGGCAGTCGCCGTGAAGGCCACGGCCTCGGGGAAGTCGCCGGGGTCGAGCCGGTATACCGGCACCCCGCGCTGGTTGAGCTCGGTGATGACCAGATCGGCCACCGCGTCGAACTCACGGGTCAGTACCAGGACCGTCATCGTGTGATCTCCCCTGGTCAGTCCGTGTCCGTGCCGCCCTGGTCGGTCCAGACCTGGCCGTCCTCGCGGGTCTGGGTCGTGGTGGTGATGGCGGTGGCCATGGACGGGGTGTGGACGAACGGCTGGCCGTTCTCGGCGATGCTGACCTGCCGCTGCGGGCACAGGGTCAGAGCCGGGGCCGCGTCGGCCGGGTTGACGACCGCGGGGACGGCCCGGGTCAGCCCGAACGGCCGCACGGTGCCGCTGGTCGGGGGCGTGAGAGTGGCGAGTGCCATCGTCGTCTCCTGTTTCGTGGTCGATGTTGGATGGCGCCTGGGTGTGCATCGGCGCGGGCCCCAGGCGCCCTCACCCGGTCAATGGCAGGGAATGGGCGTCGCCGGTGCCGGGGAGCGGTTTCGGGTCGCCCGCCGCCGTGCGATGAGTCAACGCCAGGACGTGGCCACACGGGAGCTGCCAGACTGTCTGCCAGCTGTAGGCCAGGTGAGAATCAGGACCGACGACGGGCCGGATATGACCATCGGCGAACGCATCCGCGCGGCGCGGACCGCCCGGGTACCGCGATGCAGCCAAGCGAAGCTGGCAGATGAGCTGTCGGTGGCCCGCTGGGGCAAACGGGGGTACTGCGACCGGCAGCAGGTGTACCGGTGGGAAGCGGGCAAGCGGGTGCCGACCGAGTGGCTGCCCTACCTCGAGCAGGTCTTAGGAATTGACCTTTCTGGTGGGGTGCCAGACCCGACCAGCGATAGCGTGGCGTCTGCGATATTGCTCGGGAGGATGGACGTGGAGCGACGCCAGTTCCTGACCGCGACCGCTGCCGTGGGCCTGGCAGCCTTGGACCTCACCGATACTGAGGCCGTCACCCGCCGGGTGAGCCGGGGCGGCCCCGTCAAGGTGGGCATGGGCGAGGTGACCGCGATCCACTCGATGACGACCGCGCTGGGCGACGCGGCCTCCGAGCTCGGCGGGGGCCACGCCCGGCACTTGGCCGTCCGCTACCTCATTGACGACGTCAAGCCCTGGCTGGACGGCGCCTACACCGAGCGCGTCGGGCGTGAGCTGTTCGCCGCCACCTCCCAACTCCTGCAGCTGATCGGGTGGATGGCGCGGGATGCAGGGGAGCAGGGCTTGGCGCAGCGCTATCACGTGCACAGCTTCAAGCTCGCCGCGGAGGCCGGCGAGAACGAGCTCGCCGCTACCGCGCTGCGTGGGCTGGCGGACCAGGCCGTCGACCTGGGCCACATCCCTGCCGCTGTCCGGCTCGCCGAGGCCTGTGAGCAGCAGGGCCGGAAGCTGCAGAACCCCAAGGCGCTAGCGTACTACCGCAACACCTTCGCGCGCGCAGCAGCCGCCGACGGCGACCGTACGACCGCCGCCAGACTGCTGACCGCCTCGCAGGCCGCGATCGAGCACGCACCTGCCAAGCCCGGACAGTCGTGGGCGTCTCACTACAGCCACGGGCGGTGGGCGCACGAGTCCGGCATGATCCATGCCTCCATGGGAGATCTGCCGGCCGCCGAGGAGCATCTCCACCTGGCCCTGGACATCCACGGCCTCGACCGCAAGCGCACCCGCGCGATCGTGCTGGCCGATCTTGGCCAGGTCCAGCTCAAGCGGGGCAACACCGCCGAGGCCCTGGCCACCTGGCACGAGTTCATGGACTGTGCGGACGGTGTGCAGTCCGTCCGGATCAACGACGCCGTCGGGAACATCGCCGCCCGGCTGCCGAAGATCGGGGACAGTGTGGCCGCCCAGGAGCTGAAGGAACGCCTGGCCGCTCGGGCGTCCGCATAGCCCGGAGAGCTCCCGCCCGGCCGGTGCCGGTGCGGGAGCTTCGTGCTCTCGGTGGTCAGCGGCGCCAGACGTTGACGCGCTCGGTCCCCACCCGCGGCCGCGCCGACCCGGGCCGGCCCGCCGGCGCGGTGCGGTCGCTGCGGGGACGGCAACCCGGCGGCCGAGTTCAATCCGCGGTTCCGGCGTACGGACGGCGCCCGCTGCCCGAACTGCCATCCCGACGCTACGGCCGTCGGTGCGGCCTGACACGGGCGAGCCGGCCGCCGGGGGTACCAACGCTCGTACGCCGGCGGCGGCGTCAGGCTGCGGCCAGCGCGAGGGCCTCGTGCAGGAGCTCGCGGCCTCGGGTGTCGGGGGGGAGAGCCTGGTACAGGGCGATGGCGCGGGTGCGGGTCAGGCCGGTGCGGTACGAGGCCGGCAGCTGCCCGTACGCCTGGGCCGCGCTGCGGGCGGCTTCTTCCGGTTCCCCGTCGTGTACCAGGCAGGTCGCGTGGTCGATCGCCAGGAGGGCACGCGTCATCAGTGACGGCGAGCGTGACAGGGCCAGGGCCTCGTCCTGCACCTCGTAGGCGCGGCGGGTGTCCCCGAGCAGCGTGAAGGCCTGCGACATATGGACCAGGTGCTTCTGCCGGGGGTAGCCGACCCAGGTGTCCGCGGCCTGCTGCGGGGTGAGCTCGTCCATCAGCTGCTCGGCTTCAGCGGCGGCGGCCAGCGCTGCGTCTCGGTTGCCTCGGGCGGCCTGCGCCCGCGCTTGTACGGCAGCTGCCAGCGCGGCCGCGGCTGTCGACCGGTCCCCGGCTTCGCGCCGGGCCTGCTCGGTCAAGGCCACGGCGGCGCCCGGCGCGCCGTAGTTCAGCGGCACCATGGCGTGCCGGCCGAGCACCCAGGCGTGCAGGTGGCGGTCGCTGGATTCGCGGGCGGCGCGGGCGGCGGTGGTGAAAAAGCCTTGGGCGTCGCGGTGCTGACCGGTGTCGTGCAGCACGATCGCCAGTTCCCCGGCGAGTTGCCCGGCTACGTGAGCGAGGCGCGTGCGGGCCGTGACGCTCTGCGGGCGGTCGAGCAGGAGCCGGACTTGAGAGCAGTCTCCTATGAGCTCGTCCAGGACTGCCTTGGGGTCTTGGCCGTGGTAGCCGTAGGAGTACCGCTCTGCCTGGCCTTCCAGGTAGTTCAGGTCGGCGTGGTCGTCGTCGGCGAACGCGGCGTCAAGTTGGCGCCGTGCAGCCGTGAGGGCGGTCACGCCGGGTACGGCGGCGCTTGCGGCCAGGGCGCCGCGTAGAAGTTCACGGCGCTTCATAGGGTCATCTCCATCGTGCTGCTCCGTGACGGGGGTGGAGGGCTGCTCCCAGGGTCGCGCAGCGAGGCCCAAAAGGTGACCCGGAATCCATAGTCCGTCACAGATGCGTTCTATCACTGGCAAGGAGGTCACGGTGCCGTCGCCTTTGGCCAGCTTGCTGACGCGCTCAGCGGGGATGTCGCAGGCGCTGCTGATCCGGTTGTAGGAGATCCCGGCCTGGTGGGCGATGGCGAACAGGGCGCCGATGTCGCGGCGTCTGGCCGCGTCGAGTAGGCGGGGGTCGGCCCGCAGGTGGTCCGGTAGTGCTGCGGATGAGTCCAGGTAGTTCATCCGGCCCCCCGAAGTATCAGGTGGTGACGGCCTGTCAGTGAGCGTACCCCCACGGAGTGTACGCATGGTGGGGGTACACCGCAGGGTTACCGGGCTCCGGTCGGCAGGCGTTCACTGCTTCGCACGCCACCGAAACACCGGAGGGAGCGCATCCACCATGTCTGCCGATGTCCGCGATGTACCGCCGGAGCCGGCGAGCTGGCTGAGGCCCAAGGCCGTCGTTCACGACACCGTCATCGACAAGGACGCCGTGGTGCAGGAGATCACCGACCGCTACCTGTCCGATGCCGCCGACCACGAGGGCTACGCCATCCTGCGGCCTGTCGGCGGAGGCACGGAATGGACGCGGCGCCTCAGCCTCCTTGAACGGGTGGAAGCCCAGTGAGTGCCGAGGAAGGCACGTTGGCCGGCGTCATGCTGATCGTGGGCAACCTGCTCGGCCTAGGCGTCCTCGGCGAGCTGGTGCACACACACGATGCCCCGCTCTTCCAGGCCGCGGCGCCGATCACCGCGCCCGATACCGAGCCGCCGGAAAGCGGCTGACACAAGCTCCCGGCCGGGCTGACGACGGGCTCCCCGCCCGACCGGGAACCGCCGCCCTGCCCTCCCCCGAGGCGGGCGGCGCACCCCAAGCACCGTCCAGGTCTGCGTGCATCTCACCCCCTACGTGAGCCCGGAGGCTCAACCTCAATCCAAGGGAGGAAGCGCCATGTATCACCTGGGCGCCAAGGCCGAAGCTCTCTCCCCCTCCAGCAGCTTCGACATGACCGCGCTGCACAACTTCGCGGCCCTGCGCGGTCAGCTTCGCGTGTCCTTCGGACCCCGATGCAACCTATGGTGCTGGTTCTGCCACAACTAAGGAGACGTACCCCCCGGCGTCACCCGGGACGACCGCTCCCAGCGCCCCAGGCCGCGCCAGCTGACAGCCGCCAACTACATCACCATCATCGGCTCGGTGATCACCGCTGGCCTCAGGCGCGTCTACTTCACCGGCGGGGAACCCCTGGCGTCATCCCTGGCACGGCCCGTACTCGAAGCGATGGACCAGTACACCGCTCCGGACGTGACATTCGCGCTCATCACCAACGGCCTGCTCGTCAGCCGATCCTTGCCCTGGCTGCGGCACACGCCTCTAGACAAGATCAAGGTCTCGCTGCACTACTTCAGCGACGCCTCTCTCCACGAGATCGCCCGCAGCAACCGGCCCATCACTGACGTGCTGGACGGCATCGACGCCGCCCGCGAAGCCTTCGAACGCGTCGAACTGAACACCCTCCTCCAGCGGCAGAACCAGCATGAGATCCCCGCCATCCTCGACTACGCGCTGGAGCGGCGCCTTCCCGTGCAGTTCATCGAACTGGTGGACACCGGATTCAACGCGAGCGAGCGCACATCCGCCGTCCCCGCCGACGACCTGCTGGGACTCCTGCGATCCATGACCAAACAGGAACGAATCGAGACCGCGGGCGTCGGGCAGGGCCGCAGGATCTTCACCATCGACGGACTCGAGATCGAGGTCATCCACCGGCAGCTGGGCCGCCACCACGTCGGCCAGTGCGGCGGGTGCCCACTCAAGCCGCAGTGCGTGGAAGGCTTCTGGGCCCTACGCCTGGACCAGGAAGGCGGCCTCGCCCCGTGCCTGCTCCGGCAAGACCTGCGCCTTGATCTCAACCCGCTGCTGTCAGCGCCGGATGCCAACATGAGCCTCCCGGCCGCCACCGCACAGCACATCTCCGCCTTCACCGAAGGAACCCTGTGAACTCCACGAGCGCTCTTCCCACCTGCTACGCCCTACCGCCATCCACCCCCCGAGGAACCTTTTTGGCGGTCGAGGGCGTCAGCGGCTCCGGCAAGTCCACCTTGGCCCGGCTCCTGGCCAACCGCCTGGCCGCACGCACGCTCCACGTCATGCCGCCCCCGCTCAAGTTCCTGGCCGGCTACATCAATCAGCACGGCACGCCGCTGACCCAGTTCGCGTTCTACCTGGCCGGCGTGCTGGACGCCGCCGACACGATCCGCGAGCACCTGGCCGTCGGCAACATCGTCACCGACCGATACGTCAACTCCTTCATCGCCAATCACACGGCCGTGAACAACCTGAACCTCGAAGCGGTGACCGGGCTTGCTGCGCCATTCATGGCCCACCTGCCCCGGCCGAACCTGACGGTATATCTGGACGTCAGCGAAGCCGAGCTACGGCGCCGCATGGAGATCAAGCCCGACTTCTCCAAGAGTGATCGTCTCCTCCTGGAGCGCGAAGGGCTGCTCGACCAGGTACAGGGGCTCTACCGGCAGCTGGCCGCGCACGACCCCACCGCCGTACACGTCAAGACCGACGGCCGCACCCCCGAGGAACTGGCCGAGGAAGTCCACAACCTGCTGGAGACCGCTCATGCTCAACCCCGTTGACCTGCCCCGCGTGATCTCCGACGATCGCGTCCACGGCACCTACCCCGAACACATCCACGACGGCGTCGCCTGGTGGATCGGTTCCTGCCTGATCCTGATGACCCAGGCGCACGGCGTCGCCGTCGTCCACGACGGCCAGGACCTCTCGCGGCAGTTCGCCGAACGCTTCGCCCAGGGGGCCATCAACTGCAAGCACTACGGCGCGACCGTCTCCATGCTCGGCGCGGGCTCGGAGGAGCTGCTGGCCTACGGCATCCGTACCCTCCAGGTTCCAGGGGTGCTCATCACCGCAGACGACAGCGGCTCCGTGTCCATGCGCCTGTTCACCGCCGAGGGCAAGGAGATGGGGGAAGACACCGGCCTGTCGCGCATCCGTGAAGTGATCGCCCGCGATCAGGTACCCATCCCGGTCAACGAGACGTCCAAGGGCCGCATCCTTCGACGCGACGACAGACCGAGCAGTACGCCGTGGCGGAGGGCTGACCTGTGATCGACGCCAACCAGGCCATCGGGACAGAGCGCCGCCACGTCTTATTCATCACGCTGGACTCCCTGCGCTACGACGTGGCCCGCGCCGCCCTGGCCGCAGGCCGCACCCCCGCCTTGAAGGCACTGATGCCGGGCGGCCAGTGGGAAGAGCGCCGCACCCCCGGGACGTTCACCTTCCCTGCCCACCAGGCGTTCTTCGCCGGGTTCCTGCCCAAACCAGCTGTGCCGCAGCCGGCCACCCGTCTGTGGGAATGCCAGCCCCCGGTGGGCAAGGCGATCCGGCTCACGACGTACGTCTTCCCGGCCGCGAACATCCTCGACGGCTTCTCGGCCATCGGCTACCGCACGGTTTGCATCGGCGGCGTCACGTACTTCTCTTCCGAGACGCCGCTGGGCAGCGTGTTCCCCGCCATGTTCGCCGAGGCTCACTGGAAGCCGGAGTTCTGCAGCCCGGAGCCGGAATCCCCCCGTTACCAGGTGGACCATGCCCTCAACATCCTGGCCGACCGACCCCCTGGCCAGCCGCTGTTCCTGTTCATCAACGTCTCCGCCACCCACGTGCCGCATCACCACTACCTACCAGGCGGTGTCAGCGCGGACTCGTGGGACAGCCAGGCTGCGGCCTTGGCCTACGCGGACGGCCAGCTCGGCCGACTGATTGAAGCGCTGCCCGGGGCCGGGCGCTGGCTCGTCGTGATATGCGCCGACCACGGGGAAGCCTTCGGCGAGGACGGATACACGGGGCACGGCATCGCCCATCCTGTCGTCTGGTCCGTTCCCTACACCGAGGTTCTCGTCGGGTAAGGCCGACGGTGGGCTGGCTCACGGCGCCAGCCCGCACGGTGTTCCTGCCTCGGCCGGCGCGTGGCCGCCATGCCCCGGAGCACTGACGAGTACGCTGCTGGCGGGGAAATTTCGCGCTCCCGCCCGTGTCGTGGCCGTAACTGCAGCGTTGGCCAAGGCATGGACGACTCTCACGAGTGCACGGACTATCCGGGCGGTGACGCTGAGGCGCTGCTGAGCAGCGGTGACCCGGCTGAGGCGCAGGTGCTGGTCAGGGGGCCGGCGGCGTCGGTGGCGGCGATCCGGACGTGCCTGGAGCAGCGGGCCCGGGACGGCGGCTACGCCGACGCGCGCACCACCGACGACCCGGAACGCCGTGGTGGGCTGATCTGGTGAGCCCCGCGGCCGATGCGAGGCATGACCGAGAGGGCGCAGCCCCTGTCACTGACCGGTCGGGCGCTGCGCTCCACCTCGCGCTACTCCTGAGAGGGTGGCTGCTCGTCGGCTTCCAGCGTCTTGTACCATTCTCTTTCGAATTTATGTGACTCCATTTTCCCCCTCCAGTAAAACC